>CAIXHD010000395.1 GCA_903919065.1 uncultured Bacteroidota bacterium
GATGCAACCAAATTAACGGGCAAAGAGCAGCTCCCGGTATTTCGGTAATGGCCAAAGGTCATCATCCACGATCAATTCAAGCTTGTCAATATGATAACGAATCTCATCGAGGTAGTGTTTAACCTTGGTATTGTATTCATCGGCAAGCAAGCGTACATCCTCAATCTTGTTAGCTTCTTTCCTGGCTTCGACCATTTCTTCGACCCCCTCAAGTATCAATGCCTTATGCTTGGAAATTCTCCTGATGGCATTAAGCTGATAACTAGCTGCATCGGCAAATTCACTGGCAGGCAGGATATCTTTTAACCCTTTAACATTCTCGATCAGGCGGTTCTGATATTTTATTACGGTTGGAATTATATGGTTTACAGCCAGGTCGCCCAACACTCTTGATTCAATCTGGATTTTTTTGGTAAACAATTCAAGCCGAATATCATAACGGGCATTTAATTCGCGCTCCGACAAGACTTTAAGGCGTCCGAGCATATCCATGTTTTTTTGTACCACATATGCCTTCAAAGCCGTAGGAGCATCCAGAACATTAGACAGACCACGGCGCTCAGCCTCCTGCCTCCATTCTTCTCCATAACCGTTGCCTTCAAATAAAATCTTTCTGGAGTGGATAATATATTTCCTCAGAATTCGGAAGATGGCCTCATCTTTTTTAGCCCCCTTCTCAATCAATTCATCCACTTCAATTTTAAATTCGATCAACTGGTTAGCTACGGCGGCATTTAAAATAGTCATTGGAGCAGCACAGTTCATAGCTGAACCCACAGCCCTGAATTCAAAACGGTTACCCGTAAAAGCAAACGGGCTGGTACGGTTACGGTCGGTATTGTCCAGAAGGATCTGTGGAATCTTTCCGATATCCAGCTTCAATTCGGTCTTTTGATCCGGGGTCATGTCAGCAGCTGGCACCTTATCTTCTATTTCCTGCAATATCCGGGTGAGATGTTCCCCGATGAATACGGATATAATAGCAGGTGGCGCTTCGTGAGCACCCAAACGATGCTCGTTACCGGCCGACATTACACTGGCTCTTAAAAGATCAGAATAATCATGTACCGCCTTAACGGTATTGATGATGAAAGTAAGGAATTGCAGATTCGATTTTGGATTTACTCCGGGAGCGAGCAGGTTAACGCCGGTGTTGGTAAGCATCGACCAGTTGTTGTGCTTGCCTGATCCGTTGATCCCTTTATAGGGTTTCTCATGAAGAAGTGCGCGGAAATTATGCTTACGGGCAACTTTCTTCATGATATCCATCAAAAGCTGGTTGTGATCTACAGCCAGGTTGGCCTCCTCAAAAACCGGAGCGCATTCAAACTGGTTCGGAGCAACCTCATTATGACGGGTTCTAACCGGTATGCCTAATTTAAAACAATCAAACTCGAATTCTCTCATAAAAGCGGTAACCCTTTCCGGAATTGATCCGAAATAGTGGTCGGCCAGCTGCTGGTCACGTGCCGAAGCATGCCCCATCAGGGTACGATCGGTGAGCAGCAAATCCGGACGGGCATAGAAGAGAGCTTCATCAACCAGAAAATATTCCTGCTCCCATCCGAGGGTAGCTATTACTTTATTAACATCTTTATCAAAAAACTGGCAAACATCAACAGCTGCCTTATCAAGCGCATACAATGATTTAAGCAGCGGCGTCTTGAAATCCAGTGCCTCCCCGGTATACGAAACAAATACGGTTGGTATGCAAAGTGTTTTGTCGACAATAAATGCCGGCGAGGACGGATCCCATGCTGAATATCCACGGGCCTCAAAAGTATTCCTGATACCACCGCTTGGAAGCGATGAAGCATCCGGCTCCTGCTGGATCAGCTCCTTACCTCCAAAATGCTCAAACATCTTTCCATCTTTGGTCGGCTCAAAAAATGCATCGTGCTTTTCAGCGGTCGAGCCATTTAATGGTTGAAACCAATGCGTATAGTGTGTTACACCAAAGCTCATTGCCCAGGCTTTCATAGCTGCAGCAACTGAATCGGCCGAGCGGCGGTCGATGTAACCCCAGGTGTCGACAGCTTTCTTAACATTTTCATACGCCTCGGTGGGCAGGTACTTCTTCATGGTCTCCAGACCAAAGGTGTGTATTCCGTAATAATCGGATACTTTTTCACCCGGAGCAACAACCTCTAAAGGTTTTCTTGAGAATAGCTCCTTTACAGCTTCAACACGGATGTTTGACATAATTCGCAAATTAAAGATGGAACAATTGCTAAAAACAGGTATCAGGTGTCGGGTATCAGGTATCGGGTATCGGGTATCAGGTATCGGGTACCAGGAAACCCCAACATCAATTCCGACACAAAATTAGATAAAATTCCGATACACCCCCTAAAAATTAGGGGGTGTTCGAAAATATTTATCAACTTTTAAACAAATAAGTTGAAATCTGAACACCCTAAAGCAAAATTATTGAATTTTCCCTGAGCTGCCAACTGCCTACTGAAGACCGCAGACTGAAGACTGTGGACTGCCGACTGTGGACTGAAGACTGCCGACTGAAGTCTACCAACTACTCTGTATAATATCCATAGAACTTAGTGATGGTTTCGATCCCTTTCAGGAAGTTCCAAACCGGATAGCTCTCATTTGGGGAATGAATACTGTCAGATTCAAGGCCGAACCCCATCAATATAGATTTTGCATTTAACACCTTTTCGAAGGTTGAAATGATCGGAATGCTGCCTCCGCTGCGGAAAGGAACCGGACGTTTGCCAAATGTTTCCGTAAATGCTTTTTCAGCCGCCTTGTAAGCCGGCAAAGTAATCGGACAGATATAGGCGGGACCGCCATGAAGGATTTCCACATTTACCGTTACCTGAGGCGGTGCAATTGATTCAAAATATTTCTTAATCATTTCCGCGACCTGATGGTGGTCCTGATTTGGAACGATACGGGAACTTACTTTTGCATAAGCCTTAGCAGGCAATACTGTTTTCGTACCTTCGCCGGTATAACCAGCCCAGATTCCACAAACATCAAATGTTGGTCGTGTACCGGTGAGCTCAGGTACCCTGAATCCTTTTTCGCCCCATACTTCCCCAATTCCAAGCATCGATTTATATTTCTCAACATCGAATGGAGCCTGTGCAAGCAACCCTTTCTCTTCGACAGTAAGTTCCAACACATCATCATAAAATCCCGGAATGGTGATCCTGTTATTCTCATCGTGAACTGAAGCGAGCATTTTAGAAAGCATAATCACCGGATTTCCCACGGCACCGCCAAATAATCCGGAGTGTAGATCCTTGTTCGGACCGGTAACCTCAATCTGAAGATAGGTCAATCCCCTGAGTCCGGTGGTGATCGAAGGAATGTCCTGAGCAATCATGGAGGTATCTGAGACCAGAATGATATCAGTCTTTAGCATGTCCTGATGCTTCTTGCAAAAATCGCCTAGGTTCGGTGACCCAACTTCCTCTTCACCCTCGATTAAAAACTTCACATTGCATTTGAGTTGCCCCGATTTAACCAGGTATTCAAAAGCTTTAACATGCATGAACGACTGACCCTTGTCATCGTCAGCCCCACGGGCAAAGATTTTGCCATCTGCAATGACAGGATCAAAAGGATCAGTATTCCAAAGGTCGATCGGATCAACAGGCATAACATCCATATGCGCATATACAAGAACGGTCGGCCATGCTGGATTCAAAATTTTCTCAGCATAAGTAACAGGATTTCCGGCAGTCTCATAGACCGTTGAGCTGTCAGCACCAGCCTCAAGCAGCATACGCTTAAGATATTCAGCTGCCCGGTACATATCAGGCTTATGTGATGCGATTGAACTGATGGAAGGAATGCGTATCAGGCCAAAGAGTTCATCGAGGAACCGGTCCTGGTGTTTTGCTATGTATTCGTTTATGGTATCCATGATAGGTGAGGAGTTGAATAGGTGAGGAGATTATTTGGTTAAAAGGTTAATTATAATTGCGGACAAAGGCGGTGGAGAAAAACAAATGAATTTCGGCACCGGCAACCGAATATTCCTTATTCAGGCTGCCATATGCCGACAGGCCGATTCCTATGTCGTAGGCAACTTTATAGGTAAACAGAACTTCGGTCCGGAGCCCTGGTGTGGAAAAAAAATGCACCCAGGATTTTTGATTCACTTCATCCCACCAGGTATATCGGCCATAGGCCCAGGTAGGTCCGCCAAAAACTGCAAAATTAAAACGATTACCTTCCCAGCGCTTTCCAGCTCCAAGGAACAGGTCATTCAGCTTCTGGTCGGAATTCCACCAGGTTCGATTGTCGGACGATGAATGATAACCAATCTGAAGTCCCAGTTTCTTGATGAAATGTTGGTAGGAAATCGCCATATTCTGGTCCAGCCCACCGTTTTGAAAACTATGACCAGCGCCATAGCCGAATGTAATATAGGAAGCATTCTGGCGATAAATACGATCCTTAAGAACCAACCGTCCCTTTCCCAGGACAATTGCGGAATCGGCAGCTTCAGAATCGGCTTTATTCTTCTTGTCCTGTCCGAAACCCGAAAAACCAATTAGGAAAAACAAAGGCAGCAGGATCCAAAATTTTCTATTCATATTTTTCAAAATCCAGATTTTTAGCGGCATAATCCAGCTGTTCGAACCATTCCTGTCCATACTTTCGAATAAGGGCTTCTTTAACAAACACATAAACCGGGATATTTTCTTTGCCACCCTTGTCACGTGCACAATTGCAAATATCCCAGATATCATAATTTACAGCATCATAATCATCGAGAGCCTTTATCCTGATCGGGTAAAGATGACACGATACCGGCTTATTAAAAGGCACAACCTGATCATTATGGGCCTTCTCGATTGCACAGAATGCAATTCCGTTTTCAAAAACTGTAAAGGCGCATTCTTTATTATTGATAAGCGGAGTAACAATTTCCCCGTCGGTATCTCTGACAAATGCTCCCAGCTCAATTATTGACAGCAATCCCTCACCGGTGATATAAGGACTGAGCTCATCAAGATAATCTTCAAGATCGCCTGCTTCTTCTATGGTCAAAGGAGCTCCGGCATCACCATGAACACAGCATGCACCTTTGCATATTTGCAGATCGCAGCAGAATTTTTTCTGAAGCACATCAAAACTCACCAGTGCATTGCCAATTTCTATCATCAGACCAAAGAATTTCCAGTCATGGTTTCAGGCTGCTTCATTCCCATGATTTTCAGAATAGTGGGAGCAACATCTGCAAGAATTCCATCCTTAACTTCCTTATAATCTTCGCTTACCACAATACATGGAACCGGGTTTAGCGAGTGGGCAGTATTTGGCGACCCGTCAGCGTTAATGGCATTGTCGGCATTCCCGTGATCGGCAATAATAATTGCAGTATATCCATTAGCCCTGGCAGCTTCCACGACATCCTGAACACAGTCATCAACGGCTTCAACGGCCTGTATGATAGCATCCCACACGCCGGTATGACCAACCATATCGCCATTGGCAAAATTAAGCACGACAAAGTCTGGATCACCTGTTTTAAGTTGTTTAACAATAGCATCTCTTACCAGGTAAGCACTCATTTCCGGCTGTAAATCATAGGTTGCCACCTTTGGAGATGGAATCATAATCCGTGTTTCTCCTTCAAAAGGTTCTTCACGTCCTCCTGAAAAGAAGAATGTTACGTGGGCATATTTCTCAGTCTCAGCAATGCGGATCTGCTTTTTACCCGCATCTGCCATCAACTCACCTAAGGTCTCTTTTAAATTATCCTTGTCATACACTACATGCACGTCCTGGAAAGAATCATCGTAACGAGTCATGGTGTAATACTTAAGCGGAATGGTGTGCATTCCGAAATCCGGCATTTCCTTTTGAGTAAGAACAACAGTAAGTTCGCGAAGTCGGTCGGTCCGGAAATTAAAACAGAGCACCACATCACCTTCTTCTATGGTGGCCAGCGGCTTCCCTGCTTCATTGGTTTTATAGGCGGGCTTTATAAATTCATCAGTAATGCCTTCATCGTAACTTGCCTGCATTGCATCTGTAATACTCGTTACGGGTGTTCCGATACCATTAACATAAAGGTCGTATCCCAGTTTTACCCGCTCCCAGCGTTTATCGCGATCCATGGAATAATAACGGCCAATAACCGAGGCAATCACTCCGTTGGATTTTGCCAGATGATCCTCAAGCTGAGTCACAAATCCTTTACCGCTGAACGGATCAGTATCCCTGCCGTCAGTTATCGCATGAATATATACCTGATCAAGACCGAACTCCCTGGTCATGTCGCATAATGCATACAGATGAAGGTCAAGCGAGTGCACGCCGCCATCAGAGACCAGACCGATAAGGTGGACTTTTTTACCTGATTCTTTAGCATAACCAAAAGCTTCGCGAAGCTGAGGATTTTGCTTCAGGGTTCCGGTGGCTACAGCACGGTTGATCTTTACGAGATCCTGATACATCACCCTTCCTGCTCCAATATTCAGGTGGCCCACCTCGGAGTTGCCCATCTGGCCTTCTGGCAAACCTACATCCTCACCTGAGGTTTGTAATTTTGAATGCGGATATTTCTTGAGCAGCGAATCAATATATGGAGTATTAGCATGGCGGATTGCATCTGCAGCCGGCCTGGTGCCGCAACCCCAACCATCGAGTATCAGTAGAATCAATTTCTTGTCAATCATCATTATCAAGGATATATTATTTTTTCAAGTTTCTTAAATTCAGAAATTTCCGTATAAAAGATCTTCCCTTTATATCGGTACATCAACAATCCTTCTCCCTTAAAATTATAAGGCTTCTTTAAGCTGTCACCGCCAACCACCATCATTTTAAAATCGGCGCCGGGCTTAAACGTTACTCCGGCTTTTAATTTAACCGGGACCCCTTTGGTAAAGGCACTAACGCGAACTTTCATATGGAGGTCGCCAACCCAGAGCGCTTCCATCTGCAATTCGTCGGAACCGTTCTTAGTTATGAAATTCACCTCATAATCAATACCATATCCTGATTCCTGCAATCCACCCATCCATTCCCGGGAAGTCGATTCCACAACTTTTACTTTACTTCCCCAACCAATGAGAAAGGTGAGGAGGATAAGGGCTAACAGCCTAGCCATCCTATTTCAATTTTTGTTTAATTCCCAAACGGGTCATTTCCTTCTCTAAAAGCGCCTTGTCGTAGAAAAACCTGTCTTTCCATTTATCATACCAAACCTGAGCTTCATCAATCCTGTTGCCGGCAGTAAGAAGATAAATAATATTAAAATAGGCCAGGCCATACTCAAAATAGAGATCAGTATTAGCCATTTCAATAAATGCCTTTAAAGCGCCATTACCGTCCGCCCTTGCAAAACAATCAAACCCTCTCGCAATTATTTCATTGAGTTTTGCGTCCAGCACTATTCCCTGAATATAAAACTCCCTCTTCGGCATGTTTTCCATCAGGTCGAAATACTTTGTTCCCTTTGGCAATGCCTGAAAAACCAGGGTAAATTCAAAAACCTCATTCAGTGTGGTGAACACATGGGTTGCCGGGGCAAAAGGTGCATTAACTGAACGAATCAGTTTCAGGTTTTTGGGGTCGCTGACAGGTCTGATATAAAGATCACGCGTTCTGAGCGTAAAAGGTGGAAGTTGCTTCGAATTAACAATCTTAATCGATACGCTTGTGGTAGAATCAGTGGTAACAACCTTGGTTATCGAAAGCGAAGCAATTGGCTTTATTGAAATACTCGGATTATTAACCTGCTGTCCGTAACCAACTATCCCTAGGGCAATTAGAGATATCAAACTTGCTATTCTCTTCATTTTATCTAATCTTTTAACTTTACCTGAGCCTTGAGCCTTGTGCCTTGTGCCTTAATTTGGTCTGTCAAGACCAAATTTGTCGTAAAGATAAATTAACGCAGCCATTCCGGCAGCACCCATTTGCATTTCCCTGCGATCAACCTGATCAAAAGTGTCGGAGGTCGCATGATGCAACTTAAAATAACGCTGATCTTCCGGTATTATTCCCATAAAAATGATATCCGGATAAAATTTCTTCAACGGGCCAACATCAGCACCACCTCCGCCTGATATCAGTTTGATGTCGTAAGGCTCAAAGAGCGGCTGCCAGGTTGCATATATTTTCATCTGCTCAGCATTACCGGTAATAGCCATAGCTTTTGGCTGAAATACTCCACGATCAGATTCAAGGGCTGCAATATGCTTTTCACCCTTTGCTGACGCTTCGCTGGCATATTTCTGACCACCCCGCTGAGCAACCTCCTCGTCCATAAACATCACCGCCCTGATGGTATGCTTCGGTTTAATTCCCGCCTTCTGAAACAACCGGAGCACTTCGATCGACTGGATACAGCCTCCACCATCGTCGTGAGCACCCTGAGCTATATCCCACGCATCCAGATGACCACCAAGAGTGATAATTTCATCAGGCGCTTCCGACCCCCGGAGTTCGCCAACAACATTAAACGATGGAACATCAGGTCCTTCCAGACATGTTGTTCGGAAAAAGAAATTAAGATCTTTATCTGTAGCCAGATATTGAGAAAGCATTTCGGCCGCACGGGTTGAAATAGCAATTGCTGGTATTGGCTTTACTGCTTCATCATAATGGGTAATCCCCGTATGTGGAAAATCATCGATTTCGATGCTCATAGACCTGATTACACAACCAATAGCGCCCATTTTACCCGCTTCGGCAGGTCCTGTAGTTCTTTGCCAGACAGCTTCGCCATAGGAAGAAAATGTCCCAAGATTTGTCTGTTTCATTGGTTGGTTAAAGAAAACGATCTTACCTGCGATTTCGCTTTTCGGCTTTGCCTTAAGCTCTTGCAGGCTCTTTATTTCAATAACCCTGGCGGACAAGCCCGGATCACCGGTACCAATCGCCCAACCTAAGGCACAGGAGGGTACAGAGATTGTACCGAATTTTTCGGATACTATGCGTGCCACTTCCTTTTCACCGCGATCCCAGCTCTTAACCATGATGGGCTGAAGCCACACGGAATCGAGTTTCATCCCAAGCATTATCTGTCGCGTCAATTCCACAGCTGCAGCAGCTTCAGGCCTGCCACAAATTCTACCAGCCGTCCGTTTGCACAACTGTTCAAGGTTGTGATAGGCTTCGTAGCTTGTGAGGGCTTCGTTAAAGATGCTCCTAATTACAGGGGCTTCTTCAGGTTGTTGCGATTGTGCAGGGATCACGTACAGCAGGCCCAGTGCAACTGCTGCTAACCGAATGAACTCTATCTTTTTCATGGTTTCAATATTAATGAATTTAACTGTACCCGTTCGTTTTTTTTATATTTTCACCTTTCAATAAGTACAAACTATGGATGCATATAACGCTTTCCCGGGCAATTTGATTTTAGCCATTAATCCAAGGGTTCCTTTTACCAACATTGGATTATTCCGTAACCAGCAACTGGTGTTCCTCAAGAAAGTTGTGCATCCCGAGGCTGATCGCAAGAAATTCAGTAAATATGCCGAGGAGACCGACTATCGGACCGAGCAGATTATGAAAGAATTATCGACCAACGAGCTTCCGATTGAGGATATCAGGGTAGTGATCAGTCGCGGCGGTTTGGTTCGACCGGTGCATGCCGGTGTTTACCGGGTAAATGACACCATGTTCCGGGATTTGAAAGCTGGTGTTTCCGGGGAGGATGTAGTTAATCTCGGTGGTTTGATTGCCCATCAGATCTCTTCCCAGATCGCAGGCTCAGCTGCTTATGTAGCTGATCCGGTAGTAGTGGATGAATTTGAGGAAATCGCAAAAGTTTCCGGCCATCCTGAGTTTGTTCGCCGCTCGGTATTTCATGCTCTTGAACAGAAAGCTGTGGCAAGAAAATATGCAAAAACCGTTCAGAAAAAATACGAAGAGCTGAACCTGATAGTAGCCCATATGGGTAACGGTATCACGGTAGGTGCACACCGAAAGGGATTTGTCGTCGACGCCAACCAGGGACTTGACGGGGATGGGCCATTTTCACCTTCCCGCACAGGTTCCGTGCCCATCGGCGACCTGATCAATCTATGCTTCAGCGGAAAATACACGCATGACGAATTATATTCGATGATCACTGTCGACGGGGGTTTATTCTCCTACCTGGGTGTTCACGACGGTTATTCAGCCGACCACATGGCCTCCAGCGGTGATGTTAAAGCTGCTTTCTATTTAAAAGCGATGGCTTACCAGGTTGCTAAAACGATTGGAGCCATGTTTGCAGTGCTTTGCGGTGAAGCAGACGCTATTCTTCTTACAGGCGGATTGGTTAACAGTACTGTTTTTATGGAAGAGCTACAGATACGGATAAGGAATTTAGCTCCGGTGCACACATACCCCCATGAGGATGATGTTGAGGCTCTCGCTTTAAATGGATATTATATTCTCCAGGGAGAAATTGCTGCAGAGGAATATTACCCGGATTAAAGTTCCCAGGAAGGTTTTCTTTTTTCCAGAAATGCCTTCATGCCTTCAATTCCTTCATCATTAAACAGCTCGGCAAAGTGTTCTTTTTCCATATCAAGGGCTTTCTGAAAACTCATATCGAATCCCTTTCGAAGAAGAAATTTAGCCGCACGAACTGCTTTTGGCCCTCGCGTAGCTATACGCCTGGCGAGTGCCAGTGCATCCTCTATCAGTTTTTCAGGCTCCGAAATACCCTGAACCAAACCAATCCTGTATGCTTCATTTGCATCCATATTCAACCCGGAGAGTATCCATTTGAGCGAACCACCTAATCCGATTAATCTGGATAACCTTTGAGTGCCGGCATAACCCGGAACCAGACCAAGATTCACTTCCGGCTGCCCAAACAGTGCATTAGAGGAAGCCAGCCTGATATCGCAAGCCATGCTCAATTCGCAACCACCACCCAAAGCATAACCATTAACTGCGGCAATCACAGGTATCGGAAGATCTTCAAGCATAAGAAAAGTCTGCTGTCCGCGCTCCGAGAACCTTCGGGCACCTTCATGATCCAGCCCCGCCATTTCAGCTATATCCGCCCCGGCAGCAAAAGCCTTACCCTCACCGGTAATCACCAGAACATCGAATGGTTCATCGGTAACGACATAATCCAAATAATCAACTAATTCTGCAAAAAAAGCTGAATTAAGTGCATTTAGTGATGCAGGTCGCGAAATGGTGAGTAACTCAACTCTTCCGAACCGTTCGGGTTTTATAATCTGATAGTTCATGGCGGGTATTTTTAGGTTAGTTCATTTTTATCAATTTAATCGATTCCTTTCGATCGCCAACACGGAGCAGGCATACATATATACCTGCACTCACTTGTCCCCCACTGCTGCCAGTTCCATTCCAGGTGATTTCATATTCCGCCGGAATAAATTCCCCATCACACAAAACAGCCACTTTCCTACCTCTAAGATCATAAATTTCTGCAAGTACTGAAGATTTTTCGGGAACTATTATTCGAAAACGAGTCTCTTTTTGAAATGGATTCGGAAAATTTTCAGATAGTAACTTTGCAGAGGTCAGGTCCTGGGTCGATATCTGAATGGTGGTATATGCTTTCCGGTTATTTTTATCGACTACCCTGACTTTGATTTCATAAAGGGTATTTGGTTTATCTGGTTGGCAGAACAACCATCCGGTTTCATCAAATTTAATTTCACCCGGCAACAAATAGGGATTGATCGTCAAGCAGTTGGCGCCATCCGCCTGATCAGGATTGAATTCGGATATACGCCTGAATTCCCGGTTATCCCCATAGGAAACTCCAACATCCTGCATGGCACCAAGAGGAAACAATACTTCAGGCTTGTCATAGATAAAACAGATACGACCATCCGGATGAAGCTCACAGACAACAGTAACCGCAGTGCCTCCTTCCGGAGTGGGAGCCATGGCTTTCCAGGTAATTGCCGCAATAGTGTCGTTGCCATACCATGAA
>CAIXHD010000396.1 GCA_903919065.1 uncultured Bacteroidota bacterium
GATACTGGTGAAATCCTGAATGCTGTTACTGCAAATGGCAGGAATGTCAGTGCCCAGACGGTGAGAGATCGCAGTAATATGGTAACAACCAAAGGTTTACAGCGCCCACAGATCACCGCATCGAAATATGCAGCCGAAAGCCGGTTTAAATCAGTCGGAGAAACGATTCATTATACAATTGAGGTATTTAACTGCGGTAACGTTACGCTGAAAAATATCACGGTATCGGATCCGAATGCAAACATCACCGGAACCAATACGATAGCAAGCCTGGCTCCGCGAGCTACCGTATCCGTTCGTGCAGAACACATGGTGACTCAGGAAGATATTGATGCAGGCAAGCTGGTCAATATCGCTTATGCTAAGGGGTATGATCCCGGTAACAAACCGGTGAGCGACGAGAGCAACACGGTAACCTTGTTCTCCAATCAGCCCGACCAGCTTACCATTACCAAAATGGCCAAAGAGAATTCATTCAAGCAGATCGGCGATACTATCCATTATGAAATGACGCTGAAAAACTATCGGAGCACGTATATGTCCGGTATATCAGTGTTTGATGCAAATGCGGTTATTACCACTCCAACGCCTATCTGGAGAATTGATTCTGATAAGTCGGCGATTGTGAAAGCCTATCATGTGGTTACCCAGCAAGATCTGGATTCAGGCAAGGTGGTGAATACTGCCATAGCCCGGGGTCAGGATTTCTATGGATATGTTGATCAGGCAAAAAGTAATGAGTCAACCGTTTTCGCAGAGCAGCGCCCAGTGCTTTCTTTGACCAAAACGGCCGAAGAAACCTCCTACCGGAATGTTGGCGACCTGATTCATTATTCCAATGAGATCCGCAACACCGGTAACGTTAAAATTACCGGCCTCCTTCTCACCGATCCTGATACCCATTCTTCTGAAAGCAACCAGATTGCAGCACTGAATGCCGGAGAGAGCATTATTATCCGTACCGTGCATACCGTAACTCAGCTGGATCTGAATGTGGGTGTTGTTGAAAAAACTGCCCATATCTCAGGCCTCGATGCAAACAGCCAGCCCATCAGGATAAGCAGCAATCCGCTGATCGTGAAGGGGATTCAGAATGCTGAAATAACTTCAACTTTGACAGCTGCGGAATATACTTTCCGAACCGAGGGCGAAGTCATCCATTATACGGTGGGCATCCGGAATACCGGTAACATCACGCTTACCAAAATCGATATAACCGTTCCTGGTGCAACATTTGTTAAAGGCACATCGATTATGGACCTGCTCCCAGGAAATACTGCAATGGTTATGGCAGAGCAACCTGTGACGACAGCCGACGTATCGGCCGGCAGATTAGTTAGCCAGGCAACGTTAAAAGGACATAAACCCGATGGCAGTCAGATCGATGCAACTTCGAATGAACTGGTACTGATATCAAATCTGGTACCGGGTATTTCGGTGAGCACAGTATCTCAGGAATCCTCGTTCCGTACTGCTGGAGAGGTCATCCACTATTCCATCATCATAAGGAATAATGGAAATGCCGGAGTTGAGAATATTCTCCTGTCCGTGCCGGGTGCACAGATTTCCAGCCCGACAATCAGCGTTCCAGCCAATGGAGCCAAAACTGTTGAGGCAATTCGTCCGGTAACTCAGGCGGATCTGGATGCCGGAGAGATCACTAATGCAGCATCGGTTTCCGGACAATATCCGAATGGAACCCCATTAGAATACTCGGCTAACCCGATAACAATTTATGCGATAGCCGAGCCGAAACTAAGCGCTACCATTTATCCGGTGGAGTCATCCTTCCGTGCTGCCGGTGATTCGGTCCACTACCTTATCGAGGTAATAAATACGGGGAATCTTACACTCTCCAATATCACAATGGTATCAGAAGGTGCGCTAACGATCAGTGGAACACCTGCCGACGGCCTTAAACCGGGAGAAAAAGCAGAATGGAGAGGAGTATATGAGGTTAAAACAGTGGATTTGGATGTGGGAAAAGTAGCGAGATCACTGGAAGTTACCGGTATGGATCCGCGCAGCCAGCCGGTGAATGCCTCAAGCAACCAGACCCTGGTTACCGCTATTCAGAGTCCGGAACTCACAGCGACTTCCATTGCTGAGGAAACAACTTTTACTGCTGTCGGCGAAATCATTCATTACACAATCACGGTAAAAAATACCGGTAATGTAAGCATCATTTCTACTGCAGTAACCGATCCGAATGCCTTGATTATCAGTGTTCGTCCAAATGTTATCCTGATGCCGGGAGAATCGTTCCCGGTTACAGCCACACACCTGGTTACACAGGAAGATATGGATGCAGGCAAGGTGATTACCGTGGCAAAAGCGGAAGGTTTCGATCTGGCGGGCAACACCATCGGGAAGCTGACCAATCAGGTTATTGTTAACGGTATCCAGCGAACCGAGCTTGGGGTTACCTCAAAAGCCTCCACTCAACAGTTCTCCAGGGTGGGCGAAGTGATCAAATATCAGATCGAGGTTAAAAACACGGGTAACATCTCGCTGTACAACCTTGAGGTCACCGATCCGGGCGTGGCAATAGAAGCAAACAATACGGCCGCTTCACTATTGCCGGGGAATTCGTTGGTCACCACTGCCTCGCACACGATCACCCAGGACGATCTGGATGCAGGAGAGGTTGTAAATATCAGCAAGGCGAAAGCAGCCGACGGAAATGGCAAGCCAATCATCAAAACTGGTGATCAGCTGGTAATTAACGCCATTCAGCAGCAAGAGATGTCGGCCTCCACAGGAACCTCGGTATCCTCCTACAAAAATGAAGGGGACATTATTAAATACACCGTGGTGGTTAAAAACACCGGTAACGTAACGATGAAAAACGTTAAGGTAACCGATGTCAAAGGTCTGCTGGAATTCAAGCGGGTTCTGCCGTCGCTGGCTCCGGGCGAATCGGATTCCGTGAGTGCGGAACATGAGGTTACCCTGGCGGATATCAATGCCGGCCGGATCGTAACTGCAGGTATCGCAAACGGATATTCCAATTCCAGGCGGTTCAGCTTTACCGGAAATGAATCCACCGTGAAGATCACCATCGATAATTACAACCTGACTAACTATCCGAATCCGTTCTCGTACGAAACGACCATTGTGTTCGACCTGCCGGAAAATGGCAAAGCGATCATAAAGATTTTCGATATCACCGGTCAGGAGGTTGGGCAGATCGAGCAACAGGATTTCAACCAGGGCCGTAACTACGTCATCTGGAAAACCAGGGGAGAACAAAAAGGCCAGTACATTTTAAAGATGTACTGCAAAGGCGCTACGGCAGTGAAGATGGTGACGGTTATAAATTAAGGCAGTGCTATCAATAGGCCCCGGTTTTAACCGGGGTGATGATTAGTACGACAGCGCGAACGTACCTTTTCTTAGTTCAGTACGGCAGCGTAAAGGTCCCGGCTTCAGGCTGCGCCTGCGCCGGGATGACAGAAAAGGAATGCTACGTTGGACGCATTCTGGAAGAACGCTATTGCTGAAATGACTGAAAGAACGCTTGTGC
>CAIXHD010000397.1 GCA_903919065.1 uncultured Bacteroidota bacterium
AACCGGTGCCGCTGCCAGAATTCCTCAGGAAGCTGCGTTGCTCGAACAGCTTTATTATTCCGGAGAGATGAATAATATCGCGTTCATTTCCGGAGTAAGTTCCGGTGCACTGAATGCGGTAATGCTGAATGCAATCCTCGATCGGAAATATACCTGGAAAAGATACAAGGATCTCCTTTTTTCGCTGACAAACCAGAGCATTTTTTACACCACAAATAAACCACTACCGGTAAATACCGAACCTTTACGACAACTTTTAACTGCAGTTCTGCATGACACGCTTCACTATCACAAACTTAAGGACCTCCCTTATCCTACTTCACTATCAACAGTAAGTCTAAGCATAAAATCGTGGGCCGACCTGACCTACCGCCTGTCCAATCGAAAAATAAATGCAGAAAGCGACCCTGAGCTGGACCTGGTGGAAGTCCTCATGGCCTCTACCGCCTTCCCTATCGCTTTCCCGCCTGTCGAAATCAGTAAAAGCACCACACTTCCACACGGCAAGTTTATCGATGGCGGAACTACCTCTGATTATATTCCATACCGGGCTGTTCTTGAATTTGAGAAGTTCTCCGGCCACAACCTCTCCCGTATGATCATCGTTAGCCGCAAACTGGATACTGAGGAAGGACTGAGAGCCGAATTGTCAAACATGGGGATCAACAGGCTGGAATTGCTCGATAAATTAAATCTGGCCATTGAGGACCTGGCGCAGCGTGCATTTTTCACGGGATTGGAATCCCTGATGAAAGAAGCTCCGATGCTTTCTGAAAAAACATTAATTTATCTTCCTGCCATTCCTGGCGAATATCCACTTTTCGATTTCAATAACATGAAGGATCAATATATTGCTTCCCGCGCATGGGCTCAAACCCATAAGCCCATCCCGTTGGCAACATTTCTTAAAGAGGGAATTTCCATTTACGATTAAAAACAAATGAATCCCCTTAAAACGAACAAGTTCGCTGATCAAATCAAGGAGGTAATCATTGGGGAATACTCCAGTGTGATGAAATTACCGGGAAATACAATTGGTAAATTTATCCTGATTGCTGTTGGCATTGAATTCCTGGGCGCCTGTCTTGATAAGCAACACATAAAATCGACTGCCCGAGGCGAGAAACGTTTTAATTCAGCCATAACCAAGCTCTTCCCGGGCAAGTATCATCATTTCGTCAAAGCTGGTTCAGTACCGAACTTTTATACTGATTTCAGATGTCCTGTCATTCACCAGTTCAACTCTGAAAAAACTATTTTCCTATGTTCCAGAGATGAGGCAGGATCGGCCAAACATCTGTCATATAATCCAGAAGGCTCCTTAATTCTGGTAGCCGAGGATTTTTATGAAGAACTGGCAATTGCAGGAACCCGATTAATCAAAGTATTGGAAAATAAACAGAGAACTTAAATGAGCCGGATCAGATCATTTGGTTTGAGTATTTGGATTTTACTGGTCTCAGTATTTATTTCAGGCCAGCTGCTTTCGCCCTTCTTCACTTCCATTCATACACCGGAAGATTTTAGCATTGAAAAAGGAATCCACTTCAACCAGACTGATCATTCGTCCGATTTCTTCATCCAATCAAATAGAAGTGAACTATCTATTTCGATTCATGTCATCCAAAACCCGTTTTTTAAATGGAAATCCATTCTGCCGGATGATTCCCCCGATTCATTTACCCCAATATCGTTTTATTCCGAATTTATTCAAGATTCATGGCGCTGCTCCTCAGTAGCCTTTATAATATTCCCGCATCATGAGTTTACGTAAGCAGCTTCCTTTCCAAAGCGATCTTACATAACTTATTGATTAACTTAATTATACTATAACCATGGATTCAGGAACTTTGATAGTTGCTGTCATTATGCTGGCTTTAATTATTGTGCCAGTCGTTTTGATCAGTCGCGCAGGCAAGAAAAAACAGGAATAAAAAAAGGGCGCAATATGCACCCTTAATATTAGCTAATTCGGAAGAGACGCATGTTTGCGTCTCTTCTTGTTTTATATCGCTATCTCCCTGATAATCCTGAGGCAACGATCAATCTCCGCCACACTGTTATAGATATGGGTTGAATGCCTTAAACCGTGGATATCACTTGAGGCACGTGGCCTGAGTTTATCCCGGTTCCACATCAAATCCTGCAGTTTTGCCCCAGTCCAGCCATCAACATTATACACCGTGATCCCTCCGCACATATTTTCATCGGATGGCGAGAACATCTTCACTTTCGGCAATTTCCGGAGCTCATCACGGAGATAATTACCCAGAAATTTTACGCGGGCCAGTATCCTGTCCTGACCGATCTCATTCGTGAAATCCAGTGCTGCTTCTAATCCGTGCAACAGGGTAAGGCTACCGGTACCTCTTTGTGTAAAACGGAACCCCTCATCGATATGATTGTCCCATTGCGAGCTTGCAATGATTGTAGAAATCTCCTGTACCCGGTCTTTCCTGATATAAAGAAAACCGTTACCACTTGGAGCCAGCACCCATTTATGAAAACAACCCACATAAGCATCACAGCCAATATCGTGAATATCCACCGGGATATTTCCCAGTGCCTGAGCGCCATCGATCACCGTAAAAATTCCTCTGGAACGAGCTTCAGCACAGATTTCCTTCACCGGCATAATAGCTCCGCTGCCTGAAATCACATGCGAAAGCATAAGAACTTTAGTCTTTTTGGTGAAGGAGTTCACCACGATATCCAGCACCTCCTTTGGCGAATGTGCAGGTTTTGGAATTGCGATTTCGCGATAAATAATTCCATCACGTTTCTGTCGTGCTTTCCATGAGCTGCATCCACCGGGGTGCTCCTGGTCGCTTGTGATCACTTCATCACCCTTGGCTAAATCCAGGCCCATGCAAACGAAGCTCATTGCCATGGTCACGTTTTCAGTGAGTGCGAGCTCATCCATCTTAACATTCATGAGCTTTGCCGCCTTGGTCCGGATGCCTTCATACGGAAAATAGCCTGACATCATATCACCATCCGCAACATAATCCCACTCGGCAAGGTTTGATGCTGCCACATGCAGGTGCTCGGTCATCCGGGCAACGACCACCCGTGGCATGGCACCCATAGTGCCGGTATTGAAGAAAACTTCATCTTTCCGTAACATAAACTGGTCGCGGATCTTAGCCCAGAATTCAGGGTCATCAGCGGATGGAATGGACGGAATATCAAACTCATTACGGAGTTCATTCATTCCACTCAGCTGAGCCGCCCAACCTGTCTGGGATAGCATTGGCAGTGCAAAGGCTGATAAAGCCATGGTTTTCATCAGATCGCGCCTGGTTGTCATGTTGGATATTTTGAATTGTTAATCAGGCCAAAAATTACTAAAAATATAGTGATTTGAAAGGGGTGCCGGAATTACTACATTTGAGCAAAACCAGTTATATATGAAGGACAGGTCAAAACAGATATTCAGCATCATTATATCAATTGCACTTATTCTGGGAGGTTTTTATGGATTATCGCTGATCGCCCCTCCACATGGTGAAAATCACAGAAATCCAATATTTGGAGCTTTAGTTGGCCTGATTCTCATCGGCATCTATCAGAATTATGTTCATTCAGATTGGATTTACAACGCCCGTCTGCTGCTAAATGCAGTTGCTTTTGCACTTGGAATGATGCTTTGGGCCATCCCGGAAGTGATAAATTCAGGTGTGGGTGCGCACCTTTTTAGAATTCTGATGCTTAACACTTTGGTGGGTTTTCTTTTCGGCCTCTTCATCGGGATATATCAATTTTTCACGAACCTGTATCGAAAAAAGAGAACTCCATTTCAAGGAAATCAGGAACCACTCGTTAGCAGCAGCGCCCATGTAATTTATTCGGGTGGCACTGTTTCGGATAAAGGAAGAGCCATCCTATTGTCGGACCGGTTAATTTTCCTGTCACCCGATTCCAAGACTCAGACTGTATTTTTCAGGGAAATAAAGGAAATTGAAATAGCAAGAACCGCTGGATTCCCGAATAAGCTGATCCTTATACTTGAGGGTGCTGAATCAATGGCGCTTTCCATCTCAATGCCAAACTACTGGAAAAACAGAATCAAGTCGTTATCGCTCTCCATTTAATAATAGAAAAATGCTAGACAAACCACAGCAGATACCCAGATCAATAATATTTAATTTCATCGTTGTTGTTGTCCTCATCCTGCTCAGCCGCTACACCAGCCTGAAAAGCGAGGAAATGCTGAATATCGTGGCCGGAATGCTCATCGGTGGAATGTTCAACATGTTTTTTGAAGGAATCCTGGTTTTTGATTGGGCTGTTAAGATCAGGTACTTTGTCAAGGCCATTGAAGTTGGATTCATCTTCCTATTTATAAGTCTCTCTTTTCTGATCATCGGAACAAGAGAGATCAGTACTGGCAAGTCTATCCTTATGGGCGTCTACGGGGCTTGTCTCGGTCTGATCTGGGGTTTGCTTGACTACCTGATTACAGAAAACCGTGAAAGAAAACAACCTTATACCGGTAGTGAAATGCCTCTGTTAAAGTTCAAGGCAAACCTCTACTTTTTCGGGCAGATTCATGGCCGGGGAATTATTTTACTGCTATCGGACAGGCTGCTGTTTATTGGTGATGATTCAGAAAATCAGGAAATCATGCTGAATGAAATTGAAATCATTAATGTTCACAGCACCATACTATTCCCCACCAAACTGTCTTTGATTCTTGAGGATGCCAGATTTGTTTCGATTAATGTTTCCATGCCTTATCTTTGGAAGGAGAAAATTAAGGCACAAGGCGCAAGGCTCAAGTAAAGTAATAAGGCTCAAGGCGCAAGGATCAAGTAAAGTAATAAGGCTCAAGGCGCAAGGATCAAGTAAAGTAATAAGGCTCAAGGCGCAAGGCTCAAGTAAGGTAATAAGGCTCAAGGCGCAAGGGGCAAGTAAGGTATAAGATATAAGAATGATATGATAAAGGATAAAGGTTCATGGTGTTCTCTGGTTAACCCCAGACTTCAGTCTGGGGGGTCGGACACCCGATACCCGACACCTGATACCCGACACCCGACACCCGATACCCGATACCTGATCCCCGACACCCGATAAAATGAAACACTTAGTCTACCTGACAATAATTCTGGCCATGCTAACCGGCTGCCGAAAGGACCACGGTTACCAGAACTCCGGAACCATCATTGGGGCCGATTACCGGAAATGCATGTGCTGCGGAGGTTGGTTTATCAAAATTGAAAATGACACTTTGCGGTTTCAGAATTTACCTGAAGGAAGCAATATCAATTTAACTGATGTAAAATACCCCATCGATGTGTACCTGGATTGGAATTATCCTGATCCACAATGCATGCCGGATCAGATTACAGTAACCCGAATGGAATTGAAAAAATGAAAAGAATATTTACGTTTATCCTGATATTCAGCATTATATCAGGAATCAGTTTTGCTCAGGAAAGAAAACCAAATCCTAAGCTTGAGCAGATCATCTTTGTTTTTAAAACTCATTTTGATATCGGATATACCGATCTGGCTGAGCGTATCGTGCAGAAATACAGCACTTCGATGATCAATGAAACGCTCAAGACGCTGGATGAATCGAAAAGTATGCCGGCCAATGAGCAGTTTCGCTGGACGATTCCCGGCTGGCCAATGAAAGAGATATTGGAAAACCGTTCCGGGGAATCCAAAAAAGTAATTGATGATGCAATCCGCGACGGGCGGTTTGTGGTCCATGCACTGCCATTCACCTTCGAAACTGAAGCTGGCACTCCGGAGGCACTGACCCGAAGCATGCAGTTTTCGTCGAAAATAGCGCGCGACCATGGTCTGGAGTTACCTCGTGACGCCAAGCTTACCGACGTTCCCAGCCACTCCTGGTTCCTGCCTACGCTACTGAAAAATGCCGGAGTCGATTTTCTTCAGATCGGTTGTAACTCAGCATCCAGTTCGCCTGATATTCCAGTACTTTTTTGGTGGGAAGGACCCGATAAGTCGAGGCTTATGACCCTTTACTGGGAAGCCTATTACGGAACCGATATCATCCCTGCCGATAACTGGCCGTATAAAACGTGGATCGCAATAATCCATACCAATGACAATGTGGGAGCACCTCCGATCGACGAGGTGGTTAAAACACTGGATGCTGCAAGGAAACTGGCTCCTAATGCAAAACTGACTATTGGCAGAATGTCTGATTTTTATGATGCCATCATGAAAGAGAAGCCTGAGCTGCCGGTTATTAAAGGCGATATGCCCGACACCTGGATTCACGGGTATATGTCTATGCCTGAAGATGTTAAGGCTGCTGGCAAGGTAAAAGCCGATGCCGTGGGACTTGAGATCCTCAGCACCGAGCTTGAGCAATGGGGTGGAACGCCCAATGATGTTACCGGCAAATTGAAAAATATTTACGAGCAGTGCCTGTTGTTTGATGAACACACATTCGGACTGGCCATGTCGCACGGCTCCTCCGGGTATTGGTGTTATGGCGATGAGTTTAAAAGGTTGAGATCAGCCGGAACCTACGATAAAATCGAACTTTCGTGGAAAGAAAAAGGAAGGCATGTTCTGGAGGCTGAGATCCTTGATCAGGGAACTTATTCCAGGAAAATGGAAGAGTTAGCTACTGCGGTGGGAGTGGAAGGCACGCGTGTGGTTGTATACAATCCCCTGCCGTGGAAACGGACCGGATGGATCACCCTGAATCAGCATTCCGGATGGTTTTCGGCAAAAGCTTTGAAGGACACTGAAACCGGCAAGATTATCCCAATCTCAAACGAAGGGAATGTGATCACTTTTCTGGCGGAAGATGTTCCTTCTCTGGGCTATAAGACTTTTGTCGCGGCAATGCCAGCAACTACAGAGGCTCCAAAGGAAAACATAACAATCACCGAAGATAAGGACCTGATTCTGGAGAATGAGTATATAAAGTTGACAATCGATAAAAAATCAGGGAATTTAAATTCTCTGATCAATAAAAAAACGGGCCGTGAATTCGTAAAAACCGGCACCGGATATGGCATGGGAGAATATCTCTATGAACGGTTCGGAAAAGAGAACACTGACAAATATGCCAAGGATTATATCAAGGGGGGCTGGGACTGGGCTCCGGCAGAACTGGGCAGGATTAACCTGAGCGATGATCCTTATCGTTCGGCAACCGGTTCCTTGCCAAAAATAAGTATCGAAAAGGCAGGCAAATCTATCTCCGTATTGCTTATGTATGCCAGAAACGACAAAATGCCTCATGATTACAGCATCCGTTACCGATTGGTAGCCGACAGGCCTTATCTGGAAGTCAACTGGGCTATCGATGGTAAACCGGCTGACCCATGGCCCGAAGGCGGATGGTTGTGCTTTCCGCTGAATATTGAAAATCCAAAATTCCGGTTGGGCCGCACGGGTGGAATTTCAGACCCGGCTTCAGATTTCGTAAAGGGCTCAAATTTTGATTATTGCTTTGTTCAGGAGGGATTAGCCATCCTCGACAGGAACAATCAGGGAATAGGCCTTTATTCACCTGACTTACCGGCGATAAGCCTGGAACGTCCGGGACTTTGGAAGTACAGCAAAAATTTCGTGCCCTCAAAAAGCAATGTATTTTTCAATCTGTACAACAATCAGTGGAGTACAAATTTCACAGAGTGGATCGAGGGTTCGTGGAATGCAAAGGTATACCTGTGGTTCATAGACAACTTCGACAGTGAATCGTCATTAATCACACCAGCCCTGGAACAGCGGCATCCGATGATTGCAACGGTTGGTGGCGGAAAGGGAGGTAAGCTTCCAATAGTTCAGACTGGCATTGGCTTATCGGCAAAAGGGTTGTTGGTAACCGCTTTTGGCCCGAATCCGGATGGAAAAGGAACCATTCTTAGAATCTGGGAAAAAGCAGGTAAGTCGGGCAAGCTTACTGTATCACTTCCTGCAGGAACTCACTTTACCAGCGCAAGTCTGTGTAACCTCAGGGGAATTGCCACCGGTAAGGAGATCAGTGTTAAAGGCAATAAAATTGAATTAAATTATCAACCCTATCAACCCCTGTCCTTAATCCTCAATTAAAGTTAACCATGAAAAATCTCTGTTTTGTTTTTGGCTTTTTGGTGATGACTGCCTGTAACTCAGTAAAAAATGATCCTGGCAAGGAAGAATGGACACAACTATTCAATGGCAAGGATCTTTCGGGCTGGGATATTAAGATCGCAGGATCGGCTCTAAATGAGAATTACAATAACACCTTCCGGGTTACTGACGGGAAATTGACTGCTAATTATGATCAGTATCAAAAATTCGACGGGCAATACGGACATATCTTCTTTAAGGACAAGTTTTCATTCTATAAGATCCGTGTTCAGTACCGGTTTGTAGGCAAACAAACTCCCGGTGGCGCCGGCTGGGCATTCAGGAATTCAGGCCTTATGCTTCACTGCCAATCGGCAGCAAGCATGACAAAGGATCAATCCTTCCCAACTTCAATAGAGTATCAGCTGCTTGGCGGTTCAGACGAAGGGGATAGACCAACAGGAAACTTATGCACACCGGGTACGAATGTGGTAATGAAGGATTCACTATTTACCCCTCATTGTATAAATTCTAAATCAAAAACCTTTAATGGAGACCAATGGGTTGAAGCTGAAGCTGTTGTTCTCGGGGATTCTTTGATTACGCATATAATAAACGGTGACACTGTCCTTTCCTATACGAACCCTCAACTTGATGAACGTGAGGCTACTTACCCTGAAATGTATGCTCATTTTGGCAGCAAGATGTTAAAGGAGGGTTACATTTCACTCCAGGGGGAGAGCCATCCGGTTGAATTCAGAAAAGTTGAACTTCTGAATTTAAAGGGCTGCATGGACCCTAAGGCCATGAATTTCAAATCATACTACATCGAACCTGACAACAGTCAATGCCGTTACAAATAAATTAATTAGGGTTACTCATAAAACATTTTTTTTTTGCCGTTTTGTAATTCGCACATTTTTCTACTTTTGGAGAAAATCTAATGGCCATGAAAATCTTTGATGACGAAGAAACTATTTTCTCAACCGACGCTGATGATCAGACAGATGATCTCGACACCGACTTTGAAGATGAAGAGGAGGATGACGATTACGGTTTAGAAGATGATGAAATCGATGAAATCTCACTCGAGGATCTGGACGACGAAGACTTCGATTTAGAAGACGTTGACGATCTGGGTTTCGATGATGAAGACGATGATGATTTAGGTATCGGCGAAGAAGATTTATAGATCATCCTCATTATTACATTACCGGCTTAATGATGATTTCGCAACATTGCGGATCATCATTAAGTTGCTATAGCCATCAGACCTTTTAGATATTTCCCCTCCGGAAAGCCGGTAATCAGCGGATGATCCGGTGCCTGCGACAACCATCTGAGGATTTTCATTTCTCTTTCTGCATCAAGAGCGGCATCTGCAACTATTTTCTGAAAAAGCAGATCTTCCATGTGTCCGGAGCAGGAGAAAGTAAAAAGCAGCCCCCCGGGATTAAGTAACTGCATGGCGATCATGTTGATATCCTTATACGCCCTTGCACCTTTATCAATCTGGTTTCTGGATTCCACAAACTTTGGAGGATCCAGTATGATCAGGTCGAAACGCTGGTTCTCCACCCTGAATTTTCTAAGTGCCTGAAAAACATCTGCTTCCAGAAGAGAATAGTTTTCCGCCGGAATTCCGTTTAACCCGATATTGAGTTCAGCCTGTGCAAGTGCCGGCCCTGACGAATCGAGCATAGTTACCTTCCTGGCGCCTCCGGTTAATGCGGCTACACCAAAGCCTCCGGTATAGCTAAAACAATCCAGCACTTCGCGGTCCTTTGAACAGGTGCCAACCAGCGACCGATTGTCCCGTTGATCAAGATAGAATCCTGTTTTATGGCCTCCACGGATATTTACACCATATTTCCTTCCATCTTCAAATATCTCAACCACTTCCGGAGGTTCCTCTCCCCATAGCATTCCAACAGACTCCCCGAGCCCCTCTTTTTTCAAAACAGACAGGTCGGATCTCTCAAAGATTCCTTTGCATGGGATGATGGTCTGAAGCGTTGTCGCAATCGTTTTCTTCCAGTATGCTGCACCCGCAGTTGAAAATTGGCAAACGAGCCAATCCCCGTAACGGTCAACGGTTACTCCAGGTAAACCATCTGATTCTGAGTGGATCAGCCTGACACCCGTAGTAGCAGAAGAAATAACGGGAGGTTTCCTGAGCGATAAGGCTTCCAATATTTTTTTACTGAAGAATTCAGCGTCTATCAGCTCGTCAGCAAAGGACCACATCCTTACCGACATCTGTGATTGAGGCGACCAGGCGCCCCTGCCCAGAAATTGTCCGCCCGCAGTCAATAAATCGACTGTCTCACCCCTTTCGGGTGAGCCCGTAACTTTTTGAATGGCACCGGTAAAAATCCAGGGATGCTTTCTGATGACCGATCTCTCTCGGCCCTGCTTAAGAATGACTTGTTTTGCCAATTAATTCATCAGAATTTCAGGCGGTCCATCAGCAGTCTTGACAAACTGAACCTTCCGGCAGTCGCGATTCAGGCGAAGAGACGCCTCTTCCCATTTTATGGTTCCATCGGGTGATTCACCACGGATAGTAATTTTCATTCCACCATCTTCAGTATCATAATACACGCAACCTTTGGCGCCACAATCCGGAGCAGCATCGTATTTCTGGCTTAAAACACCAACCTGCACTCCGTTTACGAAAACATTTACGTTAGTCTCAGAATTAGTCCACACGGTGACACCAAATTTACGGGCACCGTTGCCGTAACCTGTATAGTTGCTTGCACTTCCGTACCCCCCCGAACTATATTTACTGCAACCTAAAAAAAGCAAAGGCAACAATAACAGGGGCAATGATTTCATTATTTTTGTCTTCATTGGTGGGTTTATTTATTGTCCCTAAATTACAAAAAAAAAGAATTGCTGCAAAAAGGGATAAAAAATTCAGGATCAGTCTGGCTGCAATTCCTGCTGCTCCTCCTCCTTGTCTTGCTCACAGGAATTTTGCGTGCGCGCATGAACTTTTCATCAGAAATGATTCCGGGCATTAATGGAGGTTACTATCCCCTGCTGGTACGCAACTTACTTGATTATGGTTCAATAAGATATCCCGACACCCCTTTTGTTTACTGGATACAAGCTTTAATCAGTCTGTTAATCAGGCTATTCTCCAACCTGGACACTGATCAGTCCGTGCTGCTGGCATCCCGGCTCTTCGATTCCGTCTTCCCTCCCCTTACCTGCATTCCGGTATTCTTGTTTGCGCGCCATCACCTTAAAGATCAGACAGGCTCAAGGTTATATATTTTTCTGATTTCGAGTTTCAGTGTTCTTTACCTGGCTTTTCTGTTAATCCTTACCTCCGAAATGCAAAAGAATGCGGCAGGCATGGTCTGGCTGGCCTGTTTTATCTATTCAGCAACCAGAATCTCCTCCAATCATAGTCGCAAATACCTCCTGATCAGCTTATTATTCCTTATTTTAACAGCACTTACCCATATTGGATGCTTCGCTGTTGCCTTCCTGTTTATCCTGATTTACTCTGTAATATATTTAATTCGTTCCCCTAAAAAAATCCGGATCAAAACGGTTTTCGCCATTCTGTCAATTCTGGCGGGAATAGTGCTGCTGAGCCTGATCATCCTCCTGCGCGATCCCGACCGGATGCAACGTGTCTTATCCTTTTACCTTAATCCTTTCCGACTTTTCGAGTCGCCTTACCTTTTTATCCTGGGAAGCGGTCAGCAGCCATACTTCGGGTTTCTGTTTCACAATTTCTTACTGATCAATATATTATCAATTTTCGGCTCTGTACTTTTACTTTTAAACCGTTCCAGCCTTACTGCTTCAGACTTTACTTGTGCCCTGAGCCTTTTCACCCTGAGCCTTCTCCTCTCCTCCCCATTACTCGGTATGGAATGGGCTTTAAGGTATTACCTGATGGCCTTTCTTCCAATCGCGTTTGCCTCTGTTTTCGTTTTCAAATCACTTAAGGTCAGATTTCATAGGATAATTCTCTCATCAGTATTTTTTGTTATTACCGGTTTTTCGCTGGTCGTGGGTTTTACAGGCTCACGCAGCCCAGCTATCAGTTCTGATTCATTTGCTGATTTAAAAACAATAAAAACCGGAATTAATATCGGCCCGAACGATTTGGTTATAGCCCGGCACGGTCTTGAATGGTGGACCGGATGGGTTTTACGGTGCCGCACCGGCAAGGAGTATTGTCTGAGACCGGCTGACTGGGATAAATATCCAAACATTTATCTGCTGCGACAGCTAGCAGGCAATAACTTCCCTGGCCTGCAGGGAGCCGGACAATTTGCCGAATTTCCGGTTCCTGAAACCGCTGAAGTGGTTTGCACCAATTCATCATTTGTCCTGTACAGACTTTATAAACCTTCTGAAAGCGAATATTACCCCGGAGTGCTTCCACTCCTTCAGGGAGAGATCATGTTAGTGGCAGATAATGAGTTGGTGATTAGGTCGGAAGGATACAAGCAAACGATCAAGCTCGATGTATCTACGGTGTATGTTGGCTGCATTTCCGGCGGACTGAAACCAGGTATGCGTGCTGATATCTGGGGAAATCGAATTCCTTTCAGCCTGAAAATCTGGGCCGAACGCATAAAAGCATATTAGCCGGCTATTTCCATTTAATTCCGCAACCTATTCCCGGTTTTTGAATCCCCTCCACGGGTTTTCCATCCAGGGTGAGATCAAGGGCGCCAGCAAGATCGATTCCGGTTACCGGTGTATGGGATGATGGTCGGGAATCATCCATCTGACCATGGTAAGTCAGGGCAAGATTTCCATCAAACACATAAAATTCCGGCGTGCAGGCAGCATCATAAGCTTTTGCAACTTCCTGATTTTCATCGTACAGATAAGGAAAAGAATAATTATTCGCTTTAGCGGTCAGCTTCATTTGTGCAGGTGAATCATCTGGATACCTGGACACATCATTACTGCTGATTGCAATAAATGAGACACCCAGTTTAATATACTGCGCGGCCAAAGCAACCAGGCCAATATTTATGTGCTTAACATATGGACAGTGATTGCAGATGAACATGATCACGGTAGCCTTTTCCGATTTCAATTCTTTCAGAGAGAGAGTCTGACCGGAAACAGAGTCAGGCAAAATGAAATCCGGGGCAATGGAGCCAATCGGGAAAGGGTTTGATTCAGTTAAAGCCATCAAATTTGATTTTTGTTTAAATATAACAATTCCCAATCCTGTATGTTTTGTATAACTTCAACCCAAATTCAGGATATGAAAAACAATAAGGTTCTTGCGCTGCTTTTTTTTGGTGTGCTGATGGGGGCACTTGATATTTCCATTGTAGGACCTGCCATACCTTCCATTAGTGAGGCCCTGAAAGTTGCACAAAAGGAACTTTCCTGGATTTTCAGCATATACGTATTATTCAACCTTGTAGGTATCAGCCTGTTTGCCAAACTTTCTGATTTATATGGACGTCGCAGCATTTACATGATCACTCTGGCTATTTTCGGAATCGGGTCCCTCGTGGTGTCAGTAGCCGGTTCTCTCGATATACTATTATTGGGACGGGCTATTCAGGGCTTCGGCGCCAGCGGAATTTTTCCGGTAGCCTCTGCAGTGGTTGGGGATCAGTTCCCTCCCGAAAAACGGGGCCGTGTTCTAGGTATGATCGGTGCCGTTTGGGGTATCGCTTTTATTATTGGCCCGATACTGGCAGGAACACTCCTGAATTTCTTTGAATGGCATGTACTTTTCCTGATCAACATCCCTATTGTCATAGTTCTCATATACTTTAGTTCAAGATTACTCAGTTCGGATCGGGTGGAAACTGCAAACCAGATCGACTGGAAGGGCATTATCCTGCTGGGACTATTTTTAGGGTCGCTTACTTTCGGCGTTAACAGTTTCGACCGGTCTTCCGGATTCAGCGGTATTTTTGATTTAAAAGTCTGGCCATTCCTTTTCGGCTCATTGGTATTTCTGGTTCTCCTCTTCTTCCTGGAGAAAAACATAACCTACCCGGTCATCAACCCCAGATTATTCAAATCCAGGCAAATCCGGATTGTTGGATTCATTGCCATGATAACGGGTTTGTTTCAATCAGCCTTTGTTTTCATCCCGAATCTGGCCGTACTTTCCTTCGGTGTAAACCCATCAACCGCCAGTTTCATGCTTTTGCCTTTTGTTCTTGCCACTGCCATCGGATCACCCATTTTCGGTCGGCTGCTCGACAAAACAGGCTCCAGGCTGGTGATACTGATTGGCCTCACCTTATCAGCCGGTGGTCTTTTACTGATTGGATTATCAGGTGATTCCAAAATAATATTTTATGGTTCGGGAGTTCTCATCGGCTTGGGCTTGTCTGTCTTAGCAGGATCGGCGCTCAGGTACATCATGCTCAACGAAGTTGACGTACACGAGCGGGCGATAACCCAGGGAGTGCTAACTATATTTGTCAGCATCGGACAAATCGTCGGAAGTGCCGCCATAACCATGGTCGCCGCCCAGGAACTGAACCCGGCAGCAGGATATCGAAAAGCATTGTACTTGATCTCCATCCTCATGGCGTTAACCTTCGTGCTCGCTTTACGACTAAAAAGCAGGAATGATGAGATAAATTGAAGGCTCAAGGCTCAAGGCTCAAGGCTCAAGTAAAGGAGGAAAGAGAAGAAAAATGGAAAAGAAAAAAGTTTGTGTTTCGCTAAAATTAATTCTGATTTTGATCCTGGTCCTGCCGGGGTGCGTTAAAGAGAATGACTGCAGTCAGCTGTCTGAAGAATATTTTCCTAATCAGGTTGGCAACTGGTGGGTTTATAACCGATACGACAGCCTTGGCATGGAGAAAACTACCCTGAGGGTTGACATTGTTCGCGATTCGATTCAGAAAGACGGAAAATCCTATCGCATGTGGGTATTCAGTAAATCGAACATCTACGATACGCTGTTTGTCAGAACAACTGCTGATTCAGTTTTATTTTACCGATATCTCGAGGGCTTCCCTGTAGAAGTCATGCTTTTCCCGCTGGCCAAAGATGTTTGGTGGACGCATCCATTCATGGTCAGGGATTCCACTTTTGTACTTTCAAAAGACACCCTGCTAATTAATTACAGGCAATATAACGATGCCTACCGGGTGCAGCGACGGCTATTTGCATTCAATGATTACCAAACCGATACCAGATGGTTTATTCCACATCTGGGTATCGCAAAATTGCAGAACTGGCATTATCTCTTTGGCTGGATATCGAAAGAGAACTGGGATCTGGAAAATTTTTCTGTCAGCAGCAAAGTATCGCAGTAAGTTGAATTATTGTTAACTTGGTGATGCAAATTAAAAACATCGACCATGCTGAGAGCCCTGTTTTTCATGGTCCTTTGCCTTTCCATTTTCTGGTTTTCCCCCGCAAATAGCCAGTCGCGTCCTCACAGGGCTGCTGAATTGTTCCTGTCGAAGAAGCTGAGCGATGAAAATCGCAGCTCAAAATTTCTTTTCGATGAACCCATAAGGAAAGGTAATATCTGGATTTTTGAAACAAGAAAACCGGATGGATTTGTTCTGGTTAAAGAAACCGACAGCTGCAGGATTGTGGGATATTCGACCCGCAACCGGTTTACCAGGGACAATAAAATTCCTGGTCCGGCCCAGGCATTCGTTGAGACACTAGACCGAATGACTGACCTGGAAATCATTTCCAATAAACTAAAAACCAGTCCAAATCCTGTGGGACCCATGATCAGAACTCGATGGAGCCAGGAAGGTTATTTTAATTATTACTGTCCGGAAGATATCAATGGACCCGATAATCATGTTTATGCAGGCTGCGCCGCCGTGGCAATGGGCCAGATTCTCCGCTATTACGGAAAGTCAAATGATTTCCAGGTAACGGCTTCAACCACAGATTATGAATATGGCACACTAACAGCAACCATTGGCAACTATGACTGGAATGCGATGGAAAACCAGCCCATCACCATTGATACCGAAGTCTCACAATTATTGTACGGATTAGGTGTACTTACACGAATGGACTATGGTCCCTCGGGTTCAACTACCTCAAATTATAATGTATACGACAGTTTCAAAAAGCTGAAATATTTTGATGCGATCCGGATGATACGAAGCACAACTGTTTTGGATGTCTGGATTCGGAATTTTACCCGGAATATTGAAGATTATCAACCGATATATGTATCAGGCTCAGGGCATTCTTTTATTTGCGACGGTATTGATGCTGATGGAATGTTTCATTTTAATCTGGGCTGGTATGGTTATGCCGATGGCTATTATCCTCTTAATCTAGTCCTTACAATAAATATAAGTGAAGCTATTTTCAATCTGCGGCCTTATTCAAACAATTTGCCGCCTGCCAATCTCTGGATGGATACCATTAACGGACAGAGACTTCTAAAATGGGAGAAAAACCGTTTGACCACGATTGACCCAATATTCTACAGAATCCATATTAACGACACTACTTATTACGATAATAGCAGTACCACTTTCAATACCCTCTATCTTGCACCGGGTGATCATGAACTGATGGTATCAGCAGTTTATCCTCAGGGAGAATCAACCAGCATCGGACCCATTCAGTTTTCGGTTGAGGGTGACCAGGTTAATATACCGGACAACGCTTTAAAACAGGCAATCCAGGAAGAACTGCTTCGTGAAGATGTGACCCAAATTTATGAATCACCGACAATCAACCAACTTTTAAAAATCAAAAAGCTGGAGATCCGGCAGCACCCTGGTTCACTTTCAGGGTTAGAACATTGCCATAACATTCAGTTACTTTCAATTCACGCTGACGAACCGGTTAGCCTGGATATTGGCCCGATATCATTACTTAAGAGGTTAAAATGGCTTGAGTTAAAAAACATACAGATTACCAACCCTGATCTTCTGGGTCATAATGTCCGGCTGATCCACCTCGATCTGACCAACAGTCCCGCAGGAAGCCTGAGCTTTCTGAGTGAACTCCCCGGACTGCTCAACCTAAAGGTTCAGGACACAGAAGTAACTGATACACAGATATTCGGTATCCTAAACACTTTAACAGACCTGACTATCAGCGGATGCAGCATACAAACAGCGACCTTTGCTCAAAGTTTAACCGGTTTAAAATACCTTGATGTTTCTCGTAACCGGCTTACGAGGTTCCGGTTGAATGACAAACTTCCTGAACTACATCACCTTGACATCAGCCATAATCAGGTCAATGACCTCTTCTTTATGGAATACGTACCCGAAATCGAGTATATGAATGTCGGCAACAATCTGATAACCAGATTTATTACTGGCCTGAATTTTAAAAAGATCAGAGAACTCAATCTGGAAAACAACCAGATCGACAGTTTGTCAATATCAGTTCCAATGACTGTTCTCCAAAAGCTCAGAATCAATGGAAACAATATCCGGACTATCAAATATTTAAAGGATTATGCCCCTGCACTAACCGAGCTGAACATTGCCGGTAACAGTATTCAGGATTTCTGGCTCGGCAGCCTCCAGTTTCTTGAATATCTGAATTGTTCAAACAACCGGATAAATCTCATAAATGATCTTACAGCCAATCCTTCGTTGAAGCATATCGATCTGTCGTATAACCAGCTAACTGATTTGTATCCGCTTTTCGACCATACGAACTGCTATGGTATGGAGTATCTTGATCTTACCGGAAATCCACTGTCAACTGAGTCGACGCAAGATTTTGCTCCCTATTTACACACTACAATCGACACCTTGCTGACAGATCTGCCGCAGGTGAATGCTCCCGGAAATCCACAGCCGGCAAGGAATACCACCATCCCGGGTGAAACTGCCAACCTGTCCTGGTCCGCCGGCGAGATTCCTGCAACGGGCTACTATGAAGTATTTACCGGAACATCGAGGAGTTCCCTTTCACTCACCGGGACTGTTACCTCATCCACTTATCAGCTTAATGTTTCACCCGGCAAGCAATTTTTCTGGCGAGTCCGGACCGTTTTACCGGATACTTCTTATTTCAGCGGGTTATTCAAATTTATCACCTATCAACCGATGGCTTTGCCCTATAAAGAAAACTTTGAAAGCTATGCATCTTATACCAGCTTTTCCGAACAATCCACCTGTTGGATCAGGTCTGTCTCCGGGCCTTTGGGACTCACCGACGGAAGGATTGATCCGGCGAGGAAATCAGAAGGCAAACAATCACTTAAACTGATGAATGCTTCAGATGTCAAATTGCCTTTGAACCATTTGTATCAGTCAGTATTATACATAAGCATGCAATTGCTTGTAGAGGATGGATGTATCGGTTCAGTAAGGCTTAATGATATCAACGGAACAAATCTGGAACTCTATTTCAAGTCAAACGGAAGGTGCGACATTATATTCAACAATAAACTGCAGGCTGAGATTCCATTTAAAAATGGAGAATGGCTTCCTTTGCAGGTGAACATGTACACCAAGGGAAAGCAGATCTGGGTTAATCTGGATTCAAACAGCTTACCCATCGACTGGATTTTTACCGGTGAGATGGTTCATGTAGGTGAACTGGAGCTGGCTTCGGCAGCAGGAACGCTCTGGCCAACTGATGGCAACCCTGTTTTTCGGGTCGATGAAATTCAGATAAAGGCGTCTGGGTCTATGGGCACAGAAAATATTCCGGCAAGTCAGGATATTCTGATTTATCCAAATCCGGCAAGTCAGTGGATCACTATTGAGATCCCTGATTCGGCTGTGAAACCGGAAATTCGCCTATATGATCTTTCCGGAAGGATGGTTGATACCTATCTTACCCAGGAATGCCAAGGCAGGTGGAGAATAAATGTCATCAGGATGAATCCGGGGATTTACCTGGTCAGGATAAAATCGGCAGGGATTTCGAAAACAGTGAAAGTCTGCATTAACCAATAAACAGATTACCTGGCAGGTTGTATGGCCGCTTAATACTTATGCAACATAAATCCCATTCCCCGGTTGGCATTCCAGCCGAAATCAAAGAAAGTGCAGTTTTCCCATGACGAGCCAGTACCCCAAAGATCCTTGGCGGATGAACTAATCCAGGCAGGCTCCCATACCATGATCCCCATGCCGCCGCCGTCCATTATGGCCTTAGTGAGGTCGGTCATAAAGTTCAGCTGCCCTTCTTCTGATAATGGATACCCTGGCTCAACATCACCAGCATTATAAATATTATTGTAGCTGTCAGCATTCTGGCTTGTCCATGGATAGGCGGTTTCCACAATCATGACCTCTTTATTAAAAACACCCTTAAAATCAGCGACATACTTACTAATCTCAGTTATTGGGACATCGCTCCATTTCGAATAATAGGAAAACCCGATAATTTCAAAATCCGTGACTGCACCTTCTGCAGAGATTTTATTGAACCAGAATTCAACGTTTTCCGGCTGGGCAATATGAAGAATGATTTGGGTTTTGATCGTTGACAGTGCCGATACGTCCCGTACTGCCTTTATACCTGAATTTATCAGCCTGCCCTGATTCTTCCATCCATTTGCTGAGTAACAGCTACCGAGAGGCAAAAGCATTCCCGGATTGATCTCATTCCCTATTTGAACCATTTCCGGCATTAGTCCCTCATCGTTCAATGCCTTTAAGGTTTGATAAGTATATTGATAAACCGAGTCAATCAATACTTCCAGACCAGCCGATGCCCAGGCTGCCGGAATATTTTGTTTCCCGGGACCGGCCCAGGTATCGGAAAAATGAAAATCAAGATTTACAGCCAGTCCGGCATCTTTACAGCGCCGAATCGCGACTTTAATATCCGCCAGATCATTATACATTTTGGTACCGTTGCTACCGTAGACGTCTTTTGTCCAGACTGGATTATGCCAAATCCGCAAGCGCACCAGGTTAGCCCCGTGATCCTTGAATATCTGGTAAGGATCCTTTATCTGACCATTATCACGATAAACCCCTCCATGTTCGAGAATCTGGTTAACATAGGACAGGTCGGCACCGAAGACAAATTTCGTTTTACCCAGGATTTCTTCCTTTTTGCAGGAAGATGGCAGCGATAATAAAGTAAAGATCCCCAAAGGAATGAGTAGGTGGGAGACAAGCTTTTTCATTCAATAAAATTAAGCAATAATAATTCTGGTGTTCACTTATCCTGTAAACATCCGTCCAATAAGGAATTTATATTATCTGTCGACCCACCGGACACCGATAGGATTGGTGTACCAGGGAAAGCCTCGCAAATCAATGGATTCTGCACCGATGGAGATATCAGAGTTTTCCCAGGGCACAATTCTGCCATAATATTCAAGGTTACCGGCCGAATTATAGGTGGTCACTGATGCGGTGGCATTTCCAAAAGGAGAAATCTTCATATCGATTCGAAAGCCTATCCCCAATTCGGTCATCACATTAAGCTTAACCAGATGGTAGCCGCTGTTTGGATTTGTTTTAACGCTCTTTGAAGTCACTTTCCCCATAACTGTCTTATCAGTCATCCAGTTGTTTGACTTAGTCCGGTCAACCGGACTGCTGGTCTGGAATATCAGTGAATTTCCCGAAACCCGAATAAAATTCATTACCGGATTTACATCATTGCCAGATACCTGGTTTGGTACCAATACAAAATCCAAATTGGCGATCAGATCATTTATACGGCTGATACTTTCCGCTTCTGACTTTTGCCTGAGCGCTTTTTTTTCTGCGCCCGAAAGTTTGCCTTTTGTTGATATCACCTGAGCGACATCAACCGGGGTGAGAGCCCAGCCCCCAATGATCATGGCGAATAGCAACACAATCTTTTTCATTGTCATAACCGCTAAATTTAACAAATACTGCCTGGGGACACCGAAAATTATAACAAAAACCGCACCAAACCAACCTTTTAGCACTTTAATAAACCGGCAGATTTGTATATTTTCTTATTAGCAGATTTTCACATTGCCACATTGGCACATTGGCACATTTGCCTAACTTTACCCAATTCGACAGAATCTTTAACCAGCTTAATATGTTACGTACCTCAGCTCTTTTTATGACCGGATTAATTGCTTTGTGCTTATCGTGCAGCAAGCAGGAATCAAACTATCCCGCAAACCGGGAACCATTGAAAGCCAACACCTTCATCCAGCTGCCGCTTGGAACAGTGAAACCGGCAGGTTGGCTGAAAGACCAACTGGTATTACAGGCCAATGGCTTACCAGGCCATCTCGATGAATACTGGCCTTCGCTGACCACATCCGCATGGCAGGGAGGTGACGGGGAAGCATGGGAACGCGGCCCCTACTATCTTGATGGAATGGTCCCACTCGCCTATCTTCTGGATGATCCGAGATTGATAAATAAAGTCAAAACATGGATGGAACCGATATTGGCTTCGGGTCAGCAAAACGGATGGTTCGGACCCGCAAAAAACACAGATCGCTGGCCATTGGCGGTTGGTTTGAAAGTTCTTAAGAGCTATTACGAAGGCAGCAAAGATCCGCGTGCACTTGATATGATTAAGAAGTACTTTGTATATCTAGCAGATAACAGTCCCGACTGGCCTGATAAGGAATGGCGGGGAGTTCGTGCCATGGAAAATGCAGTAACGGGATACTGGCTTTTTCGTCAGACTGGCGACACTACTATTTTAAAAGCGATTCGATCCATACAAAACAGTTCATTTTCGTGGTCGAACTATTTTACAAAATTCCCATGGGATTCCCTCGCCGCCAAAGAAGGCAGAATACCAAAAATCTGGGATGCTGTTGGACTGACTGCCCATGTGGTAAATAATGCCATGGCTACTAAATATCCGGGGATCTGGTCGCAGCAATCCGGAAACGCTGTTGATATGCAAGCATCAATGACGGCACTGGCGAACCTCGACAGTCATCATGGTCAGGTAGGCGGACGCTTCTCCGGAGATGAGCATCTGAGTGGTAAAAACCCAACTCAGGGAACTGAGATGTGTGCTGTTGTTGAGTATATGTTTTCATTAGAAAACCTGATAGAAATAACAGGCGATGTAAAACTCGCCGACCGGTTGGATATCCTTGCTTTCAACAGTCTGCCAGGAACCTGCACTGCAGATTACTGGGCTCACCAGTATGACCAGCAGGCAAATCAGGTACTAGTCAGTGATGGTCAGCGTCCCTGGTCGAGTAACAGGCCTGATGCCAATATTTTCGGAACTGAGCCGGATTTTGGATGCTGCACTGCCAATGGTCATCAGGGATGGCCGAAATATACACAGTCGCTCTGGATGGCATCTCCTGACGGGGGATTAGCGGCAATAAGTTATGCTCCCTGCACGGTTCAGGCTCTTGCAGGTTCGAAAGTACCGGTAAAAATTGAAGTTCAATCAAACTACCCTTTCGACGAAAAAATCGTGATTCTGGTTGATCCAACAACAGAAGCTTCATTTCCTCTATACATGAGAATTCCTGAATGGGCAGCAAAACCAACTGTAGCTATTAATGGAGAACCGTTTGCAAGCAAGACCGGTGAATTTCTGATTGTCAATAGGAAATGGAAAAAAGGTGATCGCATTGAGCTCATCCTGGCATCGCCGGTTCGAATTGAAACCCGTTACAATCAGGCAGCTGCGGTTGCCAAGGGCCCACTTTTCTTCAGCATAAGAATTGACAAAAAATTCACTCCGATTACCTTACAGAAATCATACACTTATATGGGGTCGACCGACTGGCAGATCGAGCCGGCAAGTCCATGGAATTATGGATTGATTCTTAGTGATAAGGATATATCGAAGAATTTTGAAATAATCACCAATCCGATTGGAAAATATCCGTTTGGCGAGCGCGGAGATCTTGTTTTTAATTCCGCGACCGGGGGATTCGATACTTTGAATCAGAATCCACCATTGATTCTCAAGGCTAAAGGGAAATTAATTCCCACCTGGGGAATGGATGGGTTTAATGCTGCCTTGACGCCGCATTCACCCGTTACACTAACCGGGGAAGCTGCATCTGCTTCGCCGGTTGATGTTGAATTAATCCCGTATGCTTCGGCGAAGTTGAGAGTATCGGAGATTCCGGTTATCAAATAAAGAGAGAATGGGAGATAGTCGAGATTCGAAGACCAATTTTGAATTTTGAAATTACATAGTCAAGTATAGTTACGCAAATGACTTACAGGAAACTAATTACGAAGAGTTGTCATTCCCGCGAAGGCGGGAACCCCGTCGCTGCGAGTATGAACCCTGGCATAAAGCAGTCATTCTTTATCCTGTTCCTCGGAATCCTTTTGGCCTCTTGTGCGCCAAAAGGGAATGAATGGAAAACCAGCCAGTTTTTAATCCGGGTTTCGGATCAAGGAATGATCACTGAGTTTTCTGATCCTTCAAATGGCAAAAATTATCTGGCTAAAGATAAACCAGCTCCACTGATGCAAATCAGAACCAGTGGAAAATACCTGGTGCCACTATCCTGCACCAGAGACGAGAAAAGTGGAACAGTAACCCTCACATTCGAGGGTAACCGCCAGGCTAAAATCCTGATTCAGGCAAAACCTTCCCATGTATTGTTTAAGCTCGAAGAAATTACAGGAAATGATCCGCTTGACTTGATAGTATGGGGACCCTACCCGACCACGATCTCTCAGATTATTGGAGAAACAGTAGGGGTAGTAAGGGATTCTGCCTTTGCAATTGGCATTCAGGTGTTGAACTTGAAAACGCTGGGCGGCTTTCCGACAGAAGAGAATGATATGGATCCGGGGTTTGATATTTTCGAGACCAACAGTTTGGTGGATGTTGCCGACTCGATCAAGGTATTTTACCGTGGCCAGACGGCACGAAAGGAATCCTTTGGAAGTGTTATTCAGGCATATTGCAGGAACCGCGATAAGGAACGCATCATCTCCAACTGGGCTCATGATTATTATGTAGCTCCGGCATTTAATGATGGTGGTGTCACCGGCTCCTCAATAGCTCTTTTCGGATGCAATTCTGTTGATGCGCTTAAGACTATCGGTGAGATCGAAATTGCTGAAGGCCTTCCACATCCAATGATCGATGGCGAATGGGGGAAAACCGCCCGCGGAGCATCTGCTGCCTACCTGATAATGAATTTTGGAGTTAAGGAATTAGAGGATGCACTGGCACTGACTAAAAAGGCCGGCTTAAAATATCTGTATCACGAAGGCCCATTTGAAACCTGGGGGCATTTCAAGTTAAACGCCAGCCAGTTTCCTGAAAACTGGGAAACCATTAAACTCATGGTCAATCGGGCAGCGGAAGAGAATATTCGTATCGGTGTTCATACACTGTCGAATTTCATTACCACGAACGATCCTTATGTTACTCCGGTACCTGATCCGCGATTGGCAAGAGTGGGTTCATCAACATTGGCCAAGGCAGCAGGCAAAGACGATAAAACCATTACTATATCTGATCCTAAGTTTTTCAATCAAATGAAAAACAACACCTTGCGCTGCGTAGTTATCGGAAATGAATTAATCAGGTACAAGGAAGTTTCCACCTCAGTGCCCTGGGAATTGAAAGATTGTGAGCGGGGAGCCTACGGAACCATTGCTGTTGCACATGAAGCAGGTGCTGATATCGGCAAGTTAATGGACCATGGGTACCAAACCTTTCTTACGAACAATGACTTGTCCATGGAAATGTCGACCTGCATTGCTGATTTCTTCAATTTCACGGGTTGCCGGCAAATCTCATTCGACGGTCTCGAGGGTAACTTGTCGACAGGCATGGGTCAATACGGGCAACAGCGGTTTACGCAAAACTGGTATGACCACCTCAATCCGGAGCTGAAAGGTCAGGTTATCACTGATGCAAGTACTCCGGGTCATTACTTCTGGCACATGTATACCCGAATGAATTGGGGAGAGCCGTGGTATGCGGGCTTCAGGGAAAGTCAAACCCAGTACCGCCTTCTTAACCAGCTGTATTTCCAGCGCAACCTGATGCCATCGATGCTTGGATGGTTCAGGATGACATCAGAAACCAGCCTCGAGGACATCGAATGGCTCCTTGCCCGTTCAGCAGGTTTCGATGCAGGATATGCTCTTGTAACCTCCCTGGCGGCAGTGGAAAAAAACGGTTTCAGCGAAAAGATTCTCACCTCATTAAGGGAATGGGAGCGGGCGAGAATGGCAGGGGTTTTTCCTGTGGAAGTCAGAAAAAAAATGCAGAATATCAAGAATGAATTCCATCTTGAACCAGAAGGTCCCAACAACTGGAACCTTTATCCATATACCACCTGGCGCTCAGAATACAAGCCAGGCACTGCTCCGGCTACCATTGAGATCAACAATGAGAATCCCGATCAACCAATTCAATTCATTCTCTCTTCCGGTCCAGAAAATTCAGTGATGGGAATAACCATGAGTATTGATGGTGGCCGAAAAGTTAGAATCCCGATTGAACTACCTGCAAATCATTATCTTAAATATACAGGGGGAAGTTATATTTATCTATATGATGCTACCTGGCAACAAGTAAGCACAGGACAGCTTATACAGAGTGATGTTACGCTGACTCAAGGAAAACATAAAATCGATTTTGAGGCAGTATTCACCCAGGCAGGACCAAAGCAGGGAATAAAAATTGAAATGAAAACAGCCGGGCTGCCATTCACTCTATCGTTATGACTCAACAAAACTGGGACAACCTGCTGAGCCTGATCCGCGGAGACTTGTTAACTGTACGTCCGACAAGCTTTATTATAGATTGTCCCTGGCTTCCAAACTGGGCTGGGGTGACAATGATTGATTTTTTCACCAACGACGAAACCTGGTTTCAATGTCATTGGCGTGCAGCAGAAACCTTTCCGGAGGTCATGTTTTTGCCGGGCTTCTGGTCGGAGTTTGGAATGTGCACCGAGCCATCAGCCTTCGGAGCCAGATGCAGCTTTCCCGAAAATGAATTTCCTCATGCTCACCGCGTAATATATTCAAATGAAGAAATTGACCGCCTGATAAAACCAAATCCAAAAACTGATGGACTCCTGCCGTTTATGCTGCAGCGTTTGGTGAAATTCAGGTCGAGGATTGAAAAGACCAACCGGCAAATTCGATTTTCCGTTTCCCGCGGTCCGCTGAACATTGCCTCTTACCTGATGGGAACCACGGAATTTCTCATGCTGATCATGATGGAACCAGAGAGAGCGCACCGCCTGATAAGACTGATAACCGACTTTCTCATTGAATGGCATGACTTACAGAAGAAGACCATTGACAGTATTGACGGGATCTTTATGCTGGATGACCTGATCGGGTTTTTAAGCCGTGAACAGTTTGAAGAATTCGGGTTACCCTATTTTAAGGAATTGTACGACAGGCCGCTTTCGGTAAAATTTCTTCATAACGATGCTCCTTGCCGGGAATCTGCACCCCTGTTGGAAGGCATGGGCATTAACCTTTTTAATATGGGTACCGATGTTTCTCTCAATGAACTCCGAACCCTTGCCGGCAATAATATCACCCTGATGGGAAACCTTCCCCCGCGTGATGTACTGGCTGCCGGAACTCCGGATGAAGTTAAGGATGCAGCAGCAATCATGATCACTAATCTTCAGAACAGTCGACGGATTTTACCGTCATGTGGCGGAGGCTTGCCCCCCGGAGTAAGCTCGGAGAATATCAGGGCTTTCCTTGATGGGATTTCCAGTGTAAAGTAATTTATATTGCCAGCTCCCAGGCTTGCTTCAGCCAACCGAGGAGTTGTTCATCAATTTCTTCTACGCTTTCAATTTTTATTGAATTGCTAAAACGGTTGCCTGAATGCTGATAATTTTGATAAACCGGAAATTCATCGATTGGCTCTTCACTTATAAATATCACGGTAAGATGATTTTTTTTAATCAAAACCGTGAGAAAGGTCGATAACCGCCGACCCGTGATGCCCCATTTTCCTGCACGGATCTGTACCTCACCAAACTCTAGTACGCGTTCAATCAGAGTATTAAAAAGCTTCCGGACATCATCGCTTTTACCGAAGAAAAAATCCTCGATGTTATAATCAATGCAAGAATGGCTCTGATTATTTCGCGTAAATTTCCGACCGCATTCCGGACAGATCCACATTTAAACCGATATGAAGCTTAATAAGTATTTGTGACGCGGCTTTGTACAACAACCACATAGTCTCCTTTTCCTTTTCCTTCATCTTCGAGTTTCTTAAGCTCGTCCTGAGTGACAGTGGTTATGACCATGATTTTTGCGTTTGGCTGGAGTCTTTTCAGGTACCAGACAATTCCTTCGTGATTGTCTGAATGATAGGATCCGTTATAGTGGATGAATTGTTTACCCGGACTATAATACTTATTCATGAACCAGGCCATGGTAGCATCTTTTATCGCCTGAGCCTTAATGACGTTATCACCATTATGGGCAGCCATTGCCGGTGGCATGCCGGGAGCGCCGGGCATTGCTGCGGGCATGGCAGCTGGCATTGCTGCTGGTTTTGCAGCAGGCATTGCAGAAGGTTTTGCCGGTGCCGGAGTTGGAGTTCCGTTCATAGCGCTGAGCATATTCTTGTAACAGGGAACTTCAGGGTCGAAAGCTATTGGCAATGGAGGCAAGAAAGCTTTTGCTTCTGCAGATAAGGAATCGAGTGCCAGAAGTCCTTTAGATGCCACCAGGGAGGCGTACCTGCGCGGGACATTAGTTGCCACGAAAGGAATATTCTTCTCTTTGGCAAACATCAGAAGAGGCTTATAATCTGTTGGATAATTCTTCCATAATCGGCAATCCTCGGAGAACTTTTTCTCTGTAAGCCAGCCCTTAAACATTTCATCTATAAGGATTTGATTATCAGTCTCGAACATTTCTGCTCCTAAAACCAGATCCTGGCCTTTACCTTCATATAAGTCGCGTGTAATTTCCAGTTCCAGCCAATGAGCGATGGCATTATTGTGAAGCTCACCGTAAAAAACGAAATCAGCCTTTTCGAGGTCCTTCATCATTTTACTGTATTTCACATCATTCCCGTCCCCGGTAAATATCTGGTATGCAGGCTTATCCTGCGACCAAGCAGATATGGAAACAAAAAGAACTGTCAGAGTGATCAGGAGATTTTTCATTCGTATTTAATTTATTGTTTCAAGGCAAATCTGTTTTGCTTTGGTGCGAATGTAATATAAAAAGGCTGTGACAGAAAATCTGCACAGCCTTTTGAATATTTTTTCAGGATGGTTACTTGTGAGCAATCGGATCAGCCTTTCCGTCAGGATCGCCGATAACATACTTATCCGTGGTAATTGCACCCAAAAGCAGCAAGCCGGCAACGTGAGGTGCAGCCATTGAAGTTCCGCTCATTGTTGCATAACCGCCACCTTTGTAACAAGAATAGATACTTACACCCGGGGCACAGTAATCAATCGGTGGATTGCCAAAGTTTGAGAACGAAGCCCAGGTATCGCCGGTACCCATTGCAGATACCGTATAGATATTGGCACCATTTACCCGTGCAGGGGAATGGTTATTAGCATCGTCGGACTCATTTCCGGCAGCCAGAGCCACTTTAACATTTGCAGACATAGCCAGAACAGCAGCATCAAGCGTGGTATTCACTCCACCACCCAGACTCATATTTACAACATCCCCAGACGAAGCGCTACGGGTTACATAATCAATACCTGCAAGAACAGCAGATATGGTACCGTTACCCAATTTATCAAGAACCTTAACCGCAACAACGGAGGCACCGGCGGCAACTCCAACAACGCCAATAGTGTTGTCTTTAGCGGCAATAATACCTGCCACATGGCTTCCGTGACCGTTATCATCATTAGCTGTTTTTATACGCAGAACAAATGATTTGGAAAGGAGGGTATTAACATTCAGATCAGGGTGTGTAAAATCAACGCCGGTATCAATAATCCATACCTTTGCTGTACCTGAATAGGTTACTCCGCCACCAACACGGGTTATGCCCCAGGGCATAACTTCTGCTGGCTGGGTTACTACACTGACAGGAGGTTTTCCAAGCTCAATCAAACCGTCGGGCTCAATGCTTTTCACCATCGGATCTTGGCGCAGTTTTTCTAACTGATTAGCCGATAAGCGTGCAGCAAATCCCATAAAAACAGTGGTATATGTGTGATCAACCTGATCGTTACCAACACCTTTACCATTAAGGAAACGGTTGAGGTATCCGTTCATGACAACTTTGCGCTGATCGTAATCTTGTTTTCCTGCAAGTTCACCAGCCGCTTCAAATCCCTCATTAAGTATGACAATATACGATGCAGCTCCGTTATTACCTGATTTCAAGCTATTAACCGGCTGGAAATCTCCAGGTGCATTAACATCAGAAACAGGTTCCTTGCTGCAGGAAATCATCACGAAGGCAGATGCCGCCAACAATAAAAGTACGGTACCGAAAAGGTTTCTTGTTTTCATTGTTTTATTTTCTCTGAATTATTTTCAAATTTATGGGCAGGTGAAACAAAGTACGCTCAAATTGAATGAATAAACCAAAAAAAGAGGCATATATTCACACCCGTTTGATCAAATGTAATATGATACTGTTTAACGAAAATAAAGAAAGCATTTAACTTTTTGACGAATATCAAAGTAAATAAAATTATTTGTATGAAAAAAATTCACAAGTTCCTGATAATATCATTACTAACAGGCCTGGTAGCAACATCAGCAAAGAGTCAGGAAGCAATAGATCTGATTTTAAGACCTTTTCAGGTTACCCTTTTTCCACCGGTAGGCACAAATGGCTTCGACAGTAAAGATTGTGTAAATAAGATTTCACTGAATGTTTTTTGGGGTGTACATGCCGGTCTTGAAGGAGTGGAGTTCGGAGGATTCGCAAATATTGAGCGTGAATTCGTTATTGGCGCGCAATTCGCCGGCTTTGGCAATTTTAACCGTGGCAACCTTAAAGGTCTGTCGTTTTCTGGTTTCATGAATACAGCAAGCTCAGTTCATGGTGCTCAGGTCACACACTTTATTAATATTGCTGACGAGGTTCAGGGAGCACAGGTCAGCAATTTCATGAATGTAGCAGGCACGGTAAGAGGAGTGCAGGTCGGATTTCTTAATATCGCCGACAATTATGAATCAGGTGTTCCTCTCGGCATTATTAATATTGTAAAGAAAGGATACAAGGAGTGGGAGGTTTCGGGAAGTGAATTATGGAATCTTAACGTCGGTTACCGGATGGGAGTTGATAAATTATATACGCAATTCATGGCCGGAAGCAACTGGAAGGAAGAGAACAGTTTTCTTGGCCTTGGTTTCGGAGTTGGTTCGAGGTTTGGAATTACGAGATATTTCAAAGCATCCGTTGATTTAATATCCTACCGCATTCTCAGCCAGAGCATGAATCATGATATGAATCAAGGTATGCGTCCGGGGATGAACCAGGGTATGCATGAAAGGCAGAGGGCGACCATGCTGGAACAGGCGCGTCTGACCTTTGACGGAAGGATCTTAGGGCATTTCAGGTGGTTTGCAGGTCCAACATTTAATCTTCTTATTGCACCTTATTCCTATCCGGAAGAGCTTATAACAGACCATATTAAACCGAAAATGATTTATTCAAACACCTCAGGGTTCAGCTCAGTAAGAATGTGGCTGGGGTGCAGCGGAGGAATAAGGTTTTGATGGGATTATGGAGTGATTTATTGATGTTGTAATGTGATAATTGAGGAAACCTGGGTTTCATTGCCAGAATCTTTATTATTTTCATAGTTTGTTTGATGGATTCCATTGATTAAAACCAAAATTAAATTCGATTTCTATGTCGTTGCCCGATCCACGAATTGATTCCTACATCAACAAGTCCGCACCTTTTGCTCAACCAATCCTGAGGCATATACGCAGGTTAGTCCACAAGGCTTGTCCTGAAGTAGAGGAGACCCTGAAATGGGGATTTCCTCACTTTGATTATAAAGGAGTAATGATAAGCATGGCCGCCTTTAAGTCGCATTGCACATTGAATATCTGGAAAGCAATCCTGATACAGGGTATTGCGCCGGTTGATGAAGGAGACAGTGCCATGGGACAGTTCGGACGAATAACAAACATCACCGATCTGCCTGATGATGATACCCTTTTAGTCTATTTTCGTGAAGCAAAGCGCCTTAATGATGAGAACATCAAAGTTCCGCAAAAGCCAAAAGATTCAGCAGTTAAAGAACTGAGCGTTCCGGAATGCCTTGTTGAGGCCCTGAAGGAAAATCCTCTTGCAGCGGAAACCTGGGACAAATTTGCTTACAGCCACCGGAAAGAATACATAAATTGGATCAATGAAGCCAAAACAGAGGCTACCCGCGATAAACGCCTGAATACCACTATCGAATGGCTTGCCGAAGGAAAAACGCAGATGTGGAAATATGCCAAATAACAATATTCATTACTATGGAAACCAAGCCAATTGTCAAAAAGCTAAAAACAGTTCTCTGGATTTTAGCAGCCATACTCCTTTTGACCCTTTTGGTCGGATTTTTCGTGGATTACCCAAAATGGCTTGAACAACTACTAATTAACATACTGATTTTCAGCAGTGGTCTTGCCTTTCTTTATAATGCTTATCAGATACGCCGCTCCGACCGCACCTTTGCTTTCTCTTACCTGATCATCGGATTTGTTCTTCTGATTGTTCCATTTATGAGTCTGGCATTCGTAAAAATCATCGCAGTTGTGGCAATCGGATTCTTTCTGCTGACCAACCAACAAGTTAAAAAAATCATCAATAAACGGGACGATAATTCAAATTCATGAAAACAATTTCAAGACTTGCTTTTACGGCATTTTTATTCTGTTCGATATCAGTCTACGCACAGCAGGGTAAGCATACATTTAGTTTAGGCCAGAAAGATTTCCTGCTCGACGGGAAGCCATTTCAAATGATTTCAGGGGAGATGCATCCGGCGCGCATACCTGCGGAGTACTGGCGTCACAGAATTCAGATGGCCAAAGCCATGGGTTGCAATACTATTGCTGCTTATATATTCTGGAATTATCAGGAACCGGTTCAAGGGGTTTTTGATTTTAAATCAGGCAATCATGATGTTGCCCGTTTTGTTAAAATATGCCAGGAAGAAGGCATGTGGGTATTGTTTCGTCCGGGTCCCTATGTTTGCGCTGAATGGGAACTCGGTGGCCTGCCACCTTATCTTCTCCGCATACCTGACATCAAATTACGCTGCCGCGATCCAAGATACATGACTGCTGTTGAACGATATGTTATTGAAATGTCAGCACAGATCAAGCCTTTGCTGGTAACGAACGGCGGCCCAATTGTAATGGTGCAGATTGAAAATGAATATGGGAGCTTCGGAAACGACAAATCCTATCTGGAAGATCTAAGAACGATGTGGGTACAGAATGGCATCAATGTACCGTTCTATACGGCCGATGGTGCAACTCCTTATATGCTGGAAGCGGGAAATATCCCGGGAGCAGCTATCGGATTGGATTCAGGATCAAATGAAGGTGACTTTGCTGAAGCTGCGAAAATCAATCCGAATGTTCCAGCCTTTTCCAGTGAAACTTACCCCGGATGGCTTACACATTGGGGAGAGAAATGGGCACGGCCTGACACAACAGGACTCTTGAAGGAGGTTAAATTTTTACTCGATTCCAAGCGTTCATTTAACCTTTACGTGATTCACGGCGGGACCAACTTCGGTTTTACTGCTGGTGCCAACTCCGGCGGAAAAGGATATGAGCCAGATCTGACAAGTTATGATTACGATGCCCCGATTTCGGAACAGGGACAACCAACACCTAAATACTGGGCATTGAGGAACCTCATCATGAAATCGACCGGTAAAAAAACGGAACTGCCAAAGGCCATTCCAACAGTCGGGATCCCGGAAATAACGATGCATGCTTTTACCACTGTATGGGATAATCTGCCGGCACCGGTTTGGTCGGTCCAGCCGAAGCCTTTTGAAGCATACAACCAGGATTATGGTTTCATCGTTTATAAAACAAAACTCATTGGTCATAAAAAAGGCAAGCTCACCATTACTGAGCTTCATGATTATGCAACCATTTTCCTGAACGGAGAATATATTGGCAAGCTCGATCGTCGTGAAGGCAACAAAACAATTGATATTCCGGCCAGTGAGGCAAAAGATCCGGTACTGGAGATACTGGTTGAAGGTATGGGCCGCATAAATTTTGCACAATATCTTATCGACCGTAAAGGAATCACTGACCGGGTTACACTAAATGGGATGACACTTATGAACTGGGATGTATATAATCTCCCTTTCGATGAAACCTTTATAAAAAATCTGAAACCCGAAACCCAAACCGAGCCGAAGGCGAGCTCAGCGAAGCTAAACCTGAAACCCGGAACCTTTTTTAAAGGTACCTTTAATTTGACTGATCCTGCCGACACCTTTATTGACCTTTCAAATTACGAGAAAGGAATAATTTGGGTGAATGGCCATAACCTTGGAAGATACTGGAATATCGGTCCTCAGTTCAGGCTGTACTGCCCTGCACCATGGCTTAAAAAAGGAGCCAACGAAGTGGTGGTTTTCGACCTGCACCAGACTGAAGCCAAACCATTGAGTGGAAAAGAAAAAATGGAATAATGGATGCAAAAGCACCTTGGCAACTGACCGGCAGGGGATTTATTCTCATGTACCGGCTTCAGAATTCATTCATTCGTGAATCCTGCTTTTTGCCGGAAGAATGGATGAAGAAAAAGTGGTCAGGAATGGGTTATGTGATGTTCGTGGATTACCAGAAAAGTCCTGTTGGCCCGTACAAGGAACTGTTGGTGATTCCAGGCAAATCCCGCTTTGACGGATCGAGAAGGGGAACTATTTCGAAAATTTATGTTGACTCTGCCGACAGCATGAATAACGGCCGTCGGAACTGGGGCATTCCCAAGGAACTTGCGGAGTTTAGCTGGACCCAGGAGGGAAGACAGCACGAAATACGTATTGGTGGAGATAATGCCTGGATGGAAATCGTGCTTGAACCCGGAAGTTTTCCTTTTCCGGTGGATACCCGCCTCTTGCCCATCCGCCTTCATCAGGAACTCGACAATAAGATATTCAGGGTATCACCTCATGGCAAAGGAACCGGCCATTTTACCCTGATAAAAGGCCTGGATGTTAACCCTGAGTTTTTTCCCGATTTAGATCTTGTTGAACCACTGGTAGCAATATATGTCGATCCGTTCCGGTTGACATTCCCGGTGCCAGAAATAGAGCCAATCCTTGGAAATCAATAAAACAGGAATCATCCTCACCGGTGCCGCATCAGGCATCGGATCAGCAATTCTTAATGAATTATTGAAATTTGACTGCAAGATTATTGCTGCAGACAGAAATGCTGAAGCGCTTGAAAAAATCACATTATCCGGAATTGATAAGGTAATACCTTTTGTTGGTGACCTGTCGAATCCTGATCAGATAAACCTTCTTTTTGACTTTGCAGGGCAGTCATTGCCATCTATTGACCTCTTCATAGCCAATGCAGGATTCGCCTATTATGAACAGCTTAAAGGCGCCGATTGGTCGCATCTGGAAACCATATTTAAGACCAACACATTATCGCCGATCTATTCATTGATGAAGATGGCTGAACTAACTCATGCAACGCCATGGAAAACAGTTATGGTGAGCTCAGCTATGGCAGAATGGGAAGTTCCGGGGTACTCCGTTTACGGTTCAACCAAAGCGGCTATTCACCGTTTTGCAGAAGGCTATAGGTTTGACGATCCGGGAAAACACCTGATGGTTGTATACCCCATTGCGACCCGCACTAAATTTTTCGAAACGGCCGGAAAAAGGATTCCTGTTGCTTTTCCAGTGCAATCAGCTGAATCGGTTGCCAGAAAGGTTATCCGGGGAATCAGGGATGACAAGAGGAAAGTTTATCCATCGGTCCTGTTCAGATCGATCCTTGTTATTAACCGGTTACTACCTTTTATTAAACCGGTTTATCAGGCCATTGAACTGCGAAAATTCAAAAGCTGGCTCAAAGGCTGACGGGAGGAGCCACGGGTACGAAAAGGGAGGACCCACGGGTGCAAAAAGGGAGGACCCACGGGTGCAAAAAGGGAGGACCCACGGGTACCTCCCCTACGAAATCAAATCTTTTTCGAGCTCTTCGAGAGATCTCCCTTTGGTTTCCACCAGCATCTTTTTAACGAAGAAAAATCCAAGGATGCAGATGCCTCCATACAACCAGAATGTTCCTGAAGCTTTCAGCGTACTGTTAAGCATTGGGAAGGTCATGGTTAAAACAGTGCACCCCACCCAAAGCGAAAAAGTTGCGATCGACATTGCTGTAGCCCGAATTCGGTTGGGAAAAATTTCAGAAAGCAGCACCCAGGTAACTGGTGCAAGTGTGGTGCCGTAAACGGCTATTGCCATAAGTACGAGTATCAGGGTTGGAAGGCTCAATAATTTCAGTGACTCAGGGTCCTTATTGATAAACAGGAACGCTGCTCCCATCAATGCATAGATTACCGTTAGGCCTGCAGTTCCAATCAGCATAAGTGTTTTTCGTCCGATTTTGTCCACCAGTGACATACCTACGAAAGTGAAAATTAGGTTAACCACACCGGTGAGAAGAATAGTAAACAGCACATTGGTTTTATCGATTCCCGCAGCTGAAAAAATATCCGTAGCATAATTATAAATCACATTGATACCGCACCATTGCTGAAGTACAGCAAGCACAATTCCTATCAGAAGTATCCTGGGCATACCTTTTTCGAGAAGGTGTTTAAGATTTACTTTCCTGGTTTCATTAACCAGGGAGGCTTGAATTTCGGCCAGTTCAGTCTTTGCAAATGAATCAGATCCGATTTTATGTAAAATTCGGCCAGCTTTTTCGGATTTCCCCGATTTCGCTAACCATCTGGGGCTTTCAGGAAGAAAAAATGACATCAGCAGGAAAAGTCCGGCAGGAAATGCACCTGCCAGAAACATCCATCTCCATCCATTTGCGGCCATGTTGCCTGCCCATTCCAGGCGTGCAGATTCGATGAGTGATGGATCGGCCGGAGAATGAAACCTACCTATCCAGTAATTGGTCATCTGGGCGGCAAGAATCCCTATTACAATAGTCAATTGGTTCAGGCTCACCAATCGTCCGCGATAAGCTGAAGGGGAAACCTCAGCAATAAAAAGAGGAGAGAGCATTGAAGCCAGGCCGATTCCAATCCCGCCGATAATCCTGGCGGTCATGAATCCTCCGAAACCATTAAAGACAGGACTATCGCCACCAAACCACCATGTCTGGTCGATAGAGCCAACCCAGATTGCTGACAGGGTAAAGAGAAATGCAGAAACGACGAGAGGCTTTTTGCGACCAAACCGGTCAGCTATCCATCCTGAGACCATGGCTCCTAAAAGGGTTCCCCACAAAGCGCTACTCATTGCAAAACCCTGCAACCACTCATACCGGACAGATGCGGTGCCGGCTTTTGCGGCAGCCCACAGCTGGGAATGGTCAATGAAATAGGATTCGTAATGAGGTTGTGCACCACCAATAACCACCCAGTCATATCCAAAAAGGAGTCCTCCAAGGGCAGATACCAGGGAAATAAACAAAACATAGGAAAAGTTGATTCGGTTGGTTTTCATATCAGCTCAAATTGAGCCGGAAGATACAAATTAACCGAAGATCAGATGCGCTGAACAGCCAATTATACGGTCTGATAGAGGAATCGCTTGATCTTTTTGGTGGCGGTTTTTTCGAATGGAGTGTCCTGAATGATAATGGCCTGAAGTTTTGAATAGCGGTTAACCTGCGAGTTAACAAATTGCTGCAGTTCAGCTTTCATCTCTTCAATCTTGTTCTCCATTTGCTGGCGGGCTTCATCTTTAAAATGAGCGAATTGCTTTTCCAGTTCCTCAAAATTAAGATGAACAAGAGCTACCAATCGACCTTTTTGTTCAACGACAACAGATTCAAGAACGTATTGAAATCTATTGATAACCGATTCAATTTCCTCCGGATAAATATTCTCACCTGAGGCACCGAGGATTACATTTTTCAGCCTGCCTTTGATAAACAGATATCCATCGTCATCAAAGAGCCCTAGGTCACCGGTTCGGAACCAACCGTCGGGCATGAGAACCTGAGCAGTAATTTCAGGTTCATTATAATAACCCTGCATAACATTATCGCCTTTAGCCCATATTTCACCAATACCGGTTTCAGCATCGGGATCGTTGATTTTCAGTTCGCAGCCAATCACTGCCTTTCCGGCTGATTGAATCTTTGTTCCGGAAGGCCTGGTTCCGCTTAACAGAGGAGCAGTCTCGGTAAGACCGTAGCCGATTGAATAAGGGAATCCGCCTTCTTTAAGAAAACGGTCAGTGGCTTCATCCAGTTTAGCACCGCCAATGCCGAAAAATCTCAGTCGGCCGCCGAAGGTAGCCATGAGTTTTTTCGACGCCATCCGATGGAAGAATTTCCGAAATGCCGGCAGGCGATACAAAGATCTAAGGATAGCAGATTGTTCAACTTTTCCCCTGATCTGTGTCCGGAATATTTTCTCAATAACCAGAGGTACGCTGACCATATGCGTGGGCCTCACTTTTTGCAATGCAGGCAACAATACCGAAGCGGTAGGCAGTTTATCAAGATAATGGACACATGCTCCATAGTTTAGTGGAAGCATCATACCGACAGTATTTTCGTAAGTATGCGACAATGGCAATATCGAGAGGAAAACATCCGAGGAGACAATTGGCTCTACGCCATAACACTGCCTTATGTTGGTAACCAGGTTTCTGTTATTTAGCATGACGCCCTTACTGAATCCAGTAGTTCCGGAAGTATAAATGAGAGTTGCCAGGTCATCAGGATCGACGCTAACTGTAAACGGATTTAACGAGCCTTTTGGAGAATACGGGATAAAGGAATCGTCGATGTCAATCTGGTTACGGTTACTTAACAAGGAAAAGTCTTCCAGAACCATGATATGCCCCACTGCGGCAATAGTTTTATCCGATAGCCTGGTGAGCTGTTTCCTGCTTACAATGATCATCTTAACTGAAGCATGCTCAAGGATATGATCGATCTCTCCCGCATGAAAATCCGGAAGGATCGGTACAGCAATTATCCCGAGGGAAAGAACTGTAAAATAAGAAATGATCCAATTTGGTGAATTGGGTCCAAGGATGGCAACTTTATCTCCTTTAGTCAGGCCCATCTGAGTCATCACAAATGCCAGATGCTCTACCTGATCTCTTATTTCATTGTAAGTAAACAACTTATCACCCAACATTCCGACTGCGGGGAGGTTTGAATGTTTCTTGAAGCTATCCCACAAAATATCCCTGACCGTCATCCCCAAAACCGAATCGTTCGTCATGTTTTGAATTTTTCAACCGGTAAATTTACAAAAATAGATGGATGGTGGTTGTATAATCTTTAAATCACAGGCCAAATCAGCGCATATTATGCTAAAATCTCCGGCATTTATGAATTAATATTTCTCACTTACATATTTAAACCACCATATTAAGAAGTCCATCCACTCTACAACCAACTGACCTATTGACTTTTACCTTTTTGTCTATTATTTTTAATTCGGAAAGACAAGGGTAATCGGTTGACCTGTCTGGAGTTGTTTGAAAACATGGAAATGAGGTTTGGCTGACCTTAAACAAGTGAAAGGAACAAAACGGTTGGGGGACACCCGTTCGAAAACAATCACAACTTTTCTAAATAAAAGGCAGCTCTTCGGCAGGTCAACCTTTTTTTGCAAGTAATTTTTTCTTCCATATTCTCCTCCCAAATATCAAAGGGGCTCCTCTTAACAGAAGGGCCCTTTTTTTATTTATCTCCGTGATGGCGGCTGGCAAGAACTTTGGCTACATCCTGCAATGACCAGCCCCGATCGACCAGCAAAACAATAAGGTGATACATAAGATCAGCGCTTTCATTCAGGAATGCATCATCATCGGATTTCATGGCTTCGATAACGAGCTCAACAGCTTCCTCGCCCACCTTTTGGGCAATCTTGGCAGTACCCTTATTAAAAAGCTTTGCCGTATATGATCCTTCGGGCAGTGTATGTTTGCGTTCCTTGATTATTTCCTGAAGAAAATCCAGGTACATAAGGTCGCCATTATTTATTTCATTAAAGCAGGTGTCGGGTCCGTCGTGGCATACCGGGCCATCGGGTTTAGCCATGATCAGGAGGGTATCGCGATCACAATCGGCAACAATTTTCTTTACTCTGAGCGAGTTTCCGCTGGTTTCGCCTTTTGTCCAAAGGGTATCGCGGGAGCGGCTAAAGAAAGTCACCAGACCAGTTTCCCTGGTTATTCTAAGTGATTCCTCATTCATGTATCCAAGCATCAATACTTTGCGGGTTACATCATCCTGAATTATGGCCGGAATCAGGCCATTGCCTTTTGAAAAATCGAGTTTTTCGTCCATTTTATTTTTTTTGTCATTTTATTCTCACCGGTATTCCCTCACGGTAAAGATACTGCTTAAGATCCGGTATCGGTATTTCGCCAAAATGAAAAACGCTTGCCGCAAGTGCAGCATCCGCTTTTCCTATGGTGAAAGCATCCCGAAAGTGCTCAAGCTTTCCAGCCCCGCCTGATGCAATCACTGGTATGGTAAGCTGGTCCGACATCCGGGCCAATGCCTCATTGGCAAATCCTGCCTTAGTGCCGTCGTGGTTCATGCTTGTAAAAAGTATTTCTCCGCAACCCCTGTCCTGCCCTTCCCTGGCCCAGGCGAATAAATCCAACCCTGTTGCCAGGCGTCCTCCATGCACATACACTTCCCAACCATTAACTTCTTTAGCATCGATAGCTAAAACAACAAACTGGTTGCCAAAACTTCGGGCCAGGCGATCGATGATTTCGGGACTCTTGACGGCAGCGGAATTGAGGCTGATTTTATCGGCACCGGCTTCGAGAAGTATCACAGCATCCTCAAATGTACTGATGCCGCCGCCCACAGTAAACGGAATATTGAGCACTTTAGCAATCTTTTTCACCAGGAGCGGAAATGTTTTCCGTTCCTCGATTGTTGCAGTTATATCCAAAAAAACCAGTTCATCTGCACCTTCGGCAGCATATCTCACTGCCAGTTCCACAGGGTCGCCTGCATCTATAATATCGACAAAATTCACCCCTTTCACGGTACGCCCATCTCTGATGTCGAGACAGGGGATAATTCGTTTGGCGAGACCTCCCCCTGCCCCAAAAGTACCTCCCCCTGCCCCCTCCTTAGGAAGGAGGGGGTAAGAGGCTTTGAGTTTGCCTTCGTAGATTGCTTTACCGACGATAACTCCTTTAATACCTGCGGTTTCCAACTGCCTGATATCTTCAGGACCTGATACGCCGCCACTTGCCAGCAGATCGAGACCGGGGAATTGCAGGAGCATTCGCTGGTACAATTCAACCGCCGGTCCGTTAAGTTCACCGTCGCGGGCCACATCGGTGCAGAATATGCGATCGATTCCTTTGCCAAGCCAAAATCCTATAAATTCCTGCCAGCCTATATT
>CAIXHD010000398.1 GCA_903919065.1 uncultured Bacteroidota bacterium
TTTCGTGGCCCGCTCGAGATCTGTTTTTGCTTTTTGATAATTATTCTGAGCCTCGGCATACCGTACGGCAGAGTTATTGTCAGCCATTCCGCTTCCGGTTATGGATACCAGGGTACCGCCTTTTGTCACAGCATTACCTGGCAGGAGATGATCGCCACGAAAAGTGACCACTCCGCTCGCTTTCGCAACGATGAGTTGTTCATCGCCCTGTGCTGATTCTACCCGGCCTGTTGTTTTGATCATTTGTCCAAAGCCCCCGGATTGAGGAAATTCAGTAGCAAAATCGATTTTCCAGGTCTGTTCTTTAGTAAATGAAGTGGCATTTGTTCTGGAGGCGGCTTTTAAATTGGCGGCTTCCGCTGCGGAGACAGAATCGGAATACACTACAATATCCGGAACTATCACCTGATAAGCTGCACCATCGATATTGATGTCGTACACAATTTTCCCGGTTCCCGCGGTGGTGGGTTTGATATCGAAACTATAGATGCCTTTTCGTGTGGGCTTATCCAGCATTTGGCTAACCTCTGACCCATCAATTTGTAATCTTATAGTCATGCTGCCAATTTGTAAGGCTTTAAAATCTGGCAAATGAGAAAAATGGGACAGTACATTGGAGGTCTTGCCTACGAAAAACGGCTTGGCTTCAGCATACACTTCGTAGTCATTTGAATAGGAAGTAAGCTGGAGATTGACCTGTTCGGGTGCAACAGGAATTTCTTCTTTCTTATTCTTGCATCCTGCCACTAATAAGGCAAGGATTGCAAAAAGAAACAGGTTCTTTTTCATCGGAGAATATTTAAAATGATGGGCTACAATTAATTACACGCGGAATGCTGAGCATTAGCCATTAAGCTACTGATCTGCAATCGGTACAGGAATCTAAAGGGCAGGCGGGGCGCGCAACCCTGAACAGCTGGAAACAACTCGTGGAATACTTCCCGGTGGTAGTAGAGGAGGTACAGGAATTTTGTATAGGCTCGGGAGGTAGCCAGAACTATTCGAATAGGTAAAAATAAAATGAAAATCAGGGTTCGGGTTTTGATGGTTAACCATTGGACAATCGAACCTGGATGCATTTATCGGGACAAGGTATGCCTGTGCCAATAAACAGGACTGGTCGTGATCATGATCCTGATGTTTGTGATCGGCATCTTCCGCATGTGAACCTGCCGGGTCGTGATGGTCTTCATAATGCTCAGCCGGAATCCAGGCAAATCCGCCCTGGTGTTGGTGAGGGAGGATGCCATGGACAACCAATAAAATATTGGCAATGAGTACAAATAGCAACCCGGCTGATTTTCTGATCATGAATCAATTATACCTTAATCGGGACCAAAGCTAGCTTTTTATAGATTATTTGGATGCATCCAGCTCCCATTTGTTATTGTAAAAGCCAGTGTATTTTATTGCTTTTACGCCATCTTTGGGCAGATCAGCAGTGAAAATCATGTAATCAGGAAATCCGCTGCCGCCTGAAAAATACTGGTTGGCATCAGCAGCATGCATTCCGGATAACCCGGTTCCGGTAACTGCTGCAACAGAGGCAATCTTGCTGTCGGGGCGAGGAAACATGAAGTAAGCACCATAATTATCCCCATTAATCTGCTCGCTCCCAAAGTTGATGCTGCCCCGTTTGATCTGGATCGGACATCCGGACAGGAGCATCGCCCAGGCACTGTTGGTAGTGGCATTACCATAAATCACAACGCCGCGGTCAGGGAAACCGGCAGGAATAAAATTCTTGTCGGCAACCATGTCCACCGCTCCATTGCCCCGGTAATACCAGCCTTCGGCATCGAATTTTGCCTTAGCCAGCGACCAGTCATTTTCGGCTTTGGTTCCGGTAGTGCCATAAACAAAAACCATCCGGTGATTAAATGGTTCCTTAAAAGTTCCATTTCGAACGCTCCCTTTATCAGTAGTGCCGGGTGCTTCACCCAAAGCCCACCTTTCTTTCATCGCTAAATAAACCAAAGTGCCGGGTGCTGGTTTTTTGACTTTTATATCCCCGCCATTTAACTGAATGGTAACGGAATCGGCCTTCAAATCGGAAATGTTCAAGGCTAAAACAGAAACATTTTCGGTTACCCCCGACAAGGAACTTTTCTCCCTGTTCCGGGTGATTTTCAGGGTGCTGTACTTCAGCGGTTCTTTTTGCTGAATGATCGAAGCCCAATAGCAAGTGGAAGAAATAGCCGTATTGGCCGTGGTGAAATCTATTTTGTTGACTGTACTGTCGGGATTGATTTTATGCCACTTGAAATAATCAAAAAGCGGAGGCCAGTCAACGCTTTCATTGCTCCACCAGTGACTGCCACCCGGATATTCGTAATAGCTGAAATCGGGATGAAATTTTCCAAGAATTTCTCTCATCTGCCGTGCATAATTCACCGATACGGTCTCGTCTTTGTCGCCATGGAGAACATATACGCCGGCCCCTCCGTAATTATTTGCAAGTTCCGGAACATTGCTGCCATTGCTTGCCCGCCATAAGGCTTTCTCGATTGGATTGTCGCCTGGCTGTGGAATCTTTCCATCGGCGGAGCCATAGCCTATCAGGGTGGGATAACCGGAGCAGGGCGCAATAGCCGCCCATTTGCCCGGATAAGTTGCTCCCAGGTACCAGGTTCCGTGGCCCCCCATGGAATGGCCGGTTAGGTAAATTCTGGATGGATCGGGATTGAATTGTTTTACTGTAATATCAAGTACTTCAAGTGCATCGAGCCTTCCCCAGTCTTCCCAGTTAAAGCCTCGTCCCCGGCGATTGGTTGCCGCAACCAGCACCCCCCAGTCCTTAGGTTTGTAGGCTCTGGCCTGACCTATAGCCTCTACCCCCGCACCATGAACCGATAAAAACAGGGCTGGTGGAGTTTTGCTGTTTCCGCTTTGGGGGTTGACCGCATAATATTGAACACTGCCGTCGATGTCGCTCACAAATGTGCAGCTGTAGGGTTCGCCTGCTGCTACTGATTCAATTTTCAGGGTTGATCTTGCAATGGCTTTGCCTTTGGATTCAAGTGTTAACAGGGCATTTGCCTGTCCTTTCACCGTGATGCCTGAACCGTTAAACCGGAAGGCCACCTTTCGGCTGCTGAAAGGCAGAATGGAGGGAATATCCACTGTAATTTCTTTACCCGTTACCTCCGATTTGAGCTTTAAGCCGCTCACTATTTGTGAAGAGGTATTTATAATTACCACACCACCCAACAGGTCATTGTTATTGTGGCCCGGAACAATATGAGGCAAGGTGGCATCATCGGTCTGGATACTAATTGGTGTTCCGGGGAAAATGATTCTGGCCTTCACTCCCTGTCTGCCGAGAAATGCGGTGCGTATATAAAACTCATTCAATCCCTTTTTAAGCCTGACCGGAATATTCATCCAGCCCAGTTCATAGGGGTCACCGGCGTGAGGTTCGCCATTCAGGTAAAACATGGAGTTTGCGGTAACATTGATTATTGCACCCTGGTCTTTTTTTGATTGGTAGGTCAGGTATAAATAACCGTTAGAGCCATCGCGACCGGTGAATCTGCCTGACGTATCGGCTTTGATTTCCTTCCACTTCACCTCCTGGCCTTTACTATCGGTAAACAGGGTTAATCCGGCTTTAGGAGCCTGGTAACCGGGTGCGAACAACCGGAAGGCAAACTGGTCGGTAAACATAGCCTGACGGCCGTACTGATGAACGTTGCCTATCGCCAGTCCTTCACGTAAAACAACCTCTGTCTGCGCGCCAACCGGAATAAACAGCAGCAGCAGCGATACCTGTAAACAAATCCTCTTTAGTGACATCATGGGTGTGATTCTTTTGTAATGGCGTTATTTATGTTTCGTATAAGTTTTATCTCCTATGGTCAATGTATTCCCATCCTCGGAGACCTGATATTTACATTGCTCGTATATTTCACCATCCATAGCTAAAAATCCCTTTTCAGCAGGGCGGTACATGAGTATTTTACCTTGATCGGTATAGTAGTAATAAATGAAATGCCAATCATTAAATGCTTTTCCATCACGATACATTCTTTCTTTTTTAATTCCCTGTTCATCAAAAGAAATGTTGATTTTATTAATGGTCCCTTTAAACTCCCAGGTTGAATTATCTATCCATTCTCCGATTATGGCGGTATCGTGATCTTTCGCTTTTGTGTATTCTTCAACAACTTGTGCCTCTTTCGTTGTCAGTTTATTCCCCGAACAAGAAAGCAGATTATTCAAAGAGAATACAATAATTCCTACTAAAATAAAGAATCTGACATAATTTTTATGCTTTGCTTTCATTCGCAAATAATTTATAGTTTCAAA
>CAIXHD010000399.1 GCA_903919065.1 uncultured Bacteroidota bacterium
ATGGTATAAGCCCTGGCGCGATGGCCTCCCATTGGATGTGTATAATCCGAATTTGCTTTAAGGGTGTTTTCATCTCTCCATTCATCATCTCCTTGCATTTGAGGCACATGGCCTGGAATCATCACACCGTCGAAGTTGACTGATTTAAGTGCCTTCACGACCTCATAAGGATTATAATCAGCCTGATCGATAAAATTCTCGGCAAAGAATGGAACTACTCCATTTGATGATTGGAAATGGACATAATCAATCTTATCCTGCTTGCCATAATATTTAACAATCTCAACAATATTCTCGCCCATAGCACTCCAACCTCCAAGACAGAGAGTTAATTTGTGGTGCTTGCTCGGCACCATATTCAAGGCTTTATCGAAATTCTCCTTACTTCTAAACAGTTGAGGTATACCTCCCAACTTATCTGCCAAAGGGGGATCGTTCGGATGGACTGAGATAACGACATTGGCTTCCTCTGCAACTGGCAATATTTTTTCCAGCCAGTATTGGTAATAGTCCCAACATTCCTCTTCGCTATACTCCCGTTCGAAACTCAATGGTTCGTTCAGTATCGTTTTTTGGTCGAATAAAATACCTTTGGCTCCACCTCTCAAAGGATTGGAATAAGATGTCCTCCATACGCCGGTTGGCATCCAGTTGTAACCCAATCTTCTGATTCCTGCCTGTCCAAGATTTGAAATGATCTGCTGATAATTAGCTATTTGATCATTTCTTCCTTCCTGTCCAAGCATTACTTTGTTATAAAATTTCGAAGGAAGTGTTTCAAAGGCAAATATTTTCAATCCGGCATCTTCAACCCTTTGCCGAAGCGAGAGAATATTAGAAACTGAGAGTTCCTGTATATTTTGATAGGTAGTTGCCCAAACAATAATTTCATCGATACCCAGTTGTTTGATAAACCTTAACTTTTCATCGGATACCGGATAAAAAGTGGCAAGACATGTTCTGATCATATTTTAAAAGAATTATAAGTTGTATTTATAAGGAATTGCATAACCGTTCTTAATTAACCAACCTCCATCGATGGTTATGGTACTTCCTGTCATATAAGTGCCGGTTGTAAGTAGTGCAACCACAACTCTGGCGACCTCTTCCGGTTTGCCCAATCTGCTTAAAGGTATTCCGGCTTCAACCCGTTTCAGAAAATCCTGATCTTTAATTACAGCTGCGGTCATATCTGTTTCAATAGCTCCAACTGCAAGCGTATTGATATTGATGCTATGCGGTGACAGGTCTAATGCCATACCTTTCATCATCGTTTCCAAAGCTCCTTTCGTTGCGCCATAAAGCGCTTTCCCTACACCTGGCAGTATCGCGTTAATGGAGGTCAGGGTATAAATACTTCCCTGAATTTGGCATTCAACCATTTTTCGGGCAATAAATTGCGACAGCAGGAAAGTACCACGAAAGTTGACATTATTCAACGATTCGAAATCTTCGAGCGTACAATCAAGGATGTGTTTGGTAAGTGAAATACCTGCATTATTAATCAGGTAATCAATCCTGCCAAAGGTGTTCCAGGCTTCATCACCCAATCGTAACACATCATCGACTTTTCCCATATCAGCCTGAATGGCACAAGCTCTTCTGCCCATTTGAGTTAATTCATCGACAACAATCTCAGCGTCTTCCTTATTTCGAACATAATTAATGATTACATCAATCCCTTTGTCTCCCAATTCAAGGGCAATCGCTTTTCCAATGCCACGGGAGCCTCCGGTAACCAAAGCTATTTTTTTCATATTTCAGTGATTTTATTAGTCCTAATTTTTTAGAAATCTGATTCAAACAATTTGTGATTCGTTGTAATAATCTTTCTGAAAGAAAAACTTCACTCCGACACCTATTAATATTGAACCTAAAACATAGAATGCAGAAAGGCTTGAAAAACTTACAGCAAGCCCCAGTGTTGGTTTTAAAATTCCAAGAATAAGCGGAGCAAAAGCACCCATCAGGAAAGCAAACATGAGCATAAAACCGGTTGCTGAAGAACGTATCGAAGGTTTAACAACTTCGTAAAGCGAGGCAAAAATATTTGAATCGTAAACTCCGCGCATAAAACCAAAGATTGCCAAGGCTGAATACGTTACGGCCTGATTATTAGAGATTCCCATTAAGAAAATAAATGGTGCACCACCCAACAAGGCAACCGATTGGATAACCAGACGTTTTTTTGGATTGGTCAATGCAAGCTTATCGGAAAGGCGCGAACCTATCATTACCCCAATGAATGCCCCAATATGATG
>CAIXHD010000400.1 GCA_903919065.1 uncultured Bacteroidota bacterium
CTGAAGGTTACTATGCTGACCTACCTTACCGCTTTCGAGACTGGTAATCAAAAGAATCTGCTTAAGCTTGATGCAAATCCGGCAGTCACTTCGCGTGGCAGGCACAATATGGAAACCAGGAGTCTCTTTGAGAACACGAAATAGTTTTCAGTCTGCAGTCTTCAGTCATCAGTCTTCAGTTGGCAGTCTTCAGTTTTCAGTCTGCAGTAGGCAGTCTTCAGTTTTCAGTCTGCAGTAGGCAGTGGTTATTGGAAATATTTACGATTATCTTGTTTTGAAAATAATATGATTTAAATGAAAGTCGGATATATACAAAACGCGCCAAGATTCGGGGGAAAAAAGGCAAATTTCGAAGAAGTGGCAGGTCTGGCAAAAGGCATGAAGGCTGATTTGCTGGTTTTGCCTGAGCTCTTTGCTACAGGATATACATTCACTTCAAAAGAAGAAACGCTGGGGCTGGCGGAAACGGGCGATGGGCCAACGGCAGCATTTCTCAAGCACCTATCAGCCGAAACGGGCGCAGTTCTGGTGGGAGGCTTTGTTGAGCAGGAGGAGGACCTGATTTACAATTCGGCCATGATGGTGTATGGCGATAATGTAATTGGCATCTACCGGAAAATTCATCTTTTTAATAAGGAGAAACTCTGGTTTTCTCCGGGAGATAAGCCTTTAGAGGTGTATCATGTTAAAGGAATGGCTATCGGGATGATGATCTGTTTCGATTGGTTTTTTCCGGAGACCGCCCGTACCCTGGTTTTGAAAGGTGCTCAGGTCATCGCTCACCCTTCAAACCTCGTGATGCCCTGGTGTCAGACTGCAATGGTTACCAGGTGCCTCGAAAATCGGATTTTTGCAGTCACGGCTAACCGCATAGGCCGGGAAACCAGAGGAAATGATGATTTCAATTTCACCGGCAGAAGTCAGATTACCGGTTTCGATGGAACCATACTTTCGAGCGCACCGCTGGATAAACATTATGCAAAAACGATTGATATCGACATACATAATGCTGATAATAAATCAATTAACCCCTATAATGATTTGATCGGGGATCGAAGAAAAGACTTTTACCTATAACATTCCACATCTCATGAAAAACTCTAAACTTCTGCTGGCTGCTGCTTTCAGCATCCTGTCTGTAGCAGGAATCCGTGCACAAGGAACCCAGGCAGATTATGACAAAGCCAAAAATCTGGGCAAGTTGGTTGCCGATAAAACATTACATGCCGGAGTGAGACCGGAGTGGATCGGAAAAACTAATGCTTTCTGGTATTCCACACTCACAGAAAAGGGGACCGAGTATTACCTCGTTGATGCGGCAGCCGGTAAAAAGGCAGCAGCTTTTGATGTAGAAAAGCTTGCAGCCCAACTTTCGACTTTATCCAGCAAACCCATCAAACCTTATGAGCTGGTATTTCGTAATACAAAATTCAGCGATGACCTGAAAGTCCTGACATTCTATTCAGATGGTTTTGAGTGGAACTGGGATCTGAAAAAAAACAAACTGACCAAAGGAAAAGCTGTATCTATGGAACGCGGTGGCCCGCGCCAGGGTAGAAATTGGAGCGAAAGCACCGATCAGCTCGACAATAAGCCTGTGGTATCACCAGACAGTCTGTGGGATGCTTTTGTAAGGGATCATAATTTATGGATCAAGCCCCATAAAGGAGGTAACGCAATACAGTACAGCAGGGATGGAGTACCGGGATTTTACTATTCATCGTATAAAATCTACTGGTCGCCCGATTCAAAAAAACTGGTTGCTGTAAAATTCCGGCCTGCCTGGAAAAGAATAATTCATTATGTGGAATCGTCGCCGGTTGATCAGGTTCAGCCTAAGTATTCTGATGTTGAATATGCCAAGCCGGGTGATGAGGTGCCCTACCAGTTACCTGTTTTGTTTTTACGCGAGGAGAAGAAGCAGATGACGATCAGCGATGATCTTTACTGGCAGCAATATGATATCGAAAGGTTTGAGTGGAGAAAAGATAATAAAACACTGACCTTTGAATTTAACCAGCGCGGACATCAGATATACAGAGTCCTTGAAATCGATGGCACTACCGGATCAGTAAGAACATTGATCGAGGAAACAAGCCCGACATTCATCAATTACAGCGGATATCGCTATCGCTATGATACTGACGACGGATCGGAAATTTTGTGGGCATCAGAGCGTGACGGATGGAACCATCTTTACAGGATAAGCGGAAAAACCGGACAGGTGATTAATCAGGTAACAAAAGGTGAGTGGATGGTCAGAAAGGTGATATCTGTAAATGAAGAAAAGAAGCAGATCACTTTTGAAGCAAGCGGGAAAGAGCCTGGACAGGATCCTTATTTCATTCATGTTTATAGGGTGAATTTCGATGGTACAGGACTGAAGCGCCTCACAGAGGGCGATGGCAATCATTCTGCAAGTTTTTCACCGGACGAGTCGTTGCTCGTGGATACCTGGTCGCGCGTTGATCAGCCGGCCATCACAGTATTGAGAAAAGCGAGTGACGGATCTGTAATTCTCGAGTTGGAAAAGGCTGATATAACAAAACTTCTGGCCACCGGATGGAAACCGCCTGTAGTTTTCACAGCAAAGGCGCGTGATGGAAAAACCGATATCTGGGGAGTCATTATCCGCCCGATCAATTTTGATCCGAATAAAAAATATCCGGTGATTGAAAATATTTATGCCGGTCCTCAGGGGTCATTTGTTCCGAAAACCTTTTCCACCCAAAACGGCATGCAGTCCTATGCGGAGCTGGGTTTTGTTGTTGTCCAGATTGATGGAATGGGCACGGCCAACCGGTCGAAGGCATTCCATGATGTATGCTGGAGGAACCTTGGCGATGCCGGTTTTCCCGACAGGATTTTATGGATGCAG
>CAIXHD010000401.1 GCA_903919065.1 uncultured Bacteroidota bacterium
ATCATAATAGTCCCTTTGCTCCATGATCTTGCCCTGATCATTCAGGGTAACCCGGCTCGAGCCAAATATAACGGAACGCGGTCTGTTTTTGAAGACAATCGTCATTTCCCATTCAATGAAGATATCCTTGCCGTTCTGGGCGGTCCTGAGAATTTCCATTGTCAGGTCGTTGGAACGGGCTGTCAGCCTCTCGGTCATCGCAGTAAATTCTTTCTTTCCCCGGATTCCCTGGATTGTGTCCCTGAAATAGATATCGTCAGCGTAATAGGGAAGGATATGCGACCAATCGGGTTTTCCCTCCGTATTATAGGTTTTAGACCATAGCTCCTTGATGGTCTCTGAGTTTACTTCCATACGATTGAAATCCTGTGAAGGATTATCCGGCTTATCTGTCATGATCGGTTTGGATTATCTGTTAATGATACTTACTTAGAAAGGAATTCCGGTTCTTTGGGAAAGATTTTATCCTGTATCTGCATGAGTTCCTCATAAGTATCAATGGCCGGGTCGATGGGTACCAACAATACCGGGCTCAGTCCCATATCAGGATGCTGAATTGAATTGGAGCTCTGAGTTAATATTTTTTTGGAAGCACCGACAACGAACTGTTCCGATTGGTCGATCACGTATCCGCTTATGGTGCCGTTATTGTTCCTTGTCAGGTAATTGGTGAATATTTCCCTTCTCGTTATATATATTTCACCACTAAAAAAATTCCCCACACTGATTTTTACAGTTACTCCGGGATGACCGTCCTGGTCGGGATCTGTAAGGTTGGGATCGACGGGGTCCCTGGATAAGGGTTGCGATGGATCACCGTTTATCCCAAGGAGGGTTGGTGTTGGAGGCCGGTAGATATGCCATCTTCCATTCTTCAGTGACATTTGAACTTCCTGAACACGGGGCTTGATGGCCTGCACGGCTTCGTCGCTGAATTCCGATTTGGCATTTTTGTTGCTTAGTTTTTGTTCAGCATGCAGAAACCGGTCCCGCTGCATAAGCTTTCCATTTTCCAGGTAAAAATCAGTAAAACCGTAAGAAATGATAAACGTCCGCATGGTGGTTTTTGTCGTGGTGTCTTCGTAAGCCACCACATCATAATGAGCATAATGCCCCACAATCATTTTTCTGGCGCTTTCAAGGTTGGCCGGTTGAATGGCACTCGACTCACCCTGGTCGAATTGATACAACGGGGATTCCGGCCAGTCCAATGGTCCGGAACAAGCGTTAAACAAGATAAGAACGGAAAGTATAACCAGACTCAATTTCCCCTTTTTCAGCATGATTTTCTAAATTGAACAAAATCGAAATTAGCATTATTCTGATGTTAATAACAATTTCGAAAAAGTTTTGTTCAGATCCGGGTATTGCTGTGAGCCTGGTTTGCAGAATCACGGAATGATCGTTATCCGCTGGTCATCCTGATTGAACCTTAGGGATCCACTGCCGTTTTAGTAGCCTTCGTCAAAAAGTCGGAGCGCGGGTGGGTAATTGTGTTATTTTTATAACGCATCTCTTTTTTCAATAACCATTTACTATGAGAACAAATCAGGTTCCGATTTTTCTTGCGTCATTATTGCTCGTAATAGTCACAACATTAAGTAGTTGCAAAAAAGATGACGAGAAGCCCCTTACCATAAAGGTGGCCGGCATTGAATTTTCACCCAACTGTTTGCTGAAGAACGACCGGATGGTCGGGATCGATGCTGATATCGCCGACACGGCCATGAAGATGGCAGGCGTTATCCCGGAGCCGGGTATGGCGGCTTCGTGGGACGAGGCCTATAACGCAACGCTGGCCGGGCCGAACCGCGCACTACTGACAGTGGGCTATTCCGCTGCCCGCAAAGACCTTTTCAAATGGGCGGGTCCTACCAGTCAGGGGATGTACGGGATCTTCTCGATGGGAGAAACCGGACTCGTTTATCCCTTGAGCATCGAGGCCTGCAAAAAGATCGGACCCATTGCTGTGGTGCGGAACTGGCTGGAAACAACCACTCTGGAAGGCCTTGGCTTTCAGAACCTGCAGTATTACGATACGTACGATGCGGCACTAACGGCCTTTAAGAATAAGGAAATTACCTTTCTGGCGAGCGATTTTTTCCACCTGGTGTCGTCGGTTCCGTCGGGCTATTATGTGCCCAATATCAGGGTGGTTACCCGGTACCTGACTGTATTTAATTACATCGCCTTTTCGAAGGATGTAAGCGACGAAGTGGTGGCGAAAGTTCAGACCGCGATCGAAACACTGATCAAGGATAAATCAACGGTTTCCATCGTGAATCAGTATTTCAAAGGGATGCCTGCCGATTATATTCCGGGCACCGTTCAGCTTTTTACCGAAGTCTCCCCCCCGCATAGCTATGGGACCGGTCGTGATACAACCCGCCAGGTGACCGGCGCATCGGTGGAGCTGGTAAATGAAATCCAGAAAAGGGTGGGGTATGTGAATAAAATCAACCTGAGCACGTGGACCGATGCCTACACGCCGCCACAGTACCTGCCAAACAGCGCCGTGTTCACCACTGCCCGCACACCCAAGCGTGAATCGCTGTTTCAATGGGTGGGACCGTTATGCACGTTCAGGGCCTGTTTCTATACGCTCGCCGGTTCGGGAATTACGATTGAAACGATAGCGCAGGCCAGGGCGCTGAAATCGGTTGGCACACCAAAGGAATGGTACACAAACGATTACCTCACTCAAAATGGCTTTACAAATATCGTGTCGACAGCCGTTACTTCTCAGGAAGCATTCAATCAGCTTTTTAACGGGGAGGTGGAAGCCCTCCTGATGACGGCCGACGACATGGAATGGCTGGCCGAAGCGAGGGGCGTGCCGCTGACCGTGGTCACAAAGCACATCGAAGCGCTGAGCATGGACGGGTATATTGCGTTTTCACTGAATACGCCCGCCACACTTGTTCAGCAGTGGCAGACCAGCCTGAATGCGATGAAAGCGGACGGCAGTTTTGAAATAATCAGAAAGAAGTGGTTTACTGCTTTATGTCCAATGAAATAAATCCCAGGTGCGCCTCCAGGGCTCCTTCGTGTGAAGTAAGAAGCTTTTTGTTCTCGTCGAATTCCTCCGTTTTGGTTTTCATTAATCCGATAAACTCAATAGCCCCGTAAGCCTTTTGACCC
>CAIXHD010000402.1 GCA_903919065.1 uncultured Bacteroidota bacterium
GACTGCAGTTGGCGTGCCACTGATGATCCCGGTGACAGTATTGAGCGATAAGCCTGCAGGTAAGTCAGGACTGACGCTGTAACTTTCTATGGGGCTTCCCTCCGAAGTGGGAGAAAGCGGGGTAATGCTTACCGACTTTTTGTAACTGTTCGGTGTAGTATAAGTGAGATTACCCGGGGCTGCATCGTTCACCATAATCTGCACGTCGCAACTGACCGATCCTGCCGAATTAGTTCCTGTGATTTTATAGGTGGCAAAAGGGTGAAATGCCACTGCCGGAGCCCCGGTGATCTCGCCTGTTGTGCCGTTCAAGACCAACCCTGTTGGCAATGCCGGAGAAACGGTATAACCCGTAATGGCACCACCGGAATAGGAAGGAGTCAGTGGTGCAATGGTGACTTTCCTGGAGAGTGTTACCGGCGAGGAATAGGATAAATTGGCCGGAGCCAGATCTTTGACAGTAATGTTGACACTTGCCGTGGATGTCCCCCCAGAGTTGGTCGCCGTTACCGTATAAGCCATTGATGGTGAGGCGGCTGTAGAAGTGCCGCTTATTTCCCCTGTCGTGGTGTTAAATGACAAACCGGTTGGCAGATCCGGGGAAATCGAATAGCTTTCAACTATCCCACCCGAAACTGTGGGAACAAGTTTGGCAATGGATACGCCAATTGTATAGATATTCGGAGTAGTGTAGGCCAATCCGGATGGCGCAGCATCCTTCACCTGGATAACTACATTCGTCGTAGGACTGTCATAACCATTGGTAGCGGCAATCTGATAGGTAGCAGAGGGCGTAATCATGCGAGGCGTACCGCTTATTACCCCCGTTGTGGTATTCAAAGTCAAGCCCAAAGGCAAGCTTCCGACGACACTATAGCCGGTTACAGCGCCTCCTGTCGAAGTAGGTAAGAGATTGGAAATTGCGCTTCCCACCAGATAAATGTTCGGTGTTGGATAGGTTACCACCGGTGGTATGGGTTTGACATATAGAGTACACGAGATCATGCCCGGGTTATAACTACCACTGCCAATCTGCACGGCTGTAATCGTACAAGACCCTAATGCCACAGGTGTGATAGTGGTACCCGAGGTCGTTGCGATTAGCGGATTACTGCTCAAATAGACGAATGGCTGAGGATTGTTACTCGTTGGTGCGGTTGGTGTAAATGCCGGATCCGTTACTAATTTATTGATATCCGGGAAGGCTGAAATAGTCGGATTGGTATTTGCCGGTGAACCTACCGTCACAACTCCCGATGCATTACCATACCCGTAGGGATTGGATTCTGAAAGGGAAGCATTCAAAATAACTACTCCCACAGCCTTAAACGTACCAACTGCGCCGTTAAAACCGGACATGTAGACGCTACCGACTATGTTTGTATTACTGCCTTTCAAATCCCACCATGCAGTAAAATTATTAACACCCGTACTATTCGTTGTTGGCATGGAGATATAAGCAGTTGGATCACCAATGTTTTTACTTAAATTGGCCAGCGGTCCAAATGTCGTGTTATTATAACTTGCTGTCCGAACCGTAAGATAACCTTTGGTAGTCCCGGCAGGATAGGCTCCGCTAGCAGCCTGGTTGATTGTTATCGTCTCAAGTCCCACAGCCTTAATAGTAAGGGTATTACCTGAAATTGTGGCCGCACTTGCAGGGGTAATAGTATAAGTTATCGCTCCATCGGATGGCGTAATAGCGGATAACGTAACCGGCGCATCACCTACCTTCTTACTCAGATTGGAGAAATAGAGGTAATAACCTGGTTTGGAGTAGAGTGTACAGGTTGTGCTGCCACCAATATAGTCTTCACCTTCGGCCTGAGTAGCAGTAACTGTGGTTGATCCTATTCCGTTCAGCGTGAATTTGGAACCTGAAACGGTAGCAATAGCGGAGTTGCTGGTTGCATAGGTGAATATGCCATTGCTATTGCTGATTGGAGAGGCCAATGTAAAAGAGCCGTCGGAAAGCAGTTTGGTAATATCCGGCATCGATAGTGTCGGCGCGGGTTTTGTGGCGCCATAAACGATAAACGAATAGCTGGCATTGTACGAAGTTGGCGTTCCATCCAGAGAGGAATAGGCAGCTCCCGTCATGTTATAGACCAGGTCGTTGCTTCCATTGTAGAAATATAACCTGAACTCGGTCGTGCCGATTGGTTGTGTGGACTGGCTCAAAAGGTTGACCGACGAAAGGGCATAATTTGTCCCCGAACCCGGCGCAAATTCGCCCAATGAGGAGGCAAAATTGTCGGCGCTCCACCTCAACTGTATTTTGGTTGTACCTGATACACTGATACCAGGAATCACAAACCGGTCAAATTTTACCGGAATGAGGGTCGTAACGGAATAAGTAAGATAAGGTGCTGTGGAGACATCCAGCGAAGCCGAAGCATTGCTGTTCTTCCAGATATTTTTGACGTCGTTCTGCGTAACAAGCCCTGAGTAGTTTTGTGAAGCCGAAGAGACCACTGCCGCCCGGATGTAGGATGCGGCATAAGGGTGCGACTTCGAACTTGTATTTGTCTGGTTCCAGCCTGCCAGTACGTCGATGGAGGTAAATGGCGTACCAAAAATAAAGCCGGTTTTTGTTGCAATGCCGCCTGCGCTAACGGATACTGTTCCAGAACTTCCGGACCCCACGACAGCAGTAATCTGCGTCGGACTAACAACTACAAACGAATAGGCGCTTGTTCCACCGAAACTAACGGATGAGGTGGTGGAAAAATTGGTTCCGATGATGGTAACGGTCTGTCCGGTATAGGCTTTTGAAGGGGTAAAATAGGTAATGGTAGGCGCAGCTATCATGGTAAATCCGGCCAGAGATGCCGTCCCACCAGGGGTAGTAACACTCACCGATCCCGCTGCCCCGCTGCCCACAACGGCAGTGATGGTAGTTGAATTAACTACGGTATAAGAAGTTGCAGCTACACCACCAAAACTGACGGACGTTGCATTGGTAAATCCTGTTCCTGTCAGGGTGACTGTTGCGCCAGGAGAAGCGGCCGCCGGCCTAAAGGAGGTAATTGTCGGAGCCGGATTACCTACCATGAACAGGGTATTTGACAAAGATCCGGTGTATCCCGTGTAGGTGATACTGGTTGCCGTTCTGGAGATATTGCCGGCGTTTTGTTCTACCCAGGCACTTCCCGACCAGATAAATAGCTTTTGATCGGCGAGCAATCCTGAAACATCGCCCGGCTGCCATGTGAAGGTAAGGTCGCAACCCGGACTTACATTTGAGTTGGTCTTGTTTACGGTCCAGGTGCGGCCCACAACGTTGGAGATGGCACTGCCCGTGGTTCCTCCTGAGAGTACTTCATTGGAAACCTTCACAGAGAAATTGTCGGTTGTTCCGGTTCTGTTGGTGATGGTAACCGGGTCGTAGGTGGAGTTTCCAACAGGGAAAAGTACCGGCAGGGATGATAAGCTCTGGATCAACCTGCC
>CAIXHD010000403.1 GCA_903919065.1 uncultured Bacteroidota bacterium
CGCCGGCTTCGATCTGATCATTCTTGAGACCAGCGGTATCGGTCAGTCGGATACGGAAATTATCGATCACAGCAACTTTTCGGTTTATGTGATGACCCCGGATTACGGCGCCGCCACTCAGCTGGAAAAGATTGATATGCTTGACTACGCTGACCTGGTGGTGATGAATAAATTTGATCGGACGGGTGCCCGTGATGCCTTGCGCGATGTGAAAAAGCAATATCAGCGTAACCATGGGTTGTTCGAACAGGACCCCGCCACCATGCCTGTTTTCGGGACCATGGCCGCTCATTATAATGATGCCGGGATCAACTATTTTTTCCAGGCACTGATAGAGAAAACTGGGTTCGGGAAATCTGAAAGCTCAGTAACAAATGGTCAGGGGACAGCCAATCAGTCTGCTGCAAGTATAGTTCTAATTGATCCTCTGACTGATCCACTTTATGGATCTTATACGGTATTACCTCCCGCCAGAAAACGATACCTGTCGGAGATTTCTGAAACTGTAAGGGGATACAATAAAAAGGCTGAAAGTCAGGCTGAAATCGCACGTAAATTGCAAGCCTTAGGTACGGTATCTGAGATGGATCCCGATTTGCCAACATCTGAATTAATCAAGGGTTTTGAAAAACAGCTTGAGCAGGAGAGCAGTGATATATTGGCCAACTGGGATCAGAAAAAGGCCAACTATGAAGCCGAACAATTCGTTTATAGAGTTCGAGGCCGCGACATCACCATTGAGAACCGTTTTGAAACACTTTCGCATATCAAGGTTCCGAAAATAGCTGTACCGCGATACACAGATAAGGGCGACATTTTACGTTGGGTGCTAAAGGAGAATTTCCCGGGTGAGTTTCCGTTTGCTGCCGGGGTATATCCGTTTAAGCGCAAAGAGGAAGACCCGCTCAGGATGTTTGCCGGGGAGGGCAGTCCGGAGCGCACCAACAGCCGGTTTCATTATGTTTCGCACGGGCAACCGGTTAAGCGGCTATCCACGGCTTACGATTCGGTTACTCTTTATGGGGAAGATCCTGACAGGCAGCCGGACATTTACGGCAAAATCGGAAATGCAGGGGTATCGGTCTGCTGTCTTGACGATTGCAAGAAATTGTACTCCGGATTCGATTTGTGCGATCCGGCAACTTCGGTTTCCATGACGATCAATGGCCCGGCACCGGCGATGGTAGCCTTTTTCCTGAATACCGCCATTGATCAGGAGTGCGAAAAATATATCAGGGCGCAGGGATTGGAAGATTTGGCGGAGCAAAAATTATTAGCGCTTTATGAAGCCAGAGGCCTGAAACGGCCGGCTTATCACGGCAAAATGCCAGCCGGGAATAATGGTCTGGGCTTGCTGCTGCTTGGAATAACAGGTGATCAGATTCTACCTTCCGAGATCTATCTGAAAATAAAAAAAGACACACTTTCCCGGATACGTGGGACCATACAGGCGGATATTCTGAAAGAGGATCAGGCACAGAATACCTGCATTTTCTCCACATTATTTGCACTCAGGATGATGAGCGATCTTCAGGAGTATTTCATCTCGAATCATGTCCGGAATTTTTATTCCGTTTCGATATCCGGATATCATATTGCGGAAGCCGGTGCCAACCCGATCACCCAGCTGGCCTTTACCCTGGCTAACGGATTTACTTATGTCGAGTATTTTCTGGCCCGGGGGATGAACATTAAGGACTTTGCTCAAAATCTGTCGTTCTTTTTTTCAAACGGGTTAGACCCAGAATATTCAGTGATCGGCAGAGTGGCGCGCACGATTTGGGCCAAAGCCATGAAATTCCGGTATGGTGCTGATACCCGGTCGCAGATGCTGAAATATCATATCCAGACCTCCGGTCGCTCATTGCATGCCCAG
>CAIXHD010000404.1 GCA_903919065.1 uncultured Bacteroidota bacterium
AGAAAGATAGCGGCTGGCCTGAAGGAAAGCTGTTTTGGTAAAATCGCCTATCCAGAGGGTGCCAAGATTAAACAGTAAAAGGATAACGACAAAAAAGATAAATCCGCCCGCAGCTCCTTTAAAATCGGACTTGCTGAGGGTAATCGAACTTCCGATTGAATAAGAGAGATAGACCATCAGGAGGATCTTCCAGATAGCTGTACCTGAACCGGTAAAAACAACATCAAAATAAGCCACCATTCCGGCCCAGGTGTTGATGGCCATCAATTTTAAGGAAGGGAGGGTCATGAGAGCATCGGTGCCATAATCAGCGGTGTTCAGGGTAGCAAAATTTACCCTGAACAGGATCAGATTGATGAGAAAAAGCAGGGCCGTACCAAAGAGGATGGGACCGATACCGATCCAGAAATTACCGATTCGCTGATAGATGCTCCGCTTGTTATAAGAATGGTTAACATATCCCAGGGTGCCGTTAGCAGATTTTGGAGTGAACAGCTTGATCTCTTTAATTTTATGAGCAAAAATAAGGGCAAAAAAGGCGTGTCCGAGTTCATGCACGGCGGTGCCCAGCCATCCGAAGAATATAAGGTAACCGGTCCGGCTGAAAAATTTATATCCAAGCAACGCATTTTGGGTGGATATCAGGTTCATCAGCAGAGTAAGAATAATCAGAGGCCCAAGAAGAATCAACGTCTGGGTTAAGGTGGCAGATAAAGCGCTGAGCAGGTAGGATGGAATATCTGACAATACTTGGTCCATTAATTATTTCTTTGCTGGTGGCGGAGCAGCTACCTTACGCAAGATATTAATGATTTTCCATTGGCCAATGGTTGGTTCCGGTCAACCATTGGTGAAATAACAGGACAGATCAGTTAGTGAATGATATAACTTCAATCCGCCAAACATGAATGGTTAACGAATGAAAAAAAAATTCACATTGATTTTATGGTGCTGCCTGGCACCTGCATTACTTGAGGCACAACACGTAAATATCAGGATTGCCGGCTCCATAAACGGGATGGATCCCAACGAACCCTCCGTTTGCATCAATCCCCGGAATACTAATGAAATCATGATCGGAACAAATGCCAACCACAGCTATTTTTCAGCTGACGGGGGTCGCACCTGGCAGCACCAGGTTCTGCAGTCGACCTTCGGTGTTAACTGCGATCCGGCTATTATTTGTGATGATCAGGGTACCTACTATTATTTCCATCTGGTTCCTGATCTTAGCCGGGTGGTTTGCCAGAAGAAAACCGGCAATAGTTCAGACTGGTCCAATGGAAGTTTTACTGCATTGAACGGTACAATGCAGATTGACAAGGAGTGGGCCGTTTTTGATCCGGTCAAGGGAAATCTGTACACCACCTGGTCGCAGTTTAACCGGCATGGCAGTACTGATCCGCGTGATTCAACAATAATTTTCCTGTCGCGATCATCTGACCGGGGTGTCACCTGGTCAGATAGGATCAGGATAAGCCAGCGAAGCGGAAATGCAACAGGAGGTGTAGGAAGCGTGCATGGTTCCTATCCCGCCACCGGACCTGACGGGGAAGTATATGTATGCTGGTGGAGTCCGGCAGGCTTGATGTTTGACAAGTCCACCGATGAAGGAAAAACATGGCTGCCATCTGATATCCGAATAACTTCAACTGTTCAATGGATTTACAATGTCCCGGGGATGCAGCTTACCCCATCATTTCCGGTCATCAGCTGCGACCGGAGCCTCGGTCATTATCGGGGAACAATCTACATCAATTGGTCAGACAACAGGAAGGGTGCCGGCGACTCCGATATCTGGGTGGTAAAATCTATGGATGGGGGTGCCACTTGGTCCACCCTGAAGCGAGTAAATGATGATCCGGCTGGCAAGCAGCAGTTTTTCAATTTCCTGTCGATCGACCAGGTGACCGGCTACGTATATATTGCATACTACGATCGGCGAAACTATGACGATAACCGGACAGATGTATTTATGGCAGTATCGCGGGATGGCGGAAACAATTTTGAGAACTTCAGGATCAGTGATACACCGTTTATTCCTTACAGCACCGCATTTTTTGGTCACTATCTCGGTGTAAGCGCACACAACGACAAGGTTTTTGCTGCCTGGTCACGTCAGGATAATGGACAGAACAGCCTTTGGGGAGCCATGGTTGATACCGGTTCAAGCCAGGTGGAGAGCATCACAAAAGGTCCTGTAAATTTGGAGCAGAATATTCCGAACCCATTCAACGAATCTACTTTTATCTCTTTTAAATTGACGGATCCGGGGCCTGTAACCCTTAAGGTTATTGATCTTTTCGGGAATACAATGGCAACAATAATGAGTGCTCAGGAGACTTCAGCAGGCAAACATACTGTCCATTTTCAGCCTGATCAGTATCACCTGGTTCCCGGCGTATATTATTTTACGCTGATTACCAGAAATGAAACCGTTGCCAGAAAAATGGTTTTCGGAAGATAATCCGGGGGTCGGAACAGGAAATTTACTTAACCACAACCACTTTCTGATAAACGGAGTTACTGTTTTTCATCTTCAGATAATAGACGCCACCACTAAGTGAACGGGTATCCCAATTGATCTGATTTTCGCCTATTTCCTGATTACCCGGATTCAATTCGTCGATCACGCGACCTGAAAAGTCAAGGACCTGAATTGTCACAGACTGTTCAGTTGCCAGCGCGTAGCTTATGGTAGCTGCTGACTTTACCGGATTTGGCCAGACAGATACAGAAGGCTCAAGGCTCAAGGCACGAGGCTCAAGTAAGTGTGACGTTTGAAGTTTTAAGGGAATCAGGGCGGAGGATTTAAGCATGTCGGCGGTGAAGATCACTGTTTCGCTGTATTCGTACCAGGTATCATTCTTTTCATCGTGCAAGCGGAAAGTAATGATATCGCCAGTTTGGTTATTGCTGTAAGTAAGGAAATTATTGACAAACTCCCCGGTAGGTGTGAAAAGCATGGCACGGCTCTCACCGCGAATCTGCCCATCGACCATGGCATACAAGGTAAAACTGTCGGAGTCGATATTACGTCCGTCAATATAGGCAGCAGCGGTAATCTGTCCTGAATACTGAAATCCCTCTGGTTTCAAGCTCACCTCTATTGCATTAATATTCAACGGAGCAGTGCTTTTAAAACCACCATCGGCATAAACCAGGGTACCTGTATGATTGGTCCAGATAGCATATCCCTGCAAAGGCTGCATTTGCGATAATGCGCCGAACCATCCGCTTCCGGTATAATAGGTGCTTGACAGGCCGGTGCCCTTGATATAATCGTTGCCGGCGGGATTGATGCCCGAAAGCACTTCATTCAATGGTTTGGCTGTCTGAGGTATATACCCGACCCAAGTCCAGCCGTTATTAATAGTGATAGGGTTGGTAGCGGGATTAACGGGATATCCGTCGAATTTCAGGACATCAGCATGAGCTAACTTGAGTTTGTACATTTCCTTTGCATCAATCATTTGCAAATCGCCAAACCATCCATATCCGGCATAATAAACTGCCGACTGGGTCATGCTTTTAATATAGTCTCCCTCGGTTGGATTGAGGTTAGCCAGTACTGCACCCACAGACATATCGAAGTTCTGAAGGTTCATGCTGAACCAGTTCCATCCTGCCGAAAGTGCTCTGGTGGCAGTATTGATGGCAAGGGTATGCAAGGTGTAAGGATTCATGGCCGTGCCGACAATCATATTGGATTCGAAAGAAACCGTTTCAACCAGTGGTAGGACCGTATCCTGTAACGCATCATAATATTTAAAGGTGATGGTCTCACCGGCTGCCGCATCGGTATAGCAACGCAGCTGCCTTACGAATTTTCCGGTTGGGCCGACAGCACCGCCCTGCACCATTCCCCGGCAGGAGGTACCCACAAAAGCTGCAAGGATCCCTTCGGATTGAGTGCTGACTGTTTTATCAATTACCACCTCTGCAAACACTTCTCCATCAAATCCAAAATCTCTGGGATTCACTGCCCAGTCAGGCTGGTTATGTTTGCCACCATTACCGGAAACTGCATGAAGCTGTACCGGAGACACGGCATTACCAGACTGATAGTCTGCTACATAAGCCAGCGTTTCAGGAATATCATAAACCTTATCGGTGGCAGTATCATAATATTTAAATGTGACTGTTTTAGCCGCGGCGGTATTGCTGTATACCCGGAGGATAAACAAAAACTTATCGGAGTAGACAAGACCCTCATTCTGAACGCCCTGCAGAACGCCGTCGACGAAAGCTCCCAATATTCCATTGGTTAAAACAGGCGCCTGATTGAAAAATACCTGAGCTGTTACTTCCATATCAAATGAATAATTATTAGGGTCAACAGACCAATTTGGCTTGTTAACCTGTCCATTTAAGCTGGTGGTTAAAATCAGCAGAAACAGGAGAATCAGCTTGGTTGAATTTTTCATGCGAAATTTCTTTAAAACGTTGATTATCGTACTATCTGGAGGGATTATTATTAGCGAAGGTCTCTCAAACAATCAAGAAAAAAGGTCAGATTGTATATTCGGTTACGAAAACTGTATGGTTGGTTACGAATCCTGTGCAATCTGCTAAACTATTTGATGATTGAACGTAAATCATGGATGAATGTTCCGTATTAATGCTGTACAACATTTTTTAGATCAAATTCATTCTTATAAAACAAACAGAAAAAGAGTAGTTGCCGGATTATTTTTGATATAAAAGCGATATTTGTTTGAACTAAGAATTAAATAATATTGCCGAAAGGAGACAATGATGCTGAGGAGAGTACTTCTTTTTCTATTGTTCTCTTCCCTGCTCGGAAGCTGTGTTTCCGTTAATAAAATTAACCAGGGCCAGACTGTTCTGAGGAATCCGGAAAAGCTCAGGGCGGATGTTGGTTATGTTCAGAATAAACTGCACAAATTCCATCCCTGCCTCGATGATTATATCAGCATGAAAGCGCTGGATTTCAAATTCGACAGTCTGAAAACCACCCTGATCTCCCCGATGACCAGCAATGAATTTTATTTCCATATCAGTCCGGTAATTGCTGCGGTGAAACAAGGTCATACGAGAATATTTCCACTAAGCAATAAATTGAGGTCCAGGGAAATAAATCACGCAGGAACGGATGGAATATCCCCTCTGTTTCAATATGATTTTGAGATGTTTGACGGGAGATTATATATCGTAAAAAATTTCGCCGGCAAGAATCTTATCAAACCGGCAACTGAATTAATTGCCGTAAATAATATCAGGCCACAGGAGGTTTTACTGAAATACAGGAATACACTGTCTTCCGACGGATATAATCAAACGTTTATCGACAGAAGGCTAATCAAGGATTTTCCTACCTACTATTTCTATCAATATGGGGTAACCGACAGTGTATTGTGTGAACTGAAATACAACGATTCGCTGAGTTCTGTCTGGCTGAAGAGAAAAGCGGATACTATCGGAATAAAAAACAAAAAAACACAGAAGCAGAAAAAATCGGAATGGACAGAACGCAAGAAGGAGACTGAGAAGAAGATGGAGGAGGGTTACAATGAGATTACCAGGACTTATAGCAAGAAGCTGAGTTTTCTATCCCCCGACAGCTCCATTTCAATGATGAAGATCACCGATTTTTCAAATGGGAATTACACTAAATTTTATCGCGAAAGCTTCCATTTGCTGGATTCCCTGAAAACAAATACATTGATCCTGGATTTGAGGGATAATCCCGGCGGAAGGACGAGCGATGCCTCGGCTCTCTATTCTTACCTGGCTGACACCAGCTATAAATTCATCGAAAAATCGGAGGTCACTTCCAATGGATTTCTGCATTTACTGGTTAATAAATCAGATGACAAAAAATATTATTTTCCCTTTCCCGAATCATCGAAGAACCCTTGCAAACCGAATCATTTCAAGGGAAAAGTCTATGTGCTCATCAATGGCGGAACCTTCTCAGCATCATGCATTCTGTCATCAAATTTAAAAGGCTCGAAAAGGGCAGTTTTTGTGGGAGAAGAAACCGGTGGGGCATATAATGGCACCGTTGCAGGTATTATGAAAACAGTTACGCTTCCCGAATCAAAGCTTAAAGTCAGGTTCGGACTAGCCAATATCCGGCCCTATTATAAGTCGGGCACTTATGGGCGTGGCATTTTTCCGGATGTCAAAATCAGGCCGACGCTCGAAGACCGAAGAAAAGGGATTGATGCGGAGGTGGAGTATGTGCTGAGGAAGGTGACGGGTGACAGGTGACGCGTGACACGGAAAACGGAAGGAAGATCGATAGAGTTGTCATCCCCGCGCAGGCGAAGCCGGAGGCGGGGACCCCGTCGCTGACCGCGAAATTACTACATTAGCATCCATAACCCCCACCCAATGAAAAAGCCAATTCTATCAATTCTTTTTGTCGCAATAGCCTTGTTGCTGGGATACCTGGCATCAGACGGCGTGAATGGTTTTCTGGGAATAAAATACAAATCAAAGCTGACACCCGAAACGGATGCGCTTGCCTTGAGCCGGGCCGATACCATTCCGACCAAACAAGCTGACAGTTCTCCTATCCGGTCACTTAAGCTGCGGCTGGCAGATTTCGGTGGTGTGGGAATTATTCCGGATACGGCAAACTGGGGCGATAATTATCAGCATAATGTCCACCGGTTTGAAGACCTGATTACCGAGAATGCACCATTTCTCGATCCGAAAGCCTATCAGCGAATTGAAACGGAGCTCGATACGTTCGTAAACCGAATGCAGACTTTCAACATCAATGGCATCGTTTTCCCTGCTTTTCTCGAGTTG
>CAIXHD010000405.1 GCA_903919065.1 uncultured Bacteroidota bacterium
GGGTGACGAGGGAATATCTAATCCCGGCGGGATGTATTATTTTGACTATATCTACCATTTCAACATTGCAGGCCTGCTTTCTCATTTGTGGCATTTCAGGCTTGGTGGAATCAGGCAAATGCTTAACTATTTTAAATTTGCCATGTCAGGAACCTACTTTCCAGGCTACAAGGCTATTCAGAAAACAAGGGACAGGTTGAACCCAACCTCGTCGTTTGACAAAACGCTTAAAGATGATTCCTTCAAATTCTATCCAAGTTTCAAGAAATGGATGAAAAGTCAGATGTGCCGGCCACATACCTGTCACCGAACAGAATCGGAAGGGGCATATGCCAACCAATATAGCATAGAAACCGTTTATCCGTTGGCCGACATTCGGTTGCTTCAGATCGTATACAGTCTGCCGGTCAGGCTTTTCAGACCCAAACCATACACCAGGGCCCTGTTCCGAAATCTGTGCATCGGCATACTACCCGATAAGGTGCGTTTACAGCCCAAATTCAGCGGAGCGATGACCCTGGCATTTGCCGAATACTGGAAAAAAACTCAGGCAGAGGAACTCAGGGATTACAAGCTAAAGAACCATACAGGTCTTATGATTGAATCAGATGGATCTGATAAGTTTGACGAAGAATCCGAATCCTTAAAAGGTTTCTCTATAAATGTCAAAAAAATGGACTACATGATTGATCAGCATTGGCCTGCAAGTAAATTATCACCTGAAATTGAACAGATAATCAGCTGAGCTATGCCTGCATCGTTTTCAAGGATAAAAAAAGTCAGGTTCAATGAATGGCGGCTCTTTTTCAAAGCCGTTTGGTGGACCGGCATCGCCCGCATCCTGATTGTTTTTGTTCCGCTGAAGCGGTTTTCATTTATCCTCGGTACGCACATGAAGGAAACTCCGGTGGCCTCAGGTGCTGAGAACATGGACTTGTTAAAATCGGTCAGCGTTGCCATCAGCCGGGCCAGCCGATACGTACCCTGGCGTTGCAAATGCTACGAACAAGCCATTGCGGCCAAGGTCATCCTTCGTGGGTATGGCCTTGAAACCACCCTGTATTACGGCGTTGCAAAAGATCCGGATAACAAACTGATCGCCCACGCCTGGGTGCGTTGCGGCGATTATATTGTGACCGGGCGACCAGGGATGAAAAGGTTTACCGTAGTGGGAACTTTTGCCTGACAATGAATATCTAAATAATCAGTTAATTCTGCTGAATCGCTGCTCAATAATATTCATCAATCTCTCTTTGAAGTCGTCACTTAAAAAGCTGATCCCGATAAAATCCATCCATCCTGCTTTTGCATTCATCATCTTTCTGAAAATATTTTCCTGCTGCTTCTGATCGAGCTTCAGTGTCAGGAAAGCAGCTATGAAATCATTCCGGGTTATCTTTTTCTTTTTCCCGTTCAGGGTAAGGGCGAGATCTTCTTTATCAGCAGGATTGACGAGCGCTGTTGCCACCAGGTCATAAGCAGGAGAAAGTACATGACCCATGCCGGGAAGTTTTATCAACGAAAAATTCTTTAGATGCATATCAGCATTCCCTGTAAGAAATGCGAAAAGAACCTGCTCGAAGTAATTGATCACATCCAAACCCGGGTTACGGGAGTATTTCAGGATGGCCTTTGCCACCTGCTCGTGTGACCCGTGATATTTGTCCTCGGTAAGACGTTCTGTAAGCTGGCACATGTCTTCCATATGCAGCTTTTCCGTTTTTATACGATCAATTCTTTTGGTAATATATGCAAGGCTTCCTGATTGAAGACGAATAAGGCAATGCGGAACCACTGATATTCTGGCCAGGCGTGCAAGATGCATGGTCAGGTCTTCAACCTCGGGCAATTGAGGATAATGCCCCGTTGGTGGCTTTAAAATATATCCTCCCCACAAACCGACGATGGTGAATCTTTTAGGCATCCCTCTTCCTTCAGGTGATTCCAGGTGGAGGGATAATTTAGCCTGAGCCCCGGTGATGGTTACGTGCGTTTGAACCA
>CAIXHD010000406.1 GCA_903919065.1 uncultured Bacteroidota bacterium
AACCAGCACGGTCGCATCGATTTTAGCGCCAACCATATCAGGGGTAAGCGGTATATAATAGGTATAGTTCGATTCGGAATTCTGGACCGGATATTCCCAGGCATTGCTCCGGTACGAAAGGCTTCGGTCGGGTGCACCAACAGGCTTTCCATTTACCCGGATAGCAGCATAAGCGCCCTCGTTGCCATGCTTGCCATTCAGAGCAATTGCCAGATAACTTCCTTTGGGAATTTCACTCAGGACAAAACTGGTTTCGAATGCTTCCTTCGGTGTCACGAGTCCGTACTGACTAAAGAGGTTGGAAGCACGCCAACGGCTGCGGTCGACCAGTTTTCCTTTCTTATATCCTTGTATTTCACAAACCCTTTCAGGCGATCCGGGTAAACGGACATAGCGGATCGGTTTTGCCGGGTCCAGGATTACCGACATTTCTTTTCCGGCAATCATGTTAACCGGAGTCCAGTTCTTCAGGTCGGCCGATACTTCCAGATTGACGTCGTACCAGGAGGTAAAAGGCTGGAGGTTCCGTTCATCGCCGATGATAAAACGAAGGCTGTCCAAGGAGACCTGCCGGCCCAGATCGATCCGGAGTGATCCCTGGTTTATCCTGATATCGTTCCTGCCCCAGCGGCGACCGGGATAAAAAGCTGTTTTACTATCCCCGTCAAACAAATACTTATCCCATAATCCCCGGTCGATGAATAATTGCTGATTAAAAAAAGCATCGCGGGCTTTCTGAACCTGCGATATGAAGGTTGGTCCCGAGCGGGCCAGCGACCTGGCTTCCAGGGCATTATTATCAGCAGCAAAGCAAGTGGCTTGATAGAGCGCCTCCGCATCTGCCGGTACCGGAACTGACTTCAGATCGCCCAGCTTCCGGTGATATTTTTCTTTTAAAGGTTTCCCCGGAAAAACAACTTCCGAGGATTTTCCATTGATCCGAACCGTTTTCTTCTCCCCCGGAAATCCCAGTAAATTTATTTTCACCGGTTTTCCGGTAACATTCTGAACAACCTCATAATCGCAGCCATCAATCAACGGTCCGACTTGCTTTGCCGAAGATGCTATCAGCAGGCAGGAGCGAAAAGGAAGCACCTCAACTGTAACAGATTCCCCTTTCTTATACCGGCCAATTAGCCGCTCAACCGGATGAAACTGCTTTAACTCGATTACAGTACCCTTTGAGAGACCAATCTCCTCATCGAGTTTAATAGTTCTGGTCACCGGCAGCCAGGTATTATTCCGGAGTGTGATTAGCCGGGTCTGTCCATCGCCTCTTGAGACCGCCTTGTCGCCATATTTATCTTCTGATAGAATGATTCCGTTTACCAGGATCTCTTTGTATTTTCTGGCCAGATTGAAGATCGACGCCAGCCTGGGGTATTCATCATCCCTCAAAAACCATGGATTTCCATAGATCTCCGGGGCCAATATCAGATTGCGGTTAAAAGCCTGCAGGATCAGGTCGTCTTCCCAGTAATCCAGACAGGAAGAGAGGCAAACGCCACTGTCTTCCGTCAGACGCTGAAGCTCAGGGACCAACTCCCGGGAAAGAGCGCCTGCCCGGTGATGCGGTGCCGTCGAATCGTTGGCCATGTGCACATCGATATAAGTCTCTGCACCCCCTAAAAGCCAGGTAGTTGCATGCTTTAAGCCCTCTTTTCCCAAGTTTAGCCGGTGATTAAGCAATATCAGATCCGGGTTGTTTTTCCGGCATTCCGTCATCATCCGGATAAAAACATCCTGTTTCTCAGTTCGGAGATCACCGCATACAGCATCAAATTTAAACAATTCAAAGCGGTAATCCCTGCAAAGCGAGGTCATTAGCCCAACGCGTTCATCCTCTTCAACCTTGGAATTTCCGAAACCATCCGGTCCGCCCCAGATACCAAACCGTGTTCCCATCGTGGCAGCTTTTGCCGCCAAAGGCTTGAACCCTTCGGGAAACTGTGCCTTGAATTTGGCAGAATTGATTGATCCATAATATCCTGCTCCATCAATGGCCCCGGCATCAAATGCGTAAATATCCAGAACCATCCCGTATTGATCCTGCAGCCATTTGAAAAAATCCAGGTTGGCCATGGTCTGCTGAGCGGTGGTTCCCTCATTGGTATTATTGATCCAGGAGAAATATTCCGACCGCGACGGAGTCTTGCTGTCGGCCCCCGGAAAAACCTTGGTGGCTGTTTGCGAAAACAGGGCTGATGACGACAACAGAATCGCCGCCAGCGTTATCAGAATCTTATGTGTCAAAATTGATTTCATAATTCGTTTAATTTGGATGGGAGGACCCACGGTTAAAAAGAGGGAGGACCCACGGGTCCCTCCCCTACACCGTTCCTCCGCGTCACGCGTTTCGTGTCACGTCTTCCGTCTCCACTACCTTCTGAAGACTGAGTACTGAGTACTGAGTACTGAGAACTGCCTACTGCCGACTGCCAACTATCCTGGGATCAATCCAATTCCCTATCACTTCCTTGCCCCTGAATTCCAGCAGAATAAATTCCAATCCCTTCACATCAATATCAATGTCGATGGCCTTGGCACCTTTTAGCATCTTTTTGGAATCAAAGACCGCGCGGCTGCCGAAAGCATCTTCGTTCAGCACGCGAAAACTGCCCGCTTCGGTACCGTCATACGAATCATCAATCCCCACAGATGCCTTAAACCGATCGGCTTTACCATTGAGCTTGAACATGATTCTCGACTCAGTTTTGCAGCCAAAACCCTTATCATAGGTGATTCCTCCAACAGATATTCTGGTGCCGGAATGGCTCTTGTCATAACGCGGAGCATCGCCGCTTTTCATGATGTACCAGATATCGCGCAGACTGGTAGTTCCCGACTTTGTGATCGAATACTTCTCGAGTGGAGCCGGCTCAGGTCCCGCAACCAGCTTACCTCCAGGTGTTCCCACCTTTATCAGCATCACTCCGTTTTGCGTCAATCCTTTTGCTGTAAATGACCCGTTAAAGCTTCCGATATCCTTTCCTGCCCATAAATCCCGAACCTTCTGAGTTCCCGCCAGTCCGATCTTGTCCCATTTTACGGATATATCAGCCGGCAGAGAATCCTTATTAAGCAGCAACACTGCGGTGGTACCATCGAAAAGAGGCTTATTATAAATCTCTATACCGCCTTTCTGATAAACTTTATATCCCTGGTGGCCTCTCGGATCCTGATTTATTGCAATCACCTCCTTAGCTGTAAAAATCCGCAACACGGTATCGGAAACTGTTCGCAGATCGCAACCGGCCATCAGAGGAGCGGCCAGAATGCACCAGAGACTGAAATGCGCCCTGTTTTCTGCTTCATTCTTAAGGTTTCCTACCTGAAGCATATCAGGGTCGTTCCAGTGCCCCGGACCGGCAAATTGCCATAATCCGTTAAATCCAGGGTGGCTGGTTCCATCGCCGCCAGAAGTGTTGGCGCAGTGGTAAACCGATTCCATCCATGGATATATATCGTAGGAGGTGCGCCAAAGCTCGCCAAATTCCTTTCCGCCCCAGGCCCATGCCCCGTTTCCGAAATCGGAGATACTCAGTATCATTGGCCTTCCGGTCTTCTCAATGCAGTCATGGAAAATTTTCAGGTGCTCGGTGGTCAGCAGTCCGGTTTTCTCGGCATAACAGGCATCAAGCTTGATATAATCCACACCCCAGGAGGCAAATGAATTCATGTCGGCCTGCTCATGTTTGAAACTACCGGGTAAACCCTGGCAAGTTTTAATGCCCCGGCATTCATATATACCATACAGTAAGCCTTTGCTGTGAATATAATCGCCGATGGCTTTCATTCCGGAAGGGAACTTCACCGGGTCGGCCTGGAGATTACCGGCCGAATCACGTTCGGCAGCCATCCAACCATCATCAAGAACGAGGTAAGCATATCCGGCATCACGCATTCCGGAGGTCACCATAATATCTGCAATAGCCTTGATCTTGGCCTCATCAATCTTCGCTTCAAAGGCATTCCATGAATTGAATCCCATCGGGGGAGTCAGTGCAAGTTTTCGGTCTTGGGCATTGATTTTTGGAACAGCTAAACATATCAGCATGAACGTCAGGAGAATAATTCCTGAAACTTTGTATCTGGCTTTATAATTCATCAGAAGGGTCTTTTGCGGACAATTTTAAAAGCATAAGCATAATCGCAGGGTCTGTTGGCAGGGGTATTGATCACGAGTCCTTCTTTGGTCATTTCCCACTTAAGTTCCTTGCCATCACCGAGCATGGTCACCGATGAAATCTCCGACGGGTAGAGTCCGGCCCAGGTGTTTCCCTTGGCAGCAACACTTCTGATTAGGATTTTATCACCCGGCCAATCCAGTACAGTTGCATAAAGGTTATTGTCTTTTACGGTAAACCGGATATCCTGCCCGGTATACTTCAAGTCGTTTTTTTCGTTAAATCCACCTCCACTTTCCAATTTGGTAGGTCCCTCGCCCGGGACTACCCAGCTGGTGGTGCCGTATATGGCGTCACCGTTAATTTTGAGCCACTGGCCCATAGCAAGCAGCCGTTCTTTGGCCTCCTCCGGAATCGTGCCATCCGGTTTTGGTCCGACATTCAATAAAAGGTAGCCGTTCTTGCTCACCCGGTCAACCAGGTTATCAATAAGGTTATCGACCGACTTAAAGCCCAGTCCTTTAACATAACCCCATCCCTGCCCATCGTCGATGGAGGTATCGGTGATCCATTCATAATAGGTAAGATCGGCTTCCTGCCCGAGCTCCAGATCCAGCAATCCGGCCCCCGGAGGCAAATCATGTCCCTTGTAAGAGACCACAACTTCCTTATTGTGCGCAACGGCATTATTATAATAGTAGGCCAGCATCTCCTTCTTGTAGGAATCCGTTACTAATTCCAAACCAAAATCGAACCAAACAAAATCAGGATCATATTTATCGATTACCTCAATAATTTTACCCTTCCACTGATCGAGAAAAGCTTTGTCGGGCAAGGCACCTTTTTCATGAATCGGACCGTACAGACCAGAGTATTTCGGGTCGCCACAGTCATAGCGTTTATCCCAGGTTGGGAAATAGAACCAGTTTTCGGCATGATGAAAGGCGGTAACGAATTTCATTCCATGCTTCTTGATTGCCTTGGAGAGTTCCCCGACCACATCGCGTTTTGGTCCCATTTTGGCTGCATTCCACTCTGAATATTTTGTGTCCCACATAGAAAATCCATCGTGATGCTCAGCTACCGGACCGGCGAAACGGGCGCCCGACTTTTCGAACAAATCGGCCCATTCCTCAGCGTTAAACTTCGATCCGTTAAACATCGGGATGAAATCCTTATACCCGAATTTTTCCAAAGGCCCAAAATTGGCCTCTTGATATTTACGTTCCGGGCCATCGGGCTTTTGATAAATATTGTAGGCATACCAGGTGCAATTTGGCCCCTGTGCGGGCACCGAATAAACGCCCCAATGCGTGTAAATGCCAAATTTCCCGTCGCGCAGCCATTGCGGGGTCTTAATGTTTTTCAACGAATTCCAGCTGGGCTCGTATGGTTTCTGGGCTACGAGCTGATCTGGCGTCAGGGTCGCTGCCAGCATAATAGCGAGGATAGCTAAGGCAACCACTGTTCTTTTCCTTATCATATCAGTAGCATTGTTTAACCAGATGAATCATCTCTTCGGGTGTGGCCACGCGCGGGTTACCTTTATAATCAGGCAACACCATGCATTGTTTTGCCAAAGCTTCGATTTCATTCTCAGGCATGTCACAATCGCGGAGCTTCTTATGTAATCCGATTACTTTCAGAAACTTAACTATTTCCACTGCACATTCCCAGGCAGCTTCCCGTTCTGAATGGCTCTTAAGGTGAGGATTCAAAATCGTTGCCAGCCGGGCAAACTGCGGAATGGCAAACTCCCAGGTAAATTCAGCACAGGCCGGGTAAAGTATCGCCAGTGCTTCACCGTGTGCTATGTTAGGGTACATTCCGCTAACCGCCATACCCATACCATGTGGCAGGGTCACACCGGCATTGGCGATGCATAATCCTGCCAGTGTATCTGCATAAGCCATCTGTTCCCTAGCTTCGGCATCATTCAGGTTTTCCAGCAATTTTGGAAGATTGGCGACAACAATCCTGATGGCTTCCCAGGCGAGTAAATCGACATAAGCCCCGGTACCCGGGTTAATGGTGCTTTCGAAAGCATGGCAAAGCACGTCGAACCCGGTAGTGGCAGTCACAAACTTTGGAACAGTGACCATGAGATCCGGGTCAACGATGCAAACCTGCGGATAGAGAATATTATTGTAAAGCGCCGATTTATCGCGTGTTTCAGGATTAGTGATCACCGCAACCTGAGTTACCTGTGAGCCTGTTCCGGAGGTTGTTGAAACGGCAATTATCGGGAGCAATTTTGACTGATCCGGCTGAGGAGTCTTATAAAAAAGATAATCCCAGCTGGTTCCCGGGTGTGTTGCCTCCACGGATATGGCTTTCGCGGTATCCATGCTTGAACCGCCGCCAAGCCCGATGATAACCTGAGCGCCAAACTTTCTTGCCAGCAAGGCTCCGGCGGAAATAACTGCTATGGTAGGATTGGGTATAACCCCATCGAAATGAGCTACGGAAATTCCTTTGGAAGTTAGAATTGCCCTCACCCTGGTATATTGCTCAATCAGTGCCGGATTAGCTGCTTTGGTTGTTACGAGCAGCACTTTGTTTCCATATGGCAAAACGACCTCTGCCAACTCGTTGATCCGGCCTTTGCCAAATAGAATTTTCGTTGACTGGTGGTAGTTAAAGTTCTTCATTTGATTATTGATAGTTTAAAATATTGATACAGATAATTTCGGTGTAGCTCCTTTTCGCGTACACACTAAAGCAGCTATTTCAGTCGCTTTCTGATGAACAAGTGATAGTGGTAAATTCAATAATATTCCGGCAGTAAAAACAGCAGTGAAAGCATCTCCGGCACCTACGGTATCAGCGACCTCCACTATGGGTGCCTCAGCAAATGAGTAATCCGTGGAGCTCACAATCATGCTTCCTTTACTGCCCATGGTATAAACGACATATTTCAGATCCATCGCTTTGATCAGTTGATTAAGCTGAACACGGATCTCTCCGCTCAACCCGGCATATCCGGCAACTACCGGAAGTTCGTCATCATTCAGCTTAAGAACGTCGCAAAGCCGCATGGACTGCATGATAGTCTCTTTGGTAAAGTAGTGCTGCCTCAGGTTGATATCAAAAACTTTCAGGCAATCCGGTTTTACCGACGAAACCAGTGATATAATGGAGTGCTGCGATACAGGATCGCGCTGGGCAAGGCTGCCAAAACAAACAGCATCCAGTTGTCCTGCAAGTGCCTGAATATCCTTTGTCCAGGCAATATGATCCCAGGCCACCTGCTCATGGATCGTATAATCAGGATGTCCCTGGTCATTCAACGTAATACTCACCCTGCTGGTAGGGAACGAATTTTTCTGAATATACCGATCTGATACACCCAGTTCATTTACATTGGCCAGCAGCTCCAGACCCAGGTCATCCTCACCGATTGCACTGATGACAAAGCATTCGCAACCTGCCTGCATGGCATGATAAGCAAAATTACAGGGGGCCCCGCCAAGCTGTTTACCTGACGGCAGCATATCCCAAAGCAATTCACCGATTCCGGCAATAATTGGTTTTCTATTCATGAGGCAAACTTAGAGGTCAATCATCACCTTCATGGTTTTATCCCCCTGATGTTCAATAAACTGATAGGCATCCAGATATTCAGCGAAAGGAAAACTCCGGGTAAGCAGCGGGGCTGTGATAATTTTTCCTGAAGCGATCATTTCTACGGCAGCTTCATAGTCCTCCTGACGGTACATCATGGATCCGAAAACATTCAATTCATGTTCACCGAGATAAAACATGTTAACCACCGGATTCTGTGAATAAACACCCAGAATGACGATATCTCCGCCTTTTTCCACAAATTGCATCAGAACATCAATAGATGCCTGAACACCAGCTGCTTCAAACCCAATCTGAAACCCCTCCGGTCCGAAAAAATTCTTAATGCATTCTTCAAACGGGGTTTTCATAATATTCGCTGTTCCGGTAATCCCGCATTGCTTTGCAATATCCAGCCGGTAATCGCTGACATCAGTGATCAGAACTTTCGCAGCTCCCCTGGCTTTGGCAAACTGTGCAACCAGGTTTCCGATAGTTCCGGCACCTGATACCACCACATTTTTACCTTTCAGTTCCGCCACCCGGTTGGTGGAATGTGCTCCAACTGCGGCCGGTTCAATCATGGCGCCCTGCTCAAAAGTCATTGAATCAGGAAATGGAACAATCCGGTCTTCACTGACCACAAAAAGATCCTGGGCCACACCCGGTGCCTGAAATCCCTGAACTTTAAGCTCCTGGCAGGCATTATACTGACCACGAAGGCAGGGACCGCATTTGCCGCAAACCAACTGCGGCCTGGCAGTTGCCCGCATGCCTGGCTTCACCCTGGTAACGTTGCTGCCAACTGCTTCCACAACTGCAGAATATTCATGACCCTGAACAACCGGGTACGGAGTGGCAGGATGTTTTCCATGAAAGACATGAATATCAGATCCACAAACACCTATCTTCTTAATTCTTAATAAAATCTCATTCCCATTTATCGGCCCCGGCTCAGGAATTTCCCTGAATTCGATACTACCGGGTGAAGTCATAATCGCTTGTCGCATAAATCAATTTATTAGGCAAAAATAGAATACAAACATACGAGAGTCAGAATTAATATTCCAGCCCATAACCGTGGGTCGCGGATTCCTTCGAATTTTCCTTTGGTAACCACAGCAAGCGGATTATCCCAGGTATACTTTTCAATTACTTCAGGGTCTGGTTTGGGTGTCAGGTAGCTCACGGTAAAATAAATGACCGTGCAAATAACAAACAGCCACCAGGCCTGAACCATGAATGGAATATGCAATCCCTTTGTCAGGTACATGTATCCGCTGATGGGTTCAAAATCGATGCAGAAGAAAGTTATTCCTAATACCAGTCCGGATATCATCGTTGCCAAGGCAGCCTGCTTGGTCCCTCTTTTAGAGAAAACGCCGAAAAGCAGAACGGTGGCAACGGGAGGAGCTATGGCTGAAGCAATTTTATTGATCGCCTCAAAAATACTGGAAAATTTGTCCCCCTGGGTCGACCAGACCATGGCAAGCAGCATGACAACTACCGCGGCAATACGTCCTATTTTAATCTGGCCGGCATCGGTTGTAGCCGGTTTAAGTCGCTTCACGATATCAACTGCCACCAGTGTTGCTGAGCTGTTCAGGGCCGCAGCAACGGTACTCATTAATGCTGCAAGCATGGCCGCAGCAACTATCCCTTTTAAGCCAACGGGAAGCAGCTGATTGATCATGACCGGAAAAGCCTGATTGGCATCAGTGCCGATAATATCGCGGAATAATACATAGGCGATTACACCCGGAAGAACCAGAATAAACACGGGAAGGATTTTCAGGAATCCGGCGAAAATTGGTCCCAGCTGAGCATCACTCTGGGTTTTTGCACCCAGTACCCGCTGTACAATAGTCTGATCGGAACACCAGTACCATAACCCCAGAATAGGATATCCGAGGAAGCAGGCATACCAGGTAAGTCCTGATTCAAAGCCACCTTCACCCAGCAGCCCCAGGCTTTCTTTGCTATGAAGAATGCTCAACTGTCCGGGCTTTAGGTGTTCTTTCAGTTCTGCGAGCGTATGAACCCCTTTGTCGGGAAGAGCAAAAATGGCAATACAAGTTAAAATAACGGCCCCACCAATCAGGATCACTGTCTGAATAGTTTCCGTGACAACGACTGCCTTAAGGCCTCCCAAAACGGTATAAACGGTCGTAACAACCGAAATTATGATAATGGAAGTGACCACATCGATCCCGAAAAAGGTTTCAAAAACCACGGCTCCGGCATAAAGGCTCATGCCGATATGCACAAACAAAGCACCGATTATTCCGATAAAGGCAAGTACCGTTCGTGATCCCGAACCATATCTTTTTTCCAGAAATTCGGGCAAAGTGGATATTCTGCTTTTAAAATAAAAAGGGGCGAATACCAGTCCGAGCAAGATCAATGTAACTGCGGCCAGCCACTCAAAGTTTCCCCATACCAGCCCTTCATTATATCCCGATGCTGCGAGCCCCACCAAATGAATGGTGGAAATATTTGAAGCAAAAAGTGCAGCTCCGATAACCGGCCATTTCAGTCCACGGTTGGCCAGGAAATAACCGTCGCTGGTCATTTTCTTAAGCTTCACCGAAAGCACTCCAACCAGCAATATTCCAACTAGATAGGCCAAAATAATTATGGCATCAATCGTACTAATCTTTCCAATCATAATTCAACAATTAATTCCTTATTTGGACGAAACAAGAAACAGGTGGAAAACTCCACCTGTTTCTTCAATTAGAACCCTATAAATATACTAAACCTGGAGATTATTGAATTCCTTTTCTGGTATCCCACCAAACCTGAGTTCCCCAAAAGATGTCGTTTTCATTAACTTCTTTCGGAAAGTTCGTATTCAGTGATTTTTCTTCATCTGCATAGGCCATCCGGAATGGCGGACGGTTATGATTCTTAGCATAGTTTTCTGATACTGAGGTCATCAGCGGAACATCAGTTCTCCGGCTTTCTGACCAGGCCTCAACACTCTGCTTGAAGATGGCAAGCCAGTTCTGGAGCGCGATCTTCTGGATGTTTGGCGTTGTGCCACCATTCCA
>CAIXHD010000407.1 GCA_903919065.1 uncultured Bacteroidota bacterium
ATATTGCGGCCCAGAAAATTCCGGTCGGCCAATCCGGCGGCTATCCGGAGATCATGTTTCTGAAAATTTCCACCGACGATGGGCACTATAGTCAATGCATCACGGGTTATCAGTCTTAATGCCGATCGCCCGTCGGGGAGTGAATCCCAGCGATAATCCACGGAGGCGAAATTCTGCAGATTCCAGATCTTTTTGAGGGAAAGTTCAAGACTTTGGGGAGTAACCGACTCTCCAGCTTCAAATTCGAGTTCCGCCAGGATGATTTTATCGCGTGTGCGCCAGTTGCGTTCCAGGATAATGGTGTCGGCATGCCGGGGTGCAAATGCATCGACCTTCACCAACTGAGGAAAAACCGGGGACACAAAAATAGTGGCCAGGAGGATGATCAGGAGGTGCTTGAGGTTCATTGAGTAAAGATAGTGAAACCGGCACAATTAGCTGTATGGGGCGGGGTCCTGCGAAGTTTCGTTGTATGCGACGGGGTCCCCGCCTCCGGCTTCGCCTTCCGGGGATGACAACTCTCCGAGGGTCATTTCTGCTGACTGCCGGCTGCTGACAAGGGAGGACCCGCGGGTACCTCCCCTACAACGTTCTTTCGCGGCATGCGACGGGGTCCCCGCCTCCGGCTTCGCCTTCGCGGGGATGACAACTCTCCGAGGGTAACCTGATCTTGTTTTTCGTGTCACGCGTTTCGTGTCACGAGTCACGATTTTAAGGTAGCGAAAAGGCAAATCTGCTTCCTTTGCCAACCTGACTTTCCACCCAGATTTTGCCACCCAGCAATTCGATCATCCCTTTGCAGATTGACAAACCCAGACCGGCACCTTCGAACCGGCGGATTGTGGTGGCATCAACCTGATAAAACCTATCGAACACCTGATCTATCCTATCTGTCGGAATTCCTATACCGGAATCCCTGACGAAATAAATAATTCCGGAAGGGCCATTTTCCATACCTACCTCAACAAACCCTTTTTCGGTAAATTTGAAGGCGTTATTAATCAGGTTCGTGAACACCTGTTGAAACTTCATATTATCAGTCTCGATGAATAATACCTCCATGGAGTCAGGTATATTCACCTTTATCCGGATAGATTCTTTTATAGGCCGGTATTGAAACTGGGTAATAACCTCACGGATGACCTTAGCCGGTGAAATTTTAGTCAAATGGATTCTTTCTGTCCCGGACTCAATCTTACTAATATCAATAAGATTGCTGATCAGGTTAAGGAGCCTGTCGCCGCTCGACCGGATAATTCCGGCAAAGCGGAGAACTTCATCCATTTCATTATCATTCTCCAGCAGAAGATCAGAAAAACCGATTATACTATTTAGGGGAGTACGGATTTCATGGCTCATATTCGCCAGGAATGCAGACTTAAGCCGATCGCTTTCCTCTGCTTTTTCTTTTGCTGCGACCAGGTCATCGATCATATTTTTCCGGTCCATAAACAGGCTAAGTTCATGAGCAACCATTTCCAGCAATGCAGCTGATGCCTTATTATAGGCAGCGGGATCAGAATAGCTTTGCAAAACTATGACACCAATTACCTTATTGTTAATTATCAAAGGAACTCCAAGCCAGCATTCAGCAGGTGTTCCCAGGAAATTTAAAAGCTTCTCAGATGCAAAGTTTTTGATGCCTTCCTTATTCAGCAATATTGTTTTAGCCGATTTTACCACCTGTCCGGAAAGAGAGCTATCTGCCTTCCATTCAATGAATTCATCTTTTTCATCAACAAATACTACTTTCTTCAGTGTATCATTTACCGGATTATAAAGTGCGAAAAAGAAATTGGTTGCATCCATGATCCTTAAAAGCTCTCGCCTGACGGTTGTCAGCATCTGTTCAAGGGATTCCACTACAACAACTTCCCTCGCAATATCAATCTGAATCTGCTGAATTATTTCCGCCTGCTTACGCGATGTAATCTCATTAACGACTGTAAGAAGAGCCCGATCACCCGAAAAATTGATCGGAACGGCAGCAACCTCAACGTCCATCACGGAACCATCCAGACGGACAAATTTCTCCTCGGCCAACGGCAACGGAACATTTTCAGTTAAGGATTTTCGCACTCTGGCAATGACCATTTCGCGGGAATCCTCATGAACAAATTTAAGAACGGGCATATTGATTATATCGTTGGGATCAGCGGCCCCGACCAATCTTGCGCTTGCCGGATTTGCATAAACAATGTGACCCTTACTATGGACAATAACACCATCGGGCAAAGTTTCCATTAAAAGCCGGTATCGCTCCTCACTGTTGCGCAATGAGGTTTCCGAATTTTTCCTTTTTTCATTAGCCAATACCAGCGAAACAAATGAAGCTACCGTAGTAGCAAAAGCTTCCTCATCCGGTTTCCACTCCCGTTTTACTCCTGTGCTCTCAAGGCGAAGCACTCCTGAAGCTACTCCATCAAGAATTATTGGCACTTCAAGCTTCGACAACACATCGGGATTTCCGCTGGTTGTATCGAAAATAGAAGCGCATTTAAGCATAGCTCCTGCATCGGCAAGCAACCAAACACTGGTCCGTTCCACCTCAAAAACATAGGCTACCAGCTCCGTAATTCTGTTGATGGCTGATTTGACGTCCCCGGACGTTACAGAATTTTCAGCAACCAATTCAGCGAAAGCATTACGTTGGCGGCTAACCCGACGATGGCCTGCCTCCAACTCAAGCTCAATTTGCTTGCGGTCGGTAATGTCATAACTATGGGCGATAATGGACGTAACTTTTCCACCGTGATCAAAAACAGGAGTATAATTGACCTGAACCCAGCGTTTTCCGCTGGTCATGTTAAAAACATTCTCATAGGAGATACTTTTCCCGGCTCTTACTTCCGCAATATATTTCAGGGCGAACTGATAATTTTCCTCACCGATAATATCCTTGATATGACTTCCGATGATTTTTTCCACCGGGATACCGAAGGATTTTTCAAACATGGCATTAACGAACTCATATCTAAGGGAATCGGCATCAACATAGGCAATAAAACCGGAAAGGTTATCTGCAAGAATTGTTAGTTTCTCCAAATTTTCGCGATGGTCCGATTCTGCATTTTTTATCCTGGATATATCTACGATAGTTCCAATCAATCTAACAGGATTGCCCGCTGTATCAAATTCCAGCCTGCCGCGGCCATGGACCCATCTTACCTGTCCATCTTTCTGCCTGATGATTTGATATTCCTTGTCGAAATTCTGCCTTTCGCCAACAACAAAATTATTGACATAATCCAGCATCACGGACTGCCAATCAGGATGTATGATCAGGCTCCAGCCTTCAAGAGATCGAACATAATCCGTATCGATTCCGAAAATCTCATCAAGAATATCGGAGCTGGTCCAAAAGCCGGTGATCAAATCAAAATTATAACTGCCAAGGACAGCTATTTTCTGAGACTCAAGAAGTTGGGCCTCACTTTCCTCCACCTGGTTCTTCAGGCTGATCTCTTTAGTAATATCATTAACCGTGGTAATAAAAAAGAGCGGATTACCCTGGTTATCCCTGTGAATCACGGAACTGATATCCGCATAAATTACATGACCATCCTTATGAATATACCTCTTTTGCCACCGGAAGGATTCCTTCTCGCCAGCGAGCATTGATTTTACAACCAAACTGTCATTGGCAAGATCTTCCGGGTGGGTCAGGTTCATCCATTTAAGCGGTGCCAGTTCCTTCTCGGTATAGCCAATCATGTTTCGAAAGGCACTGTTAGTCAGGATCAGCCCTTCAGGACTGGTTATTGACATACCGATGACCGAATTCTCGAAGAGGGTTCTAAAAATCCCGTCTGAAGGATTTAATCCGATCATACGACTCAATTCCATTGGATGTCAGCTATATTTTCAAAATTGAAATCGACTGAAATATCGGAAGAATATTGATTAAATCTTCACTCCGCCGTGAATTGGATATCTGGCAAAATTGTGTTCCGCAACATTCTTGCTACGGAATGCGACAGTATAATTGAAGGATCACTAATCTGATTTTACCATGGGAAGAGAAATGATTCGTTATCTTACAAACAGATCTAATAAGTCTAAATGTCAGACCTGGTCCAAATCAAATATGCCCATTTAATTGGTACCTAACCGGAAAACAGATAATCCAGATCAGAGTATTCTGATGAAATGCGCCAGGGGCCAGTCACGGTCGCAGGAGTATTTATACAATCAATATTATGCTTTTGCACTATCTGTAATTCTGCGATTCATCCCCAACCGTGAGGATGCCCGGGAAGTAGTAAACGATGTATTTATCAAGGTTTTCACGCGTTTACGGGAGGAGATTCCTGGAAATTTCAGCGGATGGATGCGGCGGATTGCAGTTCATACGGCAGTTGACCATTATCGTGCCAGCCGAACCCGGAAAGAGATGCTGCCCGATGTGGGTGAGCCGGCGCCGGTAGCTGTTCCGGAAGAGATTCTCGACCGGCTAAGCGCCGAAGACATTCTGGGCTTGCTTGAAAAGCTCAATGAGACTCCGCGGATGGTATTTATCCTGTTTGAGATCGAAGGTTACCATCATGATGAGATTGCGGTAATGCTGCAGATTGAAGCAACCACATCGCGATCGCATCTCTCCCGTGCAAAAGTTTTTTTACGAAATTCCCTTTTAACCCTTTCGCGAAATGAAAGACGAGCTGGATGACCGTTGGATCGGTAAGATGAAGGAACTACTGGAGGACTATTCCCCTTCGGATGCTCCAGTCGACTGGAAAATAGTGAAGCGGGGACTTAACCGTAACCGGTCGTGGAGCGCGTGGCTGCTGATGTTCCTCAGAAGACGGGGAGTCTATGCTTTCCTTTTAGGGACAGGAATTTTTATCGGATTTCTGCTGTTTAATCCGTCTGACAAATTACCGATCGGTCAGGAAAGTACTGATGCTTTTGAAAGTTCCACGGTTCAACCTACGGTACCCATTTATGCAGCAGCGGGAACCACCAGATCAAAAGAAAAAGCTGAATCATCGCCAGTTTTTCAGCCAAATAAAGTTCGATTGGACAATGTGCCGGTGGGCAAAAGCGAGCAAACCTCTAAATTCAAAACTGATACAATTTTCAAACAGCAGGAGAAATCAATCTATTCAGGTGATAAGATTCCTGCAGTAAGTGCAGAAAATACTGCTGAAGCTCCAGCCAGGAATGGGGTAATAACAAAGTACGAAGCTATTGGTGAGGACCCAAAGGTTATTGAGGAAAAGAAGAAGCGCAACCCTATCAAATTAAAAGATTTTGCGCTCAGGGGTGATCCGTGGAAGGTTGGGATCGGGTACGAGTATCAGTATATGATACAACCGGATACCGGAAAAGGGATATTACATGAGCTGTCCATTCACTTTGACAAGGAGGTATCCAATAAGCTCTGGGTAGGATCAGGGATCACCTTTGGCAGGACCTTGGTGACCAGGTCAGCAAAATTCTGGGTGATGGACTGGTCAAAGACTGATTCGCTGGGTCAAACCTATTTAAGGGACAGCTCGGTTTTTTATCAGAGGTGGCAGAACCATATAACTATACCAATAAGAGCGACTTATGATTTGTTCAGAAACCGCAGTTTTGCGATCCCGGTGAGTGCCGGGGCAGCCTTTGGGTGGGCCTATAACCAATCACACAACCTGTTGAATGATGGCCTTACACGAATGGCGCATAATGGATCGACAGATGGGTTCACTGGTTTTATTACCGCAGATTTCAGTCTGGGTTATGAAGTATATTATTTAAAGGGTTTGTCAGCAGTTCTTTCGGCTGAATACCGGCGAATGATAATTGGGACCAAATCTTATGGATATGGCCAGAATTTTATTGGTTACAAGATTGTGCTGAATCTGGATTTCGATAGAGGGAAGTGGCGGTGAGCAACTTTAGCATTGGTACGACAGCGTAAAGGTGCCCTCCTCAAGCATACTACGACAGCTTAAAGGTCCCGGCTTCAGGCTGCGCCTGCGCCGGGATGACAGAGAAGGGCTTCCTAATTAGGATAGTTTGAAAAAGAAAGCTTTGTTCAGAAATTTCAGCAAAACCGTTCTTCCAGAATGTGTCCAACGTAGAATTTCTTTTCTGTCATCCTCGCGAACGCGGGGACCTTTTCGCTGTCGTACAAAGGGATTTGAGAGCAGCTTTTCGCTGTCGTACCAAGACTGAAGAGGGAGGACGCGCGGGTCCTCCCCTACAGCGTCACCCGTCACTCGTCACTCGTCACCCGTCACATTATATAATAATCCTGCGCAGCTCCTTCGAGTAGGCCTTGCGAAGCTCCTCGAGCTGGCGGCGGTCTTCGAGCAGGCCGGTGATAAGTACATCATCGTCGGTACCTTGGTATCCATGGATCTGATCATCGATGACACTGATCATCTGCTTGACTTTCTTGCTTCGGTAAGAGGCTAGAATTTCCGGTGCCAGGATTTTTATAATCTGGTCTTCCGACCGCACATAGGCCCCACCTTTCTCATGAATTTTGCTGATCTGATAACCGGGAGTCAGCAGGTCGACGGCGAGGTGACTGATTTCGGGATCCTGGCTATTGGTGAGCATAGTTTGAATATTCACCCCCGGGGTACCCCATTTTTCCAGAAATTCCTTAAAAACTCTCGCATATAGGGGGTTTTCGGGAACCAGATTATCGGTTTCCATTTCCTGCAGAAAAAAGTCCATAACCGTGACAGGAATAACCTCATCCTTATGTTCGCCTGGCAATTCGATCACGATTTTATCAGGATAATTGAGCATAAGGCGGATGATCTCACGTTCCTCCGTTTCAAAAAGGGCACCGGGCATTACATCAGGTTCGGGAGCATCAACCGGATGATCGTACTGCCGTTGTCGCGGATGATAG
>CAIXHD010000408.1 GCA_903919065.1 uncultured Bacteroidota bacterium
CCCATCGAATCCTCCTTTACCTATTTAGCAACCGAGCTCCAACTGGGAGCAGGAGCAGGAATATCGGTACCGGCAAGGCGCCTGAAACTGAATTTTTCAGGCACCGGATTTACCCTTTTAAAACCGGAGAAGCCGGCATTGGGAAAAATCAGGATTACTTTAGATGGTGGGAAAGAGGTGATCCTTGATACCCGCAGTGAACCGCCCGGTGCGAGTGGCGAAATCTATGAATCAATGCCATTGCCCAATGGGAATCATGCCGTGGTCATTGAGTTGCTCGAAGGCAATATGCCGGTGGATCGTATCAGGGTAAAAAAATAATTCGAGCCTTCATGTTCACTTAATGTTATTGCAGGCAAAGGAACAGGCGTTTGCATCGGCTAATCCGGTTCTGAAATATTACATGATCTCTGAGTGGTCAGGGATGGTGCAAAAAGAAAAGCGGGTGAGAGAACACAAAGTTCTTTGACCCGCTTTCTGCTTAAATCCGGACCGGAGCCCTTAAAGTTTGCTCTGGACGTATGCCGCTGCAGATTCAGGAGTATAGGTGCCGAGAAACATTCCCTGAAGAGCCTCATTCATGAGTGCATCGCCACCGGGTGATTTAGAATTCAATTTTTCATCCATCAACCGAACGGTCAGGTTTGCCGTAGCAGCAACATTATACATTTTTTGAGCCAGTGGATTAGTCAGGGTGGAGGTGCCGGGAGTATAGGAGAAAAATCCGGGAAGTTCGGTCATCACTGACCGGGCATATTCTGAGCCCGCTAACCATTTGATGTATTCCAGTGCTGCATCCAGATTTTTGGATTTCTTGTTCAGGCTGATACCGGCATCCACCTGAAAACAATACTGAAGCTGATCGCCTGCTTTTTTTACCGGAGGAGCAAACCATCCGATGGTTGAGCTGCTTGCACCAAGGCCTTCCAAAACACTTATTTCCCAGGAGCCACCGATAAACATAGCAGCTTTTCCGGATGCGAACAGGACTTTGGAATCTTCGTATCCCAGAGTTTCGAAGCCTGCGGGAAAATACTTTTTCAGCGAATACATGGCTTTAAAGGCATCGATAAAATTAGCATCTGTAAGCTTTTTTGTGCCTGACATCAATCCCTGACGGGCTGTTTCCCCGCCATAAAAATTTGCTCCCAAGCCGCAGAACATTACGCGGTTAAGTATCCACGTATTGTCACCCACGGCCTGTGAAAGAACTTTTTCACCGCCGGCAAGAAGCTTGTCGCAGGCCGCAATGAATTCATCCCACGTTGCAGGTTCCTGAATATTGTATTTAGCAAAAATCGATTTGTTGTAATAGATTCCGTGCGTAACGCCTACTGATGGCAAGGCATAGGTTACACCGCTTTCGGTTGACCATGCCTTAACCGGGACCTGATCGTAAGAAGTCAGGTTTGGGATCACCTTGGTAAGGTCATACAGATAGCCTCCATCGTAAAACGCACGTCCGCGGTCGTAGGAAAACATAAATAGTACATCGGCACCGGTTCCTGCGTCTAAATCAGCTTTGGTAACTTCATCATAAGTAGTGGGTTCATAAGAATTAAAACGGATGGTGATATTCGGATTTGCCGCGGTATAAAGGGCATTGATCCGGTTCATTTCATCAACATCATCAATTCTCCAGCTGCTGAAGGTAAGTTCAACCGGGTCTGCAGTTTTTTTACAGCCCATAAATCCGGATACAAAAAGTATTGCGATAGAAAAAAGGATGACATGTTTAACCAAACTGACTTGCGTGAGTGCTTTCATAAGTTATCTTGTAAATTAAAGTGATGGCGTTCTTATTGTCCTATAAAAATAGGCACTTTCCTGCGAAATCTATGCGGGAGCTGCCATTTTTTGACCAAGAACAGGGTGGTTGATCCTTTTTAAAAACCCAATGCCATTGCAGGTTCTGATTTGCAATTATTTAATTTTACATCCACAAATCTTTATATCTTCATTTTCGCTTCATCTTTCTGTTTTATCATTGTATCAAAACAAATAAAATACAACCTGATCATGAAAAAAATGAATTTAAAAATCGCTCTGGCAGCTCTTCTTTTTGCTGTCGGTACCTTAGGTTTAAGTGCTCAAGGCATGCGTGGTGGTGGTAATGGTGGAAATGGCGGACTGGGTGGAGGTATTGGAATTGGTGGAACCGGATGCGGAACCTACACTTCACTGCTCACCGCTGACCAGCAAGCACAATTGCTGGAACTGAATGTTGCCTTCCAGGCTGACATGCTTGAACTCGCCACTGCAAGGCTGGCAGCTACAACAGTAGCTGCAAAGCTCGAGATCTTCCAGCTGATGAATGCCCTGCGCGTAGAACACCAGGCACAGGTAAAAACTCTTCTTGAATCATTTGGTATCACCGTTACCACAGGTACCGGTACCGGCACCAGGGGTTCTGGAATGACTGGCACAGGCAGACGCGGCCGCAGAGGCTGATTAATGAAATTGAAAGGTTGAGATTCGAACACCAATTTTGAATTTTGATATTGAAGGAGGCTGTCTCAGAAATGAGGCAGCCTTTTTTTGTACTGGCTTTTGTACGACAGCAAAAAGCTACTCTCATTCTATTTGGTACGACACGCGAAAAGGTCCCCGTGTTCGCGGGGATGACAGAAAAGGAATGCTACGTTGGAGGCATTCTGGAAGAACGCTTTCGCGGGAATACGATACTAAGGGTGAACTCACAGCAGGTGAATGCCGCGGTAAGGAACGAGATCCCGTTTTTCAACGGGATGACACTTCTCCGAGACCAACCTGACCCTGAAACTTCAAAATTCAACACTGGCCCTGGAGCTTCGTCATTCGTCTTCCTGTCACTTGTCACCCGTCACGTGGAAAGCATAAGTCGGGTGCTCCTTCGTATGTATCTGGCTTGATGTTTCTTTGCCATACTTCAGGTTGACGAGGTTTTTCTGATCCGGAAAACGTTCCTGCAAAGTGGAATTGGTTATTTCGATGGGCATTTTCAGGAGAATGCCTTCTTTGGTTTCGAGATATATCCAGGTAACATCGGCCTCCACCTCCTTGCCGATGAAATTTATCACAAGATTTTTACCATCCTGCCGAAAATTCATCGTCGAATTCAGGTAGGCAAACAAGAGGGAGTCGGCACCGGGCAGGACATTATCCGTTCCAAGTCCAAGCTTTTTCCCTGATATTTCAAATACCGCAGCCTGCAGATCATCAGTAAATATTCTTGTAGAAATTTCGAGTTTATGAGTATCCTTGTTTACATC
>CAIXHD010000409.1 GCA_903919065.1 uncultured Bacteroidota bacterium
GGGCGATACCGATTGGCGCCGCAAAATAGTTACGGGCGGATCGGGAAAATCTCTCGGGGTAGAGTTCATGCTGAAAAAGCAACTCGACAGCTGGACAGGATTCGTCAGCTATGCATGGTCGCACACTACACGGCAATATGCGCAAATAAATAAGGGATTGGAGTACGTTTTTGTATTCGACCGGCCGCATACCGCATCACTGAATATCAACCATGAATTTAATAACCGCTGGTCGGTCAGCCTCACCTGGGTTTACCAGACCGGACTGCCATACACGCCGGTGCTTGGCCGTCAGCTGACCCTGGGTACCGGGCCCGATGGATACGGGAACTTTAATTATTATGAGACCTTGCTTTATGGGGAACGCAACAGCATGAGAATGAAGGATTATCACCGTCTCGATTTGGGCGCTACCCTGAACACGCATACCCGGCGGGGCCGGAAAGCCACCTGGACCTTTTCGATCTACAATGTTTACAACCGCCACAATCCCTTTTATTATTATTACGATACCAGTCTCTCGCAGGACTTCGACAGGCCACAGTACTGGACCGATTTCAAGCCGATGAACCTTTATCAGGTGAGTTTCTTTCCGATTATCCCATCGGTTTCCTATAAAGTATTTTTCGATAAGAGTGATCCGAAACGGGTAAAAAGAACCGCAAATGAGAGAATTAAAAAATGGTTATATCAGGAAAAATAATTAGCAAAATGATAAGAAAAGCGATTATTCTGATTTTATTTATTTTCTCATTTTCTGTTGTTCATGCGCAGGATTCCTACATTAAAAACCGGTGGAATATCAAGGCCGGATATGCCAGTTATCCAGGGATTTATGTATCGAAAAGCGGAATGAAAGTAACTTATGGAAATTATCGGGTTGAGGCGAATTACGGTATCCTGAATTTTCTTGAGGTCGGTGGATATTTGGGCTACAGCCGGCTTGCATCCTATCTGCCTGTTGTTGGGAAATTTATATGGGAAAATCAAAATACCCCTTTTGCCGGAATAAACATTAATTTGCAATTATTACCATTTATTGTAAAAAGTCCCGATTTTCGGTTCGATTTATATTTGTTGGGCCGATATGGCGGCGCTTATTATTCATCACCTGAAAATTATTATCCCTATAAAGGATTGCAATTCCAATATGAGCACGGGCTTGGAGTAGCCTTTTATTTATGGAAACATGTAGGGATATTTGGCGAATATAGTTTTGGACTACTCGCTAAACCATCCGGAAATTTCAGGGGAGGATTAACCGTTAAGTGGTAGGCAAAATAACAATGAATACAGTGCCTTCCCCTTCCGTGGTTTCTACCTTAAGATCGCCATTATGTCCCAGGGTAATGGTATCGTAGGCCATCGACAGACCAAGCCCGGTGCCTTCGCCGGCTGGCTTGGTGGTGAAAAACGGCTGAAAGATTTTATCCAGAACTTTTTGAGGGATGCCGTTGCCATTGTCGCCGACCCGGATCTCCGCAAAATCACCTGATTTTTTGGTACTGACGGTAACTGTTGGTTCGTAACCCGCAATACCTTCCAGGCTCTTTTCATTAACCGCATAAAATGCATTAGTGAGCAGGTTAAGGATAACCCTTCCCATATCCTGGGGAATGATATCGATTTTTCCGATGCCGGGATCGAAATCGGTTTTCATGGTGGCATTGAAAGATTTGTCTTTTGCCTGCAAGCCGTGATAGGCGAGCCTTAGGAATTCATCTGCCAGGGAATTGATATTGGCGGGTTCCTTTACCCCGCTGCTGGTCCGGCTGTGCTGCAGCATCCCCTTCACGATGGCATCGGCCCGTTTACCGTGTTGACTGATCTTCTGTTCGTTGATCGATATATCATCGGCTAAGGCCCGTGCATCTTCCAGATTGCCGTCTTTCAGTTCGGTTTTCATTTCTTCGATCAGTTCCGAATTGACTTCGGAAAAATTATTGATGAAATTCAGCGGGTTCTGGATTTCATGGGCGATGCCGGCAGTCAGTTGCCCCAGAGAGGCCATTTTTTCTGCATGCACCAGCTGAGCTTGTGTTGTTTTCAAGGTATGATAAGCCTTTTCAATTTCCTTGGCATCCGCCAGTTCCTTTTCTTTGGCGCGCGCCCTTTCTCGGTCGGTCACCCTCTTCCGCTGCACCCTGTCGAGCAAATAAATCAACGCCATGGCAACCAGACTGTACATCAGGTAGGCCAACCAAGTGCGCCACCAAGGCGGACTGATATGTAATTTTACGGTAGCGCCTTCTTCATTCCAAACCCCGTTGCTGCTTGCCGCCTTAACACGGAAAGTATATTCACCCGGCGGAAGGTTATAGTAAACGGCTGTCCGCTGGTTCCCCACATTCCGCCAGTCGGTATCGTAATTTTCCAGTTTGTATGAATAGATATTTTTTGCCGGGTTAGCGTAATGAATCGCCAGATATTCGAAAATGAGATTGTTCTGGTCATAGCTTAATTCCAGATTTTTATCGAAAGAGACTGATTGATCTGCAACTTTCAGATCAGTTACAAAAAGCTTGGGCGGTTTTGCATTTTTGGCGATCTGATCCGGATTAAAAACGGTGATGCCGTTGCTTCCGCTGAAAACAAACAGGCCCGACTTAGTCTTCATATATCCGCCATCGGCAAACAGGAGGCTCTGAATTCCATCTTCGAGTGAAAAGTTGGTAAACTGACCGGTCACCATATTAAATCGGCTTAGTCCGTTGAAAGTGCTCAACCATAGGTCATTGTTCTTCTCATCGGCCAAAATGCCCTGTATGCACATCGAAGGCAGCCCGTTGGCGGTGGTGAAGGTTTTGATTTCGCCGGTTTCTACATTGTACCGGCTGAGACCACCCTGCCAGGTGCCTACCCAGGCAATTCCGGAACTATCTTCATAAAAGGAATTGATATCATGCGAAACAAAAACATCGCCACGACTTTTATCGATGCCATGCCTGGTGATTTTATCAGTCTGATAATCATATAAATACAAACCGTCGTTGCCGAGCAGCCAAAGTCCGTGCTTTTTGCTTTCAAAGGCGTCGGTGATTTCATTGCTCCTGCCGCTATTTCCCAGGAGGGCGGTCAAAGCATAACGCCGGTATTTTCCCTGTTCCTTGTCCTGGATATAAATTCCCGAGGGGCTTAACACCCAGAAATTACCCCTGCTGTCAGAAAAGAACTTGAATACCCCAACTGAATCCGGCAGCCATGGAAGTACATTCCTTTTAATTGTATTTGTTTTCGGGAAATATTGGCAGTATCCCAGGTTAGAGTTTATGAGGAATTCCCCCGGCCCGGTGGCTACCCAGTTATAAATGGCATCCAGTTTCGGTGAAATGCCGTGATAAGTGCGCGTTGCAATCGTCTGCGAAACTGGATCGAAATCAACGATTCCGGCATGGTCCGCTCCGGAACCCTGTGTTATTAACCAGATATGACCATCCGGACTTTGGGTCAGGCTGGTGGCCCAACCTGGCAGGAATGCCGATTTGTCGTCCCTGTTGGATATGAAAGATTTGAAAACGGTCTGATCATTGTATTTAAGTAGCCCGTTAGAAGCGGTTCCGGCCCACAGGTTGCCGAACTGGTCGATGCTCAGGCTATTGATGGCCGCCCGTTGTAATTTCATTTCAGGACCCTGTCCGAACATTTCAAATTTTGCATTCTGCCGGTCAAAACGGATAAGGCCCTGACTGGAAGCAATCCAGATATTGCCGGTAGCATCAATGACCATCCTGTTCATATCCAGATTTCCTTTTCCGGGATCTACGAGTGTGCTCAATGGGTAGGAGCTGTATTTTCCGGTTCGGGGATCCAGGGAATAGACGGTTCGCTGATTGGATGCTATCCAGATCGTTCCGTCACTGTCAGCGGTGATGGCCGAAAACCCCTGGTATCCTGGAAATTCCGACTTCGAAGGTTCATCCAGTTTACTTAATGTCCCCGCCTGATCAATTTTGTAAAATCCGCCAAAAGTTAACAGCCACAGGTTGCCGTTTTTATCTGCGGTACCGTCGAAAACATTAAACAGCTTGAGATTGTCGGGATACTCGAACCGTTTAATCGTTTTTTCCTTCTCATCAAAATAGACAAGGGCATGCGATGCTTCAAAGCCGTAGGTTGAGGTGATGCCGAAGTAGATCCTGCCTGACCCATTCGGGAGTATGGTGGTCACGGTGGCCTGACCACCTTCCGGAAAGTCGGTCAGCTGGTTGTACTGGTAATGGCTGAATGTTTTGGCAGCGGGGTGATAAACATTGATTCCATCGGTGCAGCCAACCCAGATATTCCCTTTCGGGTCCTCATAGAGCGCGCCGGTCAATATGGTGTTGATGGCGGTACTGTCGTTCGGGTCCTGGTAGAAGCGCTGGAATTCATAGCCATTGTATTTAACCAGTCCGTTTTGCGAAGCCAGCCAGATGTTAGCCTGACGGTCGGCCATCACGTCGAGGATGATGGTGCCGTCGAGATCGCTGTAGTGTACGAGATTATTGGGATTCAGTTGGGCAATGGCCGGATTGCCTGATAAAACTGGTATCAGAAGCAGCAGGAAACAGGCTAGTTTGCGCATTGTTGCTCAGGGATTTAACGGTTAGATAGTATACTAACACGTAAGGAGGAATATTGTTTTGCGGGGACCTAACAACCACCCTTAAGCTGTCGTACTGAGGCCCATGAGGGAGGACACACGGGTCCTCCCCTACAACGTCACCCGTCACCTGTCACCCGTCACCGGTCACCAATTGCCTACTGCATCTCTACTTCCGGCTCCACCACTATCTCATCGACCTTCAAAATATCTTTCTTATAAAACAGCGATCCGAGGAGGAAAAGCACACCTGCCAATAGAACCATCACAGGCATGATTGACATGGCCGTATGCAGATCGGTTTTCATGGATATCCATCCGATTACCAATGGTCCGAGCATGGATCCCAGCGTATTCTGTATGACTACTGCAATGGCATAAGAGGTTGCACGCAGTCCCGGATGTACCAGATCCTGGGTGATGGCACCGGCAGCCGGAATGAACATGGTCACTGTCATGCCAAAAAGCAGAAGAAAAATATATTGCAGGCTATCTTTGAAAACCACAAAAGCGAGGAAGCAGAACACGGCGGCAACCAAAGATGTAATCCCCGGGAAAACCAGACGGGCATTGGGCTTGGTGCGTCTCCAACGGTCAACAATATAACCCCCGAGCGGGGCGCCGATCAAAGCCAGCAGCATAACCAGAGAAGCCTTGGTACTTGATTGCTGCAGAGGAATGCCGTATTCACGTGTAAAATAGGAAGGCAGCCAGGTGAGCAGCGAAGTGGTGGTGAACACAACCGCCATCATCCCGAAGTAGGTGAAAAGCAGGGATGGTTTCTGTGAAAATTCCCTGATCATATCCCTTGTGCTCATCTTGATGCTTTCGATTTTTGCACCCTTTTCCCTGCGTGGTTTACTATGGACTAGTTTAACGGTTTTGTAATCCTTGCTGATAAAGAAAAGAAAGGCAATGACCAATCCGGGTAACGCCACAAGGCCGAAAGCACTTCTCCAGCCCCAGCGAGCAGCGATGAATCCTCCTGCTGCAACTCCGATGGCACTGCCAAGCGGAATCGCCGCATTCCATAACCCCATCATCCATGAACGTTTTTCCTGCGGATATAACCCAGATATCATTGCCGACCCGCCAGGAGCATAACCGGCTTCTCCGACTCCGATAAAGGCGCGTGTAGTGATTAGCGCACCAAAGCTTTTGGTTAATGCCGCTGCTGCAGTCGCAAGGCTCCAGATCGCCGCCATCACACCAATGGTCCGCCTTCGGCTCCATCGGTCGATAATAAGTGAAACCGGAAATGTCAGGATTACAATCGACAGATATACTGCCGACATCAGCGAACCCAACTGCAGATCACTCACACCAAATTCAGCTTTAATGTAGGGAAGCAGTGCAGAAACAACCATCCTGTCAACATAATCAAACATGTACAGGAGGAACAGCAACGAGAACAGATAATTCGTGTATTTTTTCGGGAAGATGTATCCCGGAAGTATATCTCCACTCTTTTTCATATCGGAAAGATTAGGTTTTGCGCTTCCATTTCAGAATCACGAAATTTACACTTCCGGATATTCTCCGGATTAAGTACTTTTACCTAAAGACACAAACCCCAACAAAACAAGAAAATATGGAAACCACGCTGATTGTGAAAAGACTGGTGAATGAGCTTAGAAGGGTTAGAATGGTTATGATGGTTATGATGGCTGTGATGGTTGCCGGTTGTAATATGAAACCGGGAGTAACGATAATGAGCGGCGGAAAATCTGATTATGTGATTTATGTGGCCGATACAGCCAACCATCAGATTATGAGAGCCGCGAATTTGCTGCAAACCTATCTGAAAAAAATTGGCGGTGCCGAATTGCCCATAAAGTTCGGTCTGCCTGAAGTGCCTTTAAAGGCCTTCCTGATTAATCCCGATGCCCGCACCGGCCATGAGGATGCCTTTAGTATTGTTACCATGGAAAAGCAGATTTTCATTACCGGCGGCACTCACAAAGGCTGTATCTACGGCGTCGTAGATCTTCTCGAAAAACAACTGGGCTGCCGGATGTATGCCCCCGGATTTGAGGTCATACCTAAACTTGATAAAATCAGGCTGCCCAAACTCGATGTCAAGGATAAGCCGGTGAATGAATACCGCAATGTTTATGGGCAGTTCGGTCTGAATGAAGACTACCGCGACTGGCAGCGCATCGATGTTATTCAGGATGTTTTCGCCGATGGATATTACGTGCACACCATGGGTAACCTGGTGCCGTGGCAGGGGAATTTCAAAACCCACCCGGAATATTATGCCTTGATGAACGGCAAGCGCGTGATCGACCAGCTCTGCCTCTCGAACCCTGAGGTTTTGAAAATCGCCCTCGCAAAACTCGAACACGACATTCCTTTACAACCCGGTAAACAGGTATGGTCAGTCAGTCAGAACGATAATTTTTCCTATTGCCAGTGCGATGACTGTAAAAAGATTATCGCCGAAGAGGGCAGCCCGGCTGGACCAGTTATCCGTTTTGTAAATGAAGTTGCCAAAAAATTTCCTGATAAAATCATTTCCACATTGGCTTATCAGTATAGCCGACAAGCTCCTGTTGTGACTAAGCCGGCAGCTAATGTGCAGATCATGCTTTGCACCATCGAGCTTAACCGCAGTCAGCCGATTGCCGAA
>CAIXHD010000410.1 GCA_903919065.1 uncultured Bacteroidota bacterium
CTTGCGTCAGCCATACTGTTTCATCTTCAAAGCGAACATCTACCGATATTTTTTCGTCCTCGGTTTTGAATAAAATAAAATCTGAATGGTTTTCTTTCATACTCTTTTTGATTTTCCTGATGGTGTCCCCTAAAATTTAACGGTATATGTTTTTCCTGCGATACCCGTTCCGGTGAATACGATCTTTCCACCGCTGCTGACCGTTATCTTCTGTTTATCGCCAACCCGCTCCACCAACAAATCCCAGGCCTGGCCGAAAGTGCGCAGGTCGCGCATTGCCATCTTTGGCCATTCCTTGGGTAACCAGGGCGTGCAGGTAAAGGATTTCAGGCCCGTTGGAACGATACCGAACATACCCTCGGTGAAAACCCGGGGATACAGCGATCCGGGGCATAACATATCAATGGCATCCTCATCGGGATATGGGCCCTGGACCCCGTAAACCTGGGTTTTCACCACCCGCCGGGTCAAATCGAGTCCTTCTTCCGTGCGGCCAGCCTTGAACAATACCCTGAGGGCATAGTAGGTCTCGCGTGCCCATTCCGTTGGCCGGGTTGATTCCGCAAGGATATCCAGACCATCCATCCTTCGTGGCCATAGCTTGTCGGACAGCAGGGCGGCAACGGTTCCTTCCTGCCTGTCGCTGATGCCCATCGCGATCGGCAACAGTATCCATCCACGCAAAGTGGTGTTTTCTTTAAAATACCGATATGTTTTATAGCCTTCCATTTCTGCACCGAAGTTGACCTCGATCGCCTTACGCAGTGCATCGGCACGTTTGTTAAAATCAATTTCAACCGATTTTTTACCCAGATCATGCGCCAGGTGCGCTGCCTGTCGATAACCGGCGTAAGCCAGTGAGGAGGTGCTTAAGTTGGCATCTCCGGTCGGATATCTTCCCTCCATTTCGTCAGTCTCTGAAGCGATTATGCCTTCCTTCGTCAGATGTCCCTGAACAGATTGTGCGCTAAATTCGATGAGCGGCCACATTTCAGCTGCTGCTTTGGGATCGCCAAGGAACAAAAGGAACTTCGACAGGCCGTAAAGTACCATGGCATCGTCACCGCGTTGCTGCTGAACGAGCTTCAAGGAGGCATATTCGAACGAACCGGGAAACGGACGAATCCCTTTCTCCTTGCAATAATCCATCCATATCCTGTACATGTTCAGCGAGGCATTGTTTAACTGGTCGTTGCCGAAAAACGGGAAAACCGGGCTGGAATATTCCACCGGGTCGTTGGCCCAGATACCCGGTGAGTAACGCAAACTACCGTTATGGGTAATAATGCCTTTCCAGGTCTCTGCCGGGCATTCCAGAATGTGAAATTTCTGCAGTGCAAATGCGAGGTCAAGTGCCGCGTCCGGGGTTTCCAGACGGCCCGGTCCCTGCCATGCCAATTTTGCCAGGTTAACCCGCGCCTCGTGCTCTGCGGCAACATCCGGCACCTTATCTTGAGCATGGATTCCTTTGCCCTGAATCGAAACAATGAATGAAAGCTTTTCTCCAGCTGCCACCGAAACCGGTTCCATGCCTGTGCAGGTGCGGATGACCACTATTTCCTCATCGGTGTATTTCACCTGCCGGGTTGCCGAAACCGACATCTTTACCGCTTTGTCGGACTGGTTCTTAACCTGCCATTCCTCAATGACCAATGCATTCGTATTCGAAGGATAGATCGTACGGCTGACGAGGATTCCCTTGTTTTCAGCATAGGTAAAGTTGAGCATACCATCGAAGGTGGCCGATACCGGGGAACCGATTTTCTGGATCAGGTTATTGATACGCAGTTCCGGATCCGAATCTGTTCCGGAATCAACCATGATTTTATTAAAATTATCGCTCTTCACATTAAAGAAGCGGGAGGTATAATTCAATCCCTTGGTGAAAGAGGATTGAAACTGCATCACCACCTTTAGTCCCTGCAGATTCATAACCAGGGCCTGATCCGGATCGTTGCCTGTCCAGGTGTGCGTGATGGTGCCTGCCTCATTCCGGACCCAGAAATCGGGTTTGTCCTGACTTGCGGCAGAGAGGCATTGCGGTACTAATAACATCAGGCAGAATAAAATATTTTTCATGCTTTGGGTCCAATATTTATTTAACAATCATTTTGGGTAATTCAGTCCGTACTTGCGTTTTTTCGTTTTTTCTGAAAATAGGAAAGGCTGTATCCTGACTGGATTCATATTTCTGTAAAAAATATCCTGTCCTGTTATTGAATTCCTTTTTGCCGGATTTATCAATTGTAAGTGCCCCAACAGAATAAAATCCTCTGGCTTTGCTGGAATCTGAGATAGTGACATTTTCAAGAGGCCTGTTATTTTTTGTTTGCCAAAGAAATCCGCCGTGAGGCATCAATTCAATTTCCTTAACCTCCATTTCGATCTTTTCGTTTGTGAACTTCATAACCAGGTAATTGATCCGGGTATTGTAACCGATCAGCCCGCCATGGGCCACCTGCATAATGCCGTCACGTTCGGTACAGGTAACGGCATGCACTTCTCCGCAGAGATACGCATCTACCTTATATTTTTTCATAAGTTGCCAGAAATCAGACTCCCTGCCTTCTTTAATATTTAATCCACTGCTGCTCCATTGACGAACCGGACCCAGCACCGGGACATGCCCTATCAGGATTCGGTGGTCCACATCGGGATTCGAATTAAAAACCGTTTCGACCCATTTTAACTGATCACCAGTGACACCAATTTTTATAAATCCCAGTTCACTTTGCCCTTCTTCAAACACATCAACCGATATAAAAAGCACATTATTATACCGCCACCAGAATGCTGTGCCTTTCCTGTTATCCGGACCGTTCTGAGGCATTTTCAGGTTATCGGAAAAGGCTTTTCTGTAAAGCTCCACCGATTTGAACTTTTTTGCATCTCTCCAGGCATCATCACCGATGTCATGATCCCCGACAGAGGTATAAAATTTGAGGTTGTGATCATTCATCCGGTTAATCCAGTTGGAATAATACCGTTGGGAGTATTTTTTAATCGTATCCGCATCATTCCCAACCTTATTGTCCCAGTGGCCCATCACAAGATCACCGGCCACAATCACAAATTCAGGATTTTCTTTTTTTACGGAATTTAAAATATAATTAAGTGCCTCCTCCCATCCCTTTTGCGGATAATCGCAGTCAACATTCAGAAAGTCGGGTATGCTGAC
>CAIXHD010000411.1 GCA_903919065.1 uncultured Bacteroidota bacterium
TAGCACTTCCGCCTGACTCAAACGATCGGCAGTATTCCTGTTCATGCCTGTCTCCAGAGCTGATGAACCGGCTCCGTCTTCCCAGTAGGGTGTCCAGTCGCCCGATACCTCAGGAATTTGCTTTCCATATTTCTTTTCAAAGGCGCCAAATGCTTCACTGGTGGATGAAATAATGAATCTTGGCCAGGTATATTTTGTATTCCAATCTTTTACAAATTCGCAAATTGCAGGATCCGGAACGGCATTGTCACCATGGCCGCTCCATCTGATATGAGCGATATCATAGGGGTAATTCATCTTGCCAATGGTTTCGATATAGTCGGTTACCCATTCAGGTGTGAGCTTTGAAATGATGTGTGATAATGCATATCCTTTCAGAGGTATCCATACAAGCACTTTTTCTTTTCCTGATGGGGAAACCCACCAGAATGGCTTGTTTTCCCATTTAACGAGAATATCCCCGATCCTGTCGAAATAATTCGGTGCAACAGAGAAATAGCGTATCCCTGCCTGAGCCATGGCGGTAACCGTTCCCCAGGTATATCCCGGAACGTCACTGATCATGGCGGCATCAATCTTCTGACCGGTCTTCTTCGAAAGGTCAGTGGTATACTTGAATAACCGAAGCAATTCCTCTGGTCGGCAAAGTCCTGTTAATTCATTCAGATACATGCCATTGAACGATATTTGCCCGTTCTTGGCTGCTTCAAAGAAATCCTTTTTGGCCTGATCATTCATGCGGTTCAGGTAAAGGTCGGCTGCCCAGGTAACTTCGACATTCCATACAAACCGCGCACCTTCAGGATATCCTGCGGTCTGTTTTGCATATTTTATTCCATCTGCAAGGTTTTTAACCTGCTTATCTTCAATAGCAGTCTGAATTTCAGTATACCCGATATCAGTATGTGAATGCGGTAGAATATATATGGTCATTTTCTTTACCGGCTGCAAAACGAAATCTTTTGATGCAACAATTTTCTCACCCTGCATAATGCTGAAGCTAACCGGAGTTGTTTTGTCGACTTCAGGGACACGGATATTTAAAACCTGACTCCCTTGTTTTACATTGATATCAGTCAGGGGTTTGCCGTTTGATACCAGCTTTCCTGCGAATGGTTTTCCGGCGAATTGCACATTAACAGTCACATCACGGTATAACATCCCATTTTGGGTGTAGGCGCCTTGCGAAGGTTTAATGTCCTGAATGGCCAGGAAGGTCGACATTAACTCAGGCTTGAGATAGTCTGGCCCTTCAAGTCGCAGAGCATCGTAAAGTATCCAGCTGCCTGATTTCGAGGTTATCGAAACTTCGTTCTGACCTTTTTTTAGTATCGAAGAGGCAAAGCAGAGGTTGATAAAATAGGGCTTACCTGAAGTAGGTTTACCGTTGATCGATTCATCGCTGCCGCCCATTGGCATGTATAATGAAATGACTTTCTCATTGATCTTTATTTCCAGCTGGGGTGGGATGGCATTGTGAGTATCCACCAGATCGATAATCAGATTGCATGAATCGGATTTGCCCCCGTCTTTCATTCCAAAAACGATAGCATAAGTATGGGAACGACTTCCTGCCCAGGCATCGCCTGGACCAGGCTGGGCATAAGGCCAGTCTTTCGATGGATCCGATGCCCCAACGATAAAGAAACCGTCGTGGGTGAATTGCTTGTGAGCCGATGGAGCCAATGCAAATTCTGCAGTGTTACGGTCCGTTTTGCCAATCTGCCACAATACTTTTGTGCTTGCGGCTCCGGCCACCTGAAACGAAATCAAGACGAGTCCGGTTATCAGACTAATTCTTGAAATGAGATTACTTTTATTCATCTTTTATAAGATTGTTTTCTGTTGTTTCTTATTGGCGTCCCATGTGTCTGATTTGCAGATCCTGGACAGTGATTTTATTTTTTCCCGGATAATAAATCTGGCAAATTATCCGGCCGTCAGCCGGCGCTTTTGAAATATTTCCACGCAAGCGTAAAAGTTGCCAGCCTTTGCCAATATTCTGAAGTGACCCGGAATCTTCAAAATAGATTCCATCCTGGTCCGATTGTTCCGACCGGGCAATGATCCTGCATCGGGCATCGCTGTCGTTATCACGAATCCTCAGTGTGATTTCAATATAATCCCCCGCAGATATGCCTGAAACTGTGAAGGATTCTGTGACTGGAACTGCCTGTGAAAGAGTGAAGGGGTCATTGAGTTTCTCAATGTTGTCCAATGTTTTCCACGAATCCAGATTTCGTATTCTGATTACCTTTTCATCATTTTCGGGATTTGAAAACACGGTGTCGCGTGAAATGTGTGTGCCAAACCTCGCGGCAATGGTATCCATATAGGTCACCAGCTGACCGGCATTGCGCCCTGGGGAGGAATAAATGAAGAGGTCGCTTCCACAGAAAAGTATGGATTCCGGATCCGCTTCGGCAGTGCGGAACAGACCGGGAGTTTTGCCTTCACCTTCCCATGTGATAACATTGGGATAAACTTCTGAATATTCTTTATAAAAATTGTTCCTGTGGGCAACATAGCTGATGCCATACGCAAGTGCATTCTCGACCATTGGACCGGCCAGCCAGGTAGGCTCAATAAATAGTAAATCCTTGCGGGTGACATTGTCGGCATAAAACTGTCGGGTCCTGTCGTTGGCCTGCTTCTGCCTTACTCTGGAACGGTATTGTGCAGGCAGGGGCAAAACGGATACCAGAATGAAAAATGTCAGCACCAGACTTCCGGATATTGAGCGGGCTTTGGCTGATTTGACTTTCAGTCCAGACAGTTTCCAGATGATGTAATAAGCCATGCCGGTGAGACTTAAGACCGGCGCGAAGTAGTAAACTTTGAAATGCTTCAATACTAAAACGAATCCGATCAATGAGGCCAGAACAAAGCCGGAGAGTAAAATAATGAAACGCTTGTCAGGCTTGATTTCTCTTTTTCCAGATAGGAACCAGATGATCAGAAAAATGGATAAAATCAGGATAACCGTATAGGCTGGATTATAGGATAATAATTCCCAAAAATTATGGACAAATGATTTCCAGTTGATCATTTGCTGCGACCCGGCACCGTAAAGGCCATCATGGGTGGCAACGCCTGAAATGAATTTTCGGAATTCCTTGAATTTATTCAGGATTGGCAATATGCTGATAAAAAATGCGATTAAAAATGTGAATCCATAAATTATCTTGTTTCGCAGGTCGGGGATCAAAAGGAATGGAATGATCAGCACCGGCAGAAAATTGAATTTCGTTGCAAATCCAATGCCCATGAGGATGCCGGTAATGATTGCATATTTCTTTACCGGGTAATTTCCCGACAGCAAAAATTTTATGGTTACCCCGATAAATATCAGGTTAAACAACAGGAGAATTCTGTCTGGATTATACCGCAATGGCATATCAATCAGGACATTGCTGAGGAAGAATGAGGATTGAAGTATTAGGGCTCCAATTAACTTTTCGTCATACCGAACGACCAGCTTTCCCAGCCACCATATCAGGAAAAATGTCAGTAATGAGAGGAAGAGCGATGCTGCAAACAGATAAGTCTCGGGCCTGGCTATGACGTCGTTGACAATCGGACCCTGACCGATAACCAGGTGCGTTAATCTTATAAAAAGGCCGGTAACCATTTGGAATGGAGTTCCGGGATGATCAGTATGCCCTATATTGTTGAAATGCAGGGTTGCACAATTTAATCCGTTCAGCAGATAAGGATATTCCGGATCACTTCTTGAGAGGGAGAATGGGCCTCCGCTATGGTTGATCTGCAAGCTCCAAAGAAGATAAAGAACCGGAATAATCAGAATAATATATTTCTTGAGATTTTTTGTCATTTCAATCCGGCAGTTATCGGGTGAATTTTATTTTTCTCGCAGCAAAAAAGCTCATCCTGATTAATAACATTCCATGACGAAACCGGCTGATCTGCGTCGAGCCGTATTCCCGATCGCGGTATCTTACAATGATTTCCGTGATTTTAAGATTGAGTTTTGCCGCCCCGAAAATAAGGTCGAAATCACCGAATGGATCGAAATCACCAAAATACTTCCGATTGGCAGTAATCAGGTCATAATCTTTCCGGAATAATACTTTGGTTCCGCACAAAGTGTCTTTTAACCGCTGTCCAAGAATATAAGAAAAGAACCATCCAAAGAATTTGTTAGCCAGAAAATTGAGGAATCTCATCGCCTGTTTGTCCATAGGATATACCAGCCTGCAGCCATTGATGAATTCACCGCGGTTCATGGAAAGGGCTTCATAAAATTTAGGCATATCCTCGGGCGGGGTAGTCAGATCTGCATCAAGTATCATCAGGATTTCCCCGCTGGCGATTTCAAAAGCCTCGCGGACGGCATTTCCCTTTCCTTTACCTGTTTGCTTTAGTGCTTTTATGTCTTTTTCAGGATAGGCATCCTTTACCCTGAGAATTTCTTCCCAGGTATTATCGCTCGAGTAGCCTTCAATAAAAATAAACTCCTGGTGTGTTCCAAAATCGGGTGTTCTCAGGATGGCATTCTCAATATTGCCTTTTTCATTTCTTGCCGGGACCACAATGCTGACAGAAAATTGCTCTGTTTTTCGGAATACGGGTCGTGCGGTGATCATATTCACCAGGCATAAGCTGTTGAAGCCCGGGAGATTGGCAAGAAATGTGTTGATTATCAGGTTTATAATAGGAATGTAAACAGGTAAAAGGAGTTTTCGGTCCACTTTAACCAGTTCAAATTCTTCAATATTCAGGAGTCCCGAAATATCATTAACGGTTAGCCAGCTCTGCAAGGGCTGTTTGGCCTTCAGACCGACGAATTCTCCAAACCGCAAAACAGGCTCCCACACATAGCTGTAAGACGAAATGATAATCTTGGTTCTTGGATGAATCAGGTTCCTGAGGTTTCGAATCACGGTCTGAACATCCCATAAGGAACTGAGCAGGTCGCTCATAATAACATAGTCGAACCGAATATCGCAGGTAAAAGAATCAGCATCAGCCTGATAAAAAGAAAGATTCGGAAATTTTGATCTTGCTTTATTGATCATGCCTTCAGAAAAGTCAATTCCATAACCAATTCCGGGCTTCACTGAATTCAACAAATCCCCGGTGCCACAGCCGAGTTCCAGCACAGTTGAACCTTCCGGGATAATCATCCGGTATTGTTTTTCAATAGTCTTATGATAAAACCAGTTGCGCCGGCGCCATCTGTCGCGTCGAACGGACAAGCGTTCGAAATAATTATGAATAAGATCTTTCCCTGTTTCAGCCATTATATCATGGTTAAGCGGATAAAATTAACATCAATAATGGTTATTCATCAAATTTTTGATCAGGAGTTAATCGTTCATAAAAAACTCGAGTAAATTTATAGCTGTTAATACAATCCAAAACAGATGAATGATCAAATCAGTCCGGATGAGTCAGGAAATATAAAACCTGTAGATGCAAGCTTGAATTTTCCGAATTATCTCTCAGGATTGTCGCATGATATCCGAACTCCCTTAAGTGCAATTATTGGATTTTCTGATTTACTGGTTGAACCGCGCCTTTCGCGTGCCGAGCAGCGAAGCTATTGTCTGATGATAGCGCGCAGTTCACGGAAGCTGCTTGATCTGATGTCAAATCTGATCGATCTGGCTAAAATGGAAACGAATAATCTGGAGTTCTTCTATAAGCCGGTTTATTTTAAGGACTTAGTGGAGGAATTGAAGATCGAGATTAACGAAATGTGTTCTTTATATGAAAAAAAGCATCTGAGTATAACCTATAGTACCCCTAATGATCACGCTGCATACTTTTATGCTGATAAAGGAAGAATTTTTCAGATTATCAGGATCCTGATGGAGAACAGTTTGCGGTTTACTAAAGAGGGGAGTATCACTCTGGAGATCAAGCAAGACTCTCCGGATCTTACCACGATTGTAATTGCCGATACCGGTTGCGGTATTGAAAAAGACATCTTAAAGATTCTTTTTGAGATGTTCCCCGGGGCTGACGCGCCTCTTGGGAAAAAGACGAAGTCGAGGGGTATGAGCCTGTCTGTCGTAAAAAAGTTATGCGATATGATGGGTGTGACTATTGAAGTCAGCAGCTGGGTTGGTGCCGGTACCAAATTTAAGCTGAGCGTACCGCGACGGGAATTGTAGGTATGTTACCTTTTAAAGTGCCGCTCCATCTCGCGTTCGGTATCTTTCTTCTTCATATCCTCACGCTTATCATGGATGGCTTTTCCACGCGCCAATCCAATTTCCAGTTTTGCCAGTCCGGCCTCCGTAAGGAAAAGTTCGATCGTTACAATAGTGAACCCTTTCTCTTTTACCTTTCTTTCCAGTTTCCTTAATTCATTCCTCGACAGGAGAAGTTTTCTGTCGCGTTTAGGAAGATGGTTGTTGTAGGTGCCAAAACTATATTCGGCGATCTGCAAGCCTCTGGCATACAGCTCACCATTGATAAACATGCACCATGAATCCGACAGGCTTGCCTTACCCTGACGGATCGATTTTATCTCGGTTCCGTAGAGGACAATGCCTGCAGTATATTTCTCAAGGATCTCGTACTCCCTGTATACCTGTTTGTTGGATATGTTGATCTTGTTGGCCATTCCGTTTTCCTTGTCCGCAAAAGTACTACTTTTATTGCTTATGATTAAGACTGATTTCCCGGTTCCCGATCTGGTGGCCCTTGTTGGACATACTGCTGGTGGAAAAACAGCCCTGGCTGCCCA
>CAIXHD010000412.1 GCA_903919065.1 uncultured Bacteroidota bacterium
ATCATAACCATCCCGAGCCCATAGAACAGAAAACCGATGCTGATGATCCGTAATGCCTCTATGCCTGGAGCAATAACCGCAGGATCGCTGATGAACAACCTGATGAATGTACCAGTGAACAGGATGAAAATCAGGCCGATAATCGACAGAACTACGGTATTAATTCGTGCTGTCAGCCATACCGAACGCTCGGCACGGTCGGGCTGTCCGGCACCCAGGTTCTGACCGACAAGTGTTGATGCAGCGTTACTGATTCCCCACGAAGGCAGTAATCCAAAAACTACGATCCGTATGGCAATTGTATAACCGGCAACCACACTGCTGCCGAAAGTCGAAATGATTCTCATCATGCCTATCCAGCGGCCCCCCTGATGCCCAGTTCAGGGAAAGGTCCGATGCCGAAAATCAGCAAAGGGTCAAGTATTATATTTATCAGATTGGCGATCACCAGCACCCTCAGCGACATGGCGGCATCCCCTGAACTTCGCAATACAGCATTTATGATAAACAGGACGATTATGACCCCATTGAATCCAAGCATAATGCGGGTATAACCCGCATATTCCTGTTGCATCCTCAGCGACCCGCCCATCAGCCGGAGCAGATCGGAGCTCCAGAGATAGCCGGGTATGGCGATAAGCAGCGAAACCAGTATGCCGGCTACGATGGCCTGGAAAGCAATTTTTGAGGCCTCTTCAGGTCGCTTTTCTCCGGTACGCCTTGCTACCAGTGCGGTTGTGGCAACGGCGAGTCCGCTCCCCAGTGAATAAACCAGCGTGATGATCGATTCCGTTATCCCAACAGTTGCCACTGCCTCCGAACCGAGCTTGGACACGAAGAAAATATCTACTATGGCGAATATCGATTCCATAACCATCTCGAGTACCATGGGAACCGAGAGCAGAAAAACAGCCCTGCCGATGCTGCCCGTAGTGAAATCCATTTCGGTGCCCGAAATCGATTCCCAAATATCGGTGCGTAATTGTTTTATATTGATTGAGAGCTTCATTGAAAGTGATAATCTTGGCAAAAATAAAAAACGTTACTATCTTCGCACCCTCAATAAAGCCAAGATAGTTAAATGGTATAACAGCGGTTTCGTAAACCGCAGTTCCGGGTTCGATTCCCGGTCATGGCTCACAAGAATCCGGCAGGGATCTCATCCTGCCGGTTAAATAAAACCACCAAAATGAAAAATACCCGAATTCTGTTCATCGCTGCCCTGATACTCTCGGTTGGCATGCAGGCTGAAGCAAAAAAAGTTAATCTGAAATACCAGCTAAAAGCCGGTACTGAGTTTAAGTATGAGGTCGCCATGTCGCAGGAATCCGCGCAGGAAGTTATGGGAAACAGCCAGAGCTCAACAACCTCAACAACTACTACCTTGGATTTTAAAGTATTGGAGGTAACGTCAACGGGTGATATGAATATGAAGGCTGCCCTGGTTGCTCTATCATTAACCGGCACTTCACCTGCTGGTGAAATGAAGTTTAATTCAGCTACCGATACCGTAATTCCTGAATTTGCAAAAATGTCTTCGTTGGGATTAAACCAGTACTATACTTTCACCTTGTCACCACTGGGTAAAATAACCGATCTGAAAGCCCCGGAAGGATTTGTCGAAAAGTTGGATAAACTCATTGCTGAGCAGGGAGCTGCAACTATGGGCATGGGCGCTGTTGCAGGTGCCGCTGCCGGTCCTGAAGGTTTTCAGAAATCACTTGAAGGAATTTTCCTGACTTTCCCAGAAGGCGGAGCTGAAGTTAAAAAGCCTTGGAATGTTGAGAGCAAAATCAATCAGATGGTTCCAATGAAAGTAAACTCAAAGTATGAGTTAATGAATTCGACCAAAGAAACCAATGAGCTTAAAGTCAATTCCCAAATTTCTGTTGATCCTGACGCTCCTCCAATGGATATTCAGGGAATGAAAATGAGTTTTGAACTGGTTGGCGCAAAAGAAGGAAAGATCATGCTGGATGCAGTAACCGGTTTAATCAATGCTGTTGAAGCTACCACTTCTATCTCTGGAAATATTTCCATTGAAGGACCACAGTTGCCAACTCCTATGTCGATTCCGATGACTGTGCGGATGACGGAGAAGATAAGTAAGAAGTAAGAAGTAAAAAATAAAAAATTAGAGCTGACAGCTTTCTCTTTCTTCAAGCTGTCAGCTGTATGGTTTTAAATTGCCCTCTGAGCTCAATACTCAGGGGGTATTTTTTTTACAAATATTTAAACAAAGTTACAATCGGCTTGTTAATAGCACTATAGAAACTGCTTTTAACTAAATGCTGATGATATGAAAAGGAACCCTGGTCTTTTAAAGTACGCAGCACTGCTGCTTTTTGTTTGCCTTGCATCTTTTCCCGGACAGGCAAAATCGAAAAAATCCACGTCGGAAAGTTCGCCTTTTTCCAGTCAGTGGGGGATTGGTATTAATGTATCCACCTTTGGAATCGGAGGGGAGGTAATCAAGGGTTTCGGCTCTAAAATAGATGTTCGCGCAGGTTACAGTATTATGGACCTGAATGTTAACCGGAACTTGGATGTGCAGGGCAGCAGCCTTGCCCTGAAAGGCCGGCTGCACACCGGCGGCGCCCATGTTAAGGTCAATTATAACCTGGCGAATTGGTTTCACCTGACCCTTGGAGCAGCTACCAACCGCACGAGCTTGTCAGTAGCGGCCGGGGCAAATGGTACTCTTCCTTATGAAGACCTTCAGGTTAAACAGGAGGACGTAGGTAATCTTGAGATTTTACTTTACCCGTCATGGACCGTTTCTCCATATGCCGGAATCGGCTTCGGGCATACACTTAACCGATCGAAAAAATTGGGGTTTTCAGTTGAACTGGGGACTTTTTATCATGCTACCCCAAGAGCCATCCTTTACGGTAATGGTATGCTCACCCCAACTGCCAGTGAAAAGAATATTCTGGTTATTGGTAATATGATTGCCCCTTATGCGTGGTGGCCTATGCTGAATATCGAACTCTCTTATCGAATCCTTTAATCCAATCCAACATGAAAAAAATATTTTCTATCCTCGCTTTGTCCGGCATGATTCTGTTTAATGCAGGCTGCCAGAAGGACGAATATGGTTTTGATGACCTGGAACTAGGCTTGTCCAATAACTTCATGAAAACCTATTTAACAGTTATTTTTGAAGATGCCTCCACCGGTGAAATGATTGCGCCGGCCGGGATGGATAAAATAGCCATTGCCTTTGCAGGATCCGACCAGTCACTGACAATGACCCCGGGAGGTAAGCGAAAAAATCAGTTTTTCACAGCAACCGGTACCATTGAATTCAATCTTGATCCTTACGCAAAAGTACCGTCAATAGATCAACCGGTGCAGCTGGTTCTCCAGGCTGCCTGCCCCGGCTACCTGCCTGCAACAAAGCAGATCAGGATCACCAATGAAGGTAAACACAGAATATATGTAACCATGGTTAAAACAGATGACCTGCCTGGCGGGGTCACATCTGTTAAGGTTGATGATTTTGCAGGTGCTACGGTTGGGAAAATAAACTCTTCGGTTGAACAGGCCATTGGAACCAATGGCGCGAAAATCGAGCTGGCCGAAGGTATTGTTCTCCGGACAGCAGCGGGAACCCCTCTTGAAGGTCCCCTTTCGCTCGAAGCCCGGCTGTATGACACCAGGGTGGTAAATTCATCTGACCTGTTTCCCGGCGGGATAAACGGAAATTTTAAACAGGCTGATGGAACGGTTGAAGATGTTTTTATGGTTCCCGGAGCCTGGATGGATATCGAAATAATGGATAAACAAGGGAATATTGCCAGTCAGGTAGGCTCGGGCGTAATCGGACTAACATTGCCGGTAAATCCACAAATGTATAATCCATCTACTCAACGCACAATTGAGGCAGGCGACAAGCTGAAACTGATGAGTTTCGATCCTGACAACGGAAGATGGCAGAGTGAAGGGGAAGCAACCTATGGCACTGCCAGCCTGAAAGTTGGATTGCAACACCTCTCAACCTGGGGTCTCGGCCTGACAGCCAAACCGGGTAATGTACAAATCAATCTCAGGTCAACTGATTATGATGCATTGCTCTTACGATATAATTTTTCCTTTACAGAAGCTGATTTTAAAATTGAGGTTTCAATCCCGGGTAATGGCCCGATAGACCCGATAGTGGTTTTTACAGCCAATGAAGGCAACAGCCAGGCTTCAACCACCCTTCCTGCAGGCACCTATTCGGTAAACTTAAGTTTCAAGAACCCGTGGACGCAATCGATATTCATGCTTCCGCAGCCAAAAACAATAACGATCACCGATTTGCAGTCTACCCAGGTGGATTTCGACCTGGTTGTGGTTGATGAATTCACCATCCTTCACGGATTATTGTCCTATGCACTGGCATCGGATAATAAAACCGTTTTTGGTGAGAATGTGACTTTCCGGTTCCGGGAGGCTGGAACAACTGAGTGGAGGAAGATAACTACCGGTGCCGGCGGCTGGATGACCATCCTCATGAAGGCTGGCAGCTACGAGTCGCAGGTTTCAAAGGACGGAAAATGGGAGCCTGAAACTCCCAAGGTGGTGGAAGTTAATGGAGAAAAACACCTTTTCACAATAACCAGGACCGCCATTGCTGTTGAGCCGCTAAAAAGTGGAGACCCCGGAATCTCCGGCCGGCCTGTCGTCACCGCTGAGGAAAAGATCGCGCAAGCAGAATCCATTGCCAGGCGAGCAGGGCAGCTGTCCGAAAGTTTATCGAAGATGCTGGATGAGGCTCGTCGCGAAAAGGACATTATGCGGGCGAATTGTGTAAACCGGAAACGGACTGAAGTAAATGCAAATACGCGAAATGTTGAACAGCGGTTGAAAGCTATGAGGGATGCGAAGGCCGGAGGCGATGACGTCAGATTCGCTCATGAGTATACGGTTCTCATAGTTTTAAGTCAAAAATTGGACCAGCTCGACCAGGAGGCAACTCAATGTTTGGGTCAAAATGTGTATGAGCACGGAGCCTCCCAGGTGGTAACTACTGTTGGCGAGTATTCTAATGATCCTTTTGATGGTATTATAATTCCCGGCAATCAGCCCGGACCACCTGATCCCCTTGGATCCCCGACGCGATCCTTGGCGTCAATCATTATTACAACTGCCGACGGCAATGCAAAAATTGCCTTTGAAGGTGTTCCTGATGCTCCGCTAGGTTGGTTAAGAAAATAAAAAACAATCAGGGACATTGCGGCTGAGCCTCGATTTTCCATTATAAAAGAGCCCCCTGAGTTTCAAATTCAGAGGGCTTTTTCTTATATATCCGGTCATTCGTCAAAAAGTAACCACGAATTCCAGTATCCCAATCTTAATCAAGGTAAATTCACCGACACCATTCAACAATCATGAAAAACATATCTGTAATTCTGATTCTCTGCTTGTTTTTTGTTCCAAATCTCATTGGACAGCAGGCAATAAAAAAATCGTCGCCAAATAATCTGCTGACACAGAAATTTCTCGAAGGCAGGGTGCAAAAAGACCTCACGAAGAAAGTGGCAATACCTGCCTGGAAAACGTCAGGCCCCACCCAAAAAATGGATTCTGCAATTTCTGAAAGATATGACACGTTGACCGGGAAGTGGGAAGCCATGTATTCTGATACATATATCTATAATGCAAACCAGCAGGTGAGCGAAATTCATAGCAGCTACGGTTCCGGTATTGAATCATCAGAGGTTAAAGTTCAATTCCATTATGATGCAGGTGGCAACGATACTCTCATAGTTGTTTTACTTCTGAATGCTGAAACTTCTGAGTGGATGACTATGTTTAAATCATCCATGACCTATGATTCCGGAAATCATTTACTCACGGCGATTGATTATGAACCGGATGAAGTAACCGGTGTATGGATGCCGGTCGGTAAAACAGGTTTCACGTATGATTCTGAAGGACGAATACAAAGTGAAGGGTGGTATAACTGGTGGCTTTCAACCAATGACTGGCTTCAGGTTCAAAGGTGGGATTACACATACAATACTGAAGGTAATCTGATCAGCTGTGTGGAAGTATCCTGGAGTATAAGATCTCAGACCTGGGGCAGGGAAAACAGTGATGATTATGTATATGATTCAAAGGGGAACCGGATTGAATATTTACAGTCCCTCTGGAACGATAGCGCCAATATTTTCGTTGTTTATAACAAGGAAGTTTATTCCTATGATGTAAGCGACAGATTAATTCTAACTTCCTCAAAAGAGTTGAATTCATCCAATGTGTGGGAGGAATTCTACAGAAGCGAACAGAGTTACGATGAGCATGGTGATCTGTTTCAGGGATTCCGCTATTCAGCAAAAGATACCGCTGGCAACTGGTCGGTAATCTACAAATCGGATTACACATTTAATACACAGTTTAGTTACAGCGATCTGTTTATCCCTTCAAATTTCTTTGGGGAAGATGGGTATATTCATATGCCGATGGCTATTGTTGCGAGTAACTGGGATGATTCACTTAAGCTTTGGAACCCCAAATATCGCGACCGTTATTCTTATTCCGGATGGAGTGGCAACAGTGTTCAGGATGTTCAGCTGTCGGGCATGAGAATTTATCCCAATCCTGTTGCTGGTGTACTATTCGTTAAAACTGACAACGCTTCCGATCCTTCCATGTTTGAGCTGCTCGATATGCAGGGACGAAAGGTAATATCCGAATCGCTTACGGGGCTTCAGAACCAGATTTCAGTGAACGGATTACCGGGTGGAATCTATATCTATCGGGTCACCCAGCGAGGTGAAATCAAAAACGGCAGGCTGGTAATCAGATAGCTAAGGTTTCCTTTGAAACGGTATAATCAGCAGATTCGAATCTGCATGCCGGGCAACCCGTAAACTGACACTTCCCAGAAAAAATTCGCCGATGTAACCCCGGCCCTGACTCCCCATAACTGTCAGTGTTACCTCATTGTTCTTAATGAATCTTGGGATCAGTTGTTTGGGATGGCCATAATCCAGCGCAATCCTGACCTTGGTTTCGGGGTGGACATGATTGAACTCCTCTTTCATGCGTTCGAGTCGTGCAGTATCGATCTTGTTAAATTCTTCCAGCTTGTCTTCCAGATGTTTGGAAATTCTGGCAACATCCTGGATATGCATCAGGGTGAGCTGATCTGCAGAAGTCACCTGGTTTTTTAATACCTGAAAAGCGTTTTCCGAAAAGTCGGAGAAATCGGTTGCGAAAAGAATATGCCGGTTAAGAGATTTATGCAGCAACTGCATTTTGCGCTCCTCCTCTTTGTCGAACACCATTATCAGAACAGGACATTTCATATGGTGCAGGGTCTCCGAAGCTGTCGCACCAATGGTTTGTGACGTAAGGGAATTCCCCCTTGAGCCCAGGATCACCAATCCCGCATTGCAAATTTTGGCCTCTTTCATAAGCTCCAGCGCCGGAGGACCCTCTGCTATTCTGGTTTCTGCCTCGAAACCAAAACTAATTAACCGGTTCTGTTGCTTTTTAAGTTTTACCTGAGTAGCATTCTTGTCAGAAATGGAAAAATCATCAACATTTCTCCGATTCACCACGTAGACGAGAATGATTTTCTCAATACCCAACAGCTTGAATTCCCTGGCATTTTCAATGATCTGATCTGATGCTGCGGAAAGATCGGATCCCAGAATGGCATTTTTCATGGTGTTATCCTTTCTTTACATTAACGTTAGATTTTCTTAAGAAAAGGAATGATCAGGACATTAGATTCGGCCTGTCGCGCAACGCGCAGACTGACACTCCCGAGAAAGAACTGGCCGATATACCCGCGACCCTGGCTGCCCATAACAGTTAAGGTAACCTGCTTTGCTTTAATATAATCCGCGATGAGCTGCTTGGGATTACCATATTCCAGCACAATTTCGACTTCTGTTTCGGGGTGAATATTTTCGAATTCCTCTTTTAAACGTTGCAGACGAGCCATGTCGATCTGATTGAATTCTTCAAGTTTATCTTCGAGATGTTTGGCAATCCTGTTAACATCCTGAATATGCATCATCGTTAGTTTCGGTAACGGAGCTAAATGGTTTTTCAGTAATTGAAATGCGTTTTCGGAAAAGTCTGAAAAATCGGTCGTCAGTAAAACATGCTTGCTGATGCTTTTATGCAGCAATTCGATTTTCGGAATCTGTTTTCTTAACTGCCTGATATAATTTCCAAAATGCCTTAGTTCTACCAATTTCAATTCCTCTTCCCGCTTCACAGCGGGCTTATTGTCGAATGCCACCAGCAGAACCGGACATTTCATGTTATGCAGAACCTCTGAAGCAGTTTCACCCAGGGTGGATTTTGCCCAGGTATTTCCCCTTGAACCAATAATCACCAACTCTGCATCGTTGATTTTAACCTGCCTCATAATCTCATTCGCCGGAACACCCATCACAATTCTGGTATCTGCCTCGAAACCAAGACCAACCAGATGATCTTTTTGTAAGTCAATTTTAATCTGTGCAGAATCAAGGTTGTAATCGGCAAAGTCCTCGATGCTCCTCAGATTCAGAACGAATACCAAAATGATCTTTTGTATCCCGAAAAGCTTGAATTCCGTTGAATTTTCAATGATCCGATCAGATGCAGGGGATAGATCGATTCCTAATATGGCAGTTTTCATGATTTGATGATAAAGAGCAGTTGTAAATAGATGGCGTCTATTCCAAATATACGAAAAAAGGAGGATTTTTTTATGGCATTTGCCGGTAACTTTTTTAGTTATTCTTAATCTAATAGATTAGAAAACTAAACGCTTTGAAAACTGTTATGATAACAGTGGATTGTGGGAGTTGCCTTTCTGTGCGGATTTAATAAATTTGATCATTACATACCCCTTTAATTATGAAATCAAGTTACCTGTATCGCCGGACCCTGATGATTATTTTGATTTTAATTTCATCTATTACTGCCTTTTCACAAGGCACGCGACTATTGCGGGAGCCATCAATCAGTGCTACTCACATAACCTTTGCTTATGGCGGTGATATCTGGGTTGCCGATCTTGCAGGTAAGGAAACGCTCAGGCTTACCAGCACTCCAGCTGTGGAAGGTAATCCTCATTTGTCTCCCGATGGGAAATGGATCGCATTTAATTCCAACCGAACCGGGAATCAGGCTGTTTATATTGTATCTGTCGATGGCGGTACTCCAAAACGGCTCACCTGGCATCCGAGCCCCTCCACGGTTCATGGATGGTCGGCCGATGGAAAACGTGTGCTCTACGCAACCTCCAGAGAAAATGCTCCCTCAAGTTACGATCGCCTGTGGACTGTATCCATGGAAGGCGGACCTTCCACCACGCTGTCCAGGCAATGGGCCACAGATGGATCTTTTTCGCCCGACGGCAAGAAAATGGTCATCGACAGGGTAGCTCGCTGGGATGGTGAGTGGCGCCATTATCGCGGAGGCCAGAATACGGCCCTTGTAGTGCTCAATCTGGATGACCAGACAGAAAAACTCATCCCGAATGAATCAACCTACGATTTTCATCCTTTGTGGCTGGGTAAAACTATCTACTTCTTATCAGACCGCGACTGGACTTCAAATATCTGGTCGTATAATCCGGAGTCGGTTGAAATCAAGCAGATTACCCGCTTTAAGGGTTCTGATATTAAATGGCTCGATGGTCATGGAAATACACTTGCTTACGAGCGCGATGGTTATCTGAATTTGCTTGACCTATCTTCGAATGATTCAAAACAATTGAATATTACCATAACCGGCGATTTTCCCTGGGCCGAAACAAAGTGGGAGGATATTACCGGCAGTGCCACCTCCGTTTCGCTTTCCCCAACGGGAAAGAGGGTAATCCTGGAATCGCGCGGTGAGATTTTTACCGTTCCGGCAGAATTCGGCGACACCCGAAATCTAACCCACACCTCAGGTGCGGCCGATCGTGAACCATTATGGTCACCCAAGGGAAAAGAGGTAGCCTGGTTCTCAGATGTTGACGGTAAAGGCTATTCCCTGCAGATCGCCTCGCAGGATGGGATGTCGAAGCCTCGGAGTATATCCATTGGTGAATCAAAAATGGCCTGGGAGCCAACCTGGTCACCCGACGGAAAATATATCGCTTTTGAGGATGATGACGTGAGGATCAGAATTGTTGATGTTGAAGCAGGAACTATTATGACTGCAGATACCGGTGGAACAAATACCGAAAGGGGTGGCATGGGAATTACCTGGTCGCCCGATTCCAAATGGCTCATGTATTCAAAATCAGGATCAAATAATTTCAGGCAGGTCACGGTATGGTCAGTAAAAGATAAAACAACGCACCCACTCACCAATTCTTTTGCTGATTCTTTTTCTCCGGCATGGGACCGTGATGGACATCATATTTATTTTCTGGCGAGCACCGATGTAGCGCTGGGTTCCGGGTGGGCTAATACCAGTTCCATGACCGCCTCCCCAATTTATGCGGCATATATCGTAAATCTTAGAAAAGATGACCTTTCTCCATTCAAGCCAAGAAGCGATGAGGAGCCTGTAGCCGGGGAAAAGAAACCGGAGCCAGAGGTTAAGAAGGCCAAAGAGGAGCCAGTTGCAGGCAAAGCGGCAAAGGATTCCACCAAGGCTCAAACCAAAGAACCGGATCCCGTGCTGATCGATTTTGAAAATCTGGAAAGAAGAACCGTTGCCTTGCCTATGTCGAAAGCAAACTATCGGTTCATTGTTTCAGGTCCCGCCGGATCCATGTTTATCGGTGAGCAAAAACCGGGAGCGGGTGGGCTGGTAATCAGTAAATTCACTCTGGAAAAGAGGGAAGCAAAAGAATATGTCACCGGCGCAGGTCAATTATCTGTTTCCAGCGACGGAAACAAACTATTGGGACGAATCGGTGGCGCCTGGAAAATAATGAATGCTTCATCAGCCAGTGGAAGTGACGGCACAACAGTTAGTATCAATCTTAAAGTTCAGCTTAACCGGGCAGAAGAGTGGCAACAGATCTTTGAGGAAACCTGGCGGTATGAGAAGGACTATTTCTACGATCCGGGAATGCACGGCCGCGACTGGAATGAGGTGCATGCGAAATATGCCCCACTGGTGCCTTTTGTTAAACACCGGGCCGATCTGAACTATATTTTAGATCAGGTAAACGGAGAACTATCTGTTGGGCACAGTTTTGTAGGAGGAGGCGATTATCCTGATGTTGAAAGGTCACCCGTTGGTTTGCTGGGAGCCGACCTGTCAGCAGAAAATGGACATTGGAAGATCGGCCGTATTTATACCACCGAAAGCTGGAATCCGGAATTATCGAGCCCGCTCGACAGGCCCGGTATCAAGGTTCAGGAAGGTTATTACCTCGTTGGTATTAATGGGAAGGAAATTACAGACAAAGATGATCCTTACCAGTTGCTGGAGGGTACAGTGGATGTCCAGACAACTATAAATATCAATAAGACTCCCGATTTTGAAGGAGCCTGGACTGAGGTGGTAAAACCGATCGGAAGTGAATCGAATTTACGTCAGCGTGCCTGGGTGGAAGATAACAGGCGCCTGGTCGATAAATTATCGGGAGGAAAACTGGCTTATGTGTGGGTCCCTAATACTGGCGGTGGCGGGTTCGTTTCCTTTAACAGGTATTACTTTGCCCAACAGGATAAACAAGGTGCCGTTATAGATGAACGCTTCAATGGTGGGGGTCTTCTCGATGATTATATGGTTGATTTGATGGGACGAAAACTAAGGGCTGCCTTAACGAATGAAGTTCCAAACGGCATTCCTTTCCGGTTGCCGGCCGGCATCCTCGGACCTAAAGTTTTGTTGATAAACGAACTGTCAGGTTCAGGCGGTGATTTCTTTCCATGGGTATTCCGTCAGCAAAAAATCGGACCACTGATCGGATCCAGAACCTGGGGAGGGTTGGTAAAATCCTCGGTCCATTATGCATTGATCGATGGTGGAACGGTAACGGCTCCGGACAATGCCGTTTTTGATCCGATCAACAATAAGTGGGTGGCTGAAAATACTGGTGTGCCGCCGGATATTGATATACGGCAGGATGCAGCTTCCCTGGCAAAAGGGGGCGATCCCCAATTGGAACGGGCGGTTAAAGAAGCGCTGAAATTGTTGGAGCAGCAAGGTGAAATAAAGATAACCCCGCCAGCTTTTTCAACGCCGGCAAAAGAGGGAAGTAAGAAGTAAAGAACACCTGACAGCTTTAAACCTTAAAGCTTTGCAGAAGCTGTAAGGTTTATAAAGCTGTCAGGTTTAATTTCTACATCTCAAATCAAAAGGCTGGCAAGAATCTTCTTTTACTGTCGTATAGGTTTCCCAGGATTTGCCTGATTCGTCTCTGGCTTTGATATGGTGTTTACCTGAAAGGACTTGTTTGGAAATAATACCTATTGTCGTGCAATTGACCGCGCCGGTTTGATACTTGTTCATAGTGCCGGCGAAATCTCCGTCTATCCAGACTTTTAAAATGCCACCGGTTTTGCATGTGGTGTAAATTGCCAGATTACCCATCCCTTTGCCATACGGGTGAAAGGGTTCGGGCTTCTCCTGGTACACGATTTTCTCAATGTATTTTGGAGCTGAGGTATCCTGATAAACAGTCTTGGCAGCGGGTTTTGCCATCATCAATGAAGCTTTGCTGCCCAGTGTCCTGGCAATTTTATTAATGGAATCAATCAAGATCTCGTATTTGCTGAGGGTATTCTTTTGATCACTGATGGTTTCATTAAGCTTACTGATAAGAATATCCTGACCTTTTTTCTGCGTTGAAAGTTCATCTAAGGTTGCCGTAATATTTTTAAGTGCAATTCTGGTTTCAGCAAGTTCAGTCTTGTTATTCCCAATGCTCCTGCCGTATAGAAACAGGATGGCAGCCATTAAGATAATGATCGCAATCCAGAAGCCCGGGCTTGAAAGGAATTTTGAGGTTTTCATCTTTTAATTGTTAGCTATACAAAAATAAGCGAAATGATGAAGTAAATAGGGAAAGTTGCGTAACTTTAAACTAAACCTGTCAGCTTTAAACAGTACGGCTTGTCTAAGCTTTAAGCTTTAAAGCTGACAGGTCTAAAAAGACGCCTAAAGCTTTAAAGCTGACAGGTCTAAAATGAAACTTAAATTTTGTGCACTTGCATTGTTAACTGCTTTGGGGGCTTGTTCCACCGATGTAGAACTGATTGCACCCGGCGACCCGCTTCCGGTAGTCTATTGTCTGCTCGATCCCGAAGATTCCATTCAGTATGTCAGGATTGGTAGTACATACTCAGTTTATCCGGGCGATACCAATTTCCGCCCCGATCAGGAGGAAATTCTGGTGGATCAGGAAATGCGGGTGTATCTGGCCATTGAATATACTAACCTCCAACAAGAGATCACCTACGGCTATCCCGTAAATAATATTCAAAAAGATTCGGGATGGTTTCCTTCTTCAGTTAACCAGATTTACGCCATTCCCTGCCGCATACAACCGGGAGCACGCTATTCACTCTACATCCACTTTCCGGCAACCAATAAAATAATTCATGGCGAAACCATAAGTGTTGATGGCAACCTGTCGGTGGTGGACCCGGAGTTGGTACCCGGACGGGAAGCCACGCTGCTGAACTCAATCGATTTTTTTGTCAGGATTCATACCGTCACCGGCGGACCTGTATTTCAATCTACCATGACCTTCCGATATGCTGAGTTTAAAAATGGCATCTGGATGGACCAATCGCTGGTTCTGCCTCAAAAGTTTATCTATCAGTATGATCCAATGATCAAATATTGCGAGCAGCGTATCTCCGGAGAACGATTTCTGATCGAGGTCGCCCGTGCCATTCAACCCGAGGAAAATGTCAGGAGGGTGCCGCTGGGGCTCGACTTTCATGTCTCTCTCGGTGGAGAGGATCTGGCCCTGAAGATACGGGCGGAGAATAACACCCAGTCTTTCTCGATCCTGGAGGTCAACAGCTTCGATAATGCCATCGGCGTTTTTTCATGCCTCTCCCATTCGCGCATTAACAATGTGCCCATATCAAGATTTACAATAGACACCCTGGCGCTGGGGCCACAAACCCGAAACCTGGGCTTTCTCACCGCTGCTCAAATCGATTCCCTGCATTATGAAACACATTAGCCTCCGGATATTAGTTGTTCTGATAAGTGTCATGCTTCTGGCCTGCGACGAACTGGTGCCTGATGGCGGCGATACCATAATAACTGAGGAAATAAACACCGGTATTCTCGATATCGCATTCGTATATTATAACCAGCTCGTACCCGCCTCACGTCTGAGAAAAGTCAAACTTTGCCTGGCCTATACAGCCGATGACCTGTATCTGGGAAAGTTTTTCACCCAGACCAATGTTTCCGAGGCTGTTGTTCATTACCGGTTTGAGCTGCCCCCGGGTGAATACTTTTATTATGCCAGTGTTACGTGCTTTTGCGGTGGGGATTCCTGTAAAACCGCCGGGTTCCTCGGGGAGAACAATATCATAGCTGCCGGGGGTAAGGTAACAGTTG
>CAIXHD010000413.1 GCA_903919065.1 uncultured Bacteroidota bacterium
CACCAGGCCATTGGTGGAAAATTCCCAGCGGATGAAGAATCCAAAGGTGCTTTCGCAATCATCCCTGAAGAATTCCGGATTAAGGTCGAAGCAATGGTCACCCTTTCGGAATGCGTAAAAATCGGGCCGGTAGTTGTCGGCCCCGGAGCCCCCCAACCCATAGTTTGCCAGGGCGATATTCTCAACACAAAAAGTAAAGGGACCTGGTGGCGCTGAAAAAGTTGGGAGTGAAGTATCGGGGACAATGATGATGGCTATCACCTGGGAATAAGGTTTACTGCATGCAGCTCCCGACGCGTCGGCACGAACTCTGTAATAAAACAATCCGGCTGAAGAGGCCGGGAGTTTATACGAACTCGCATTGGCACCGGGTATTGACACCCAACCTGATATGCCGGTTAAACTTGCATACCATTGATATGTAATAATTCCGGTGCCGTCCGTCACACTGCTCTGCAGGGTTGCCGCAGAATTCAGCGAAACAATGCCTCCGCCGGAAACAGTCACGGTAGGATCGGGCACGATGATGATCATTTTTGACGCCGTCATTACCTCCGTTCCGATGTCATCTTTGATCTTGCAGTTAAAACAGTAGGTTCCGGCACTGATCAGGTTTGGCGGATCATAGAGCATGTCAGTGGCTCCGGTAATTGCGGTCCACGGACCGGCTGCCGATGATCCGGACTGCCATTGGTAAGTATAGGGTGGCTGCCCGCCTTTAGCCGGTGTGGTAAAGGTTAATTTATCCGGATTGTAATTGGTGCAGGCGGTTATCGTAATGGTATTGTGTGCCCCCGGTGAAAGGGAATCCCCCGGGTGGCCTGAGATGCACTGATCTGCTGGTTCCACAGGCAGCAGAAGCTTTATTGCTGTCAAAAGAAATGCACTTGACATATCCCTGTTTATTTCCTATTTTTATTTTTTTATAGCCTCTCCATGTATCCGATCATTGCCTTTATTATTGGGAGTATTCCTATCATTTATCTTTCGTGGCGCTCCCTGGGAAGTCCAAAAAATCATGGCTTTTTCCGATTTTTTGCCTGGGAATTCATGCTTTGGCTCCTGATCATCAATGTCCCGTTTTGGTTTAAAGACCCTTTTTCGTGGCACCAGATCCTTTCATGGCTGCTCCTGATTGGTTCGATTTATCCGGTAGTTGACGGGCTATACCGGTTTAAGGTTGCCGGCCGTATTAACCGTGCGCGGAACGATTCCACCCTGTTCGGATTTGAGCATACCACAAGCCTTGTCACCACAGGGATATACAGGTTTATCCGGCATCCCATGTATGCATCATTGCTCTATCTTACCCTGGGGATAGCACTTAAAAATCCGACGCCTGACAGCCTTTTTCTTGCTTTTTTGGCCAGTTGGATGCTGGTCAGGACCGTTTTGAGGGAGGAGCTCGAGAACCTGAAATACTTCGGCGAGGAATACCGGGAATACATGAAGCATACCAAACGGTTCGTACCTTGGCTCTTCTAATTTTATGAAATGGATCAGGCATGGATTAACTGTTTTCTGTAATAGATGCAAATCACCGGTCGTAATGGAAAAATCGGGGCAACTTTATTTTTATGAAATTTACCTTTATGAATAAATCAGCACTTGCTTTCTCAGCTCTGCTTGGGCTTTGGCTTAATGCCGGCACCATTCAGGCACAGACTCAGAAGGCCGATTGGCTCATCAATAATTCCGGATATTTATCGAAACTTGATAAGGAAGGTCCTCGCAGGATCATTTTAGAGAACGGGTTGGTCAGCCGCACTTTTTTGCTGGAGCCCAATGCTGCTACCATCGGGTTTGACAATCTAGAAACCGGCCAGACCATGCTTCGGGGTATCAAGCCGGAAGCTGAAATCGATCTCAACGGGAAAATATATTCAATAGGGGGCTTAACCGGCCAGCCTGATCTGGCTTACCTTACTGAGCCTTGGATATCAGCAATGAAACCCATCCCCGGATCGATGGTATTTGTTGATTATAAGGTTGAACCGATAACCGAGAGGCTCTCCTGGAAAAGGGTTCGCCATGCTGCACCGGATGTTGCCTGGCCTCCGAAAGGACTTCATCTTCTGATGAATTACCGGATGCCTTATGGCGATCCGGTAGGAAATATCAAGATAACAGTTCATTATGAGATATACGATGGCATTCCCCTGATGTGCAAATGGATAAGTCTGGATAACAAGTCTGCTTTGCCGGTAAACCTGAAAACCTTTAAATCTGAAATTCTTGCTGTTGTTGAAAAAGAATCGCCGGTTGAGGAAAGAGGGGTGCCATTGAAAAAGCCTGATTTGTTTGTCGAAACGGAATACGAATTCAGTGGTATGGAAACTATGAATACCACGCTGCACTCAGTTTTCTGGATGACCGATCCTGCTTTTACCACCCAGGTGAATTATAGTCTGATGACACCCTGCCTGCTGGAAGTCAGGCCCGAAATTGGTCCCGGACTGATCGTTGAGCCTGGAAAATCTTTTGAATCTTTCAGGGCCTGGGAACTGGTCCCGGATGGAAATAATGAGGAAAGGCGATTGCTGGCCCAGCGGAAAATGTACCGGGTAATAGCTCCCTGGGTTACAGAGAATCCTTTGATGATGCATATCCGTAATTCAGATCCTGACAGGGTTAAGCTTGCCATCGATCAATGTGCAACAGTGGGATTCGAAATGGGGATAATCACTTTCGGATCAGGCTTCGATCTGGAATCTACCGATCCCGCTTATCAGCAGGAATGGAAAAAGCTCGCTGATTACGCTCATTCCAAAGGAATTGAGCTTGGGGGATATTCTTTGTTGTCGAGCCGCAGCATATCTGAAAAAGATGATGTTGTAAACCCTGCAACAGGAAAAACCGGTGGAGTGATACATGGCAGTGCTCCCTGTTTGGGCAGTAACTGGGGCCGTGAGTATATGGACAAGCTCTATAATTGGTATAAGGTCACCGGAATGAACCTGCTGGAACATGATGGCTCCTATCCCGGGCATATCTGTGCTTCAACCACCCATCCCGGCCATCAGGGAAAAGATGACTCTCAATGGACGCAATGGCGCACTATAACAGATTACTATAAGTGGTGCCGTGCAACGGGAGTCTATTTGAATATCCCCGACTGGTATTATCTTAATGGCGGGACAAAATGTGCTATGGGTTATCGTGAGGTCAACTGGTCATTACCAAGAGATCAGCAGGTGATTCATGCACGTCAGAATATTTTCGACGGAACACGCGAAAAGACGCCATCGATGGGCTGGATGTTTGTGCCATTAACTGAATACCAGGGAGGTGGAGCTGCAGCAACTATAGAGCCACTTAAGGAGCATCTCGAACATTACGGCAAAATGCTCGCCTCTAACCTGGGCAATGGGGTTCAGGCATGCTACCGGGGTCCGCGCCTTTATGATACTGACAGCACGAGGGATCTGGTGAAAATGTGGGTCGATCTTTATAAGGCTCATCGTGATATCCTCGAAAGTGATATAATCCATACTTCCAGCCGGAGGGCTGATGGTCGCGGCCTCGACTGGATGTTTCACGCCAATCCCAATCTAAAGGAAAAGGGGTTTCTGATGATCTTTAATCCAACACAATCAACAATCCGGAAGGATATACAAATTTCACTTTACTACACCGGATTAACGACAAAGGCTCAGTTTATTGATAAAAAAGGCAACATCATGACACTGTTGCTCAACCGTGATTATACTGTTACGATTCCGGTGGAGGCAAAAGCAGGGGAGGAAATCTGGTTTTCCATTAAATGAGTAAAGGTGCTGTTTGTCAAATTTTTGACTATCAATTAGAGAAGTTGCTTTCCGACAAGGTAAAGTACTTATCTTTGAAATAGCATGAATTACCTTGATAATACTAAAGAAGAACTAATTGCTCTGCTGGAATCAACAGAGGGCCGTTATAGTGCCATATATAACCAATCGCCAATTGCTATTGAACTATATGATTCGAAAGGGAATCTGATTCAGGTAAATGAATCTTGCCTGGCTCTTTTCGGAATTAAAAATATTGATGAGATTAATGGGTTTTCCCTTTTTTCCGACCCGAATATCAGCAGTGAAAACAAACAGCATTTAGCTTTGGGCCAAAATATTCGGTATCAGGGTCCCTTTGATTTTGAAGTAGTTAAAGCTCGTAAATTGTATTCAACCAGCCGCAAAGGAGTTATTTGGCTCGATGTCCTGATTACACCTTTGAAAGTTCATGAAACAGACAATGGTTATTTGGTTCAGATTCAGGATATCACGGAGCAACGGGTTTTAGAAGATGCACTGAGAAAAAGCGAGATGGACTACCGAAACTTCTATTTGAATGCGCCCATCGGACTCTATCGTACCACTCCGGAAGGCAGAGTTATCTTAGCCAATCAGGCAATCGCTGATTTGCTGCGATGTTCAACTCTGGAGGAACTTGAGGGAAAAATACTTGATTCGGATAATTTCGGGCCTGCCTATAACCGGGATGACTTTTTGGATGAAATTCACAGGAATGGAGAAGTTAAGGATAAAGAGGCCGAATGGGTATGCAGCGATGGTTCAATCAGAATTGTCGAGGAGAATGCAAGAATAATTTACGACTCTGCCGGTAAAGCCTTGTATTTCGACGGTTCAGTTGAGGATATTACTGACCGAAAAGTTACCGCAGAGGCTTTGAACCAGGCACTGGTGAGAGCCGAAGCGAGTGACCGGCTTAAAACCGCCTTCCTGAATAATATTTCGCACGAAGTGAGGACCCCGCTAAATGGTATTCTCGGATTTGTTGAATTGATTGATGATCCCAGCCTGACCACTGAGGACCGGGAATTGTATAAGGATATTCTTCATGTCAGTGCTGACAGGCTTTTGGATACCATCAACAGTTATATGGATATCTCTTTGCTGGTATCAGGGAATATGCAGGTGAATCAATCTGAATTTAACCTGATTAAATTACTGAATACGGGGTGTGATGATTTTCTCGATGCTGCTGCTGCAAAAGGGGTGATAATTAACCAGAACTATCATGGCATTAATGCTGTCCTGATGTTGAACTCTGATCGTGAATTGATAAGGAAGGTCTATTATCACTTATTATCGAATGCAGTTAAGTTTACCGAGTTTGGTACAATAAATATTGATTATAAAATACTTGAATCTGAAGTAGAGATCATCGTGGAGGATTCCGGTATAGGAATCCGGGAAGATATTCGTGAGCGGATTTTCGATTCATTCCTTCAGGCGGATTTGTCGAACACAAGAAAACATGAAGGCAGCGGACTTGGCCTTGCTATTGCGAAGGGTGTAATAGAACTTCTGGGTGGCAGGATCTGGGTTAAATCTACTGAAGGTTTTGGTTCCACCTTCGGATTCTCAATTCCCGGTCTTCTGTTGCCGGAGCCCAAAATGGAAGTGCTTGAACCTGCTAAAGTAAAAGCCGGTCTGGATGATATGGTTATTTTAATAGTCGAGGATGATCCCATCAATATCTACTTATTGGAATCTATGTTGAATAAGTCCAATGCTCAGGTTTGGCACGTAGAAAATGGCCAGCTGGCGGTTAACTTTTGCAAAAATCATCCTGAAGTTGGAATTGTATTGATGGATTTAAAAATGCCTGTCATGGACGGATTCGAAGCTACACGGCTGATAAAAGCGTCTCGTCCGGATTTGCCGATCATTGCCGTTACCGCATACGCTATGCCCGGCGACAAGGAACTCGCATTCGAGGCCGGCTGTGTCGATTATATTTCGAAACCATTTTCATCAGTGATCCTTCAGGAAAAATTAAGGTTATATTGCTTAGTATGAGTCACCAGTCACCAGTCTTCAGTCTTCAGTCTTCAGTCACCAGTCACATCTGAAATATGAAATTACGAATTGTTTTTTTCCTGAGTCTGCTGTCAACCAGTTTGATAGCCCAGCTTAAGCCGGATAATCTGACTTATGCGCCTTTTGTATGGAAGTCTGAAGCACCGGCTGATTGCCCTTATCCGGCATCGAAAGAAATTACCGGTATTACCCTTCTTGGTGTGAAAAGTGGTTTTCATTTTGGTGATACCTGGTACCCAACCTGGGCCAATGACGGGAACCTGTATTCGCCCTGGACCGATGGCTGTACCTGGAGGCTTGATGGATCCAACGATTGCTCCAGCTCCTACGGCGAACAGGCAACAACCGGTCAGGGTATTATTGAAGGCGATGATCCAACAAACCTGAAAGTGTACAGTCTGGGAATGAAGGTAGCCTCGGCGAGTCCCTATCATGGCAGATATCCTTGCGGAAGCTTGATTTATAATGGAGTATGGTATTATGGGACCTATTGTCTCGATCCATCCGGCTCCGCCCAATATGGCGATAAGGTGATCAACTGGCCGTGGATGGGACCATTTGTCGGTTTCAGGACGAGCAAGAATTATGGACGTAACTGGACCGAGACTCCCCATACCCCGGAGAAGCCACTTTTCGGAGAAACAGGCATTAACGGATATCCTGTAAAAATCGGTTCGCCGCATTTTGTGGATTTTGGCAAGAATCTTCAGTATTCGCCCGATGGTAAGGCTTACATGGTAGCCCATGGTGCCGATACCACAGATCCCAAATATCGATTCTGGAACGACAGCTGGATAACGGGCGACCAGATTTACCTGACCCGAGTAGTTCCATCCCCGGAGAATATGAATGATGCCTCAAAATATGAATATTATGGTGGCAGGGATTCTAAGGGAGCACCTGTGTGGACTGCTGATTTCAAGAAGATCAAGCCATTACTGGAATGGAATAATAACATGGGATGTGTAACCATGACCTATAATGCCCCGTTGAAAAAGTATCTCATGTGTGTGACAGATGGCGGCAATACCTGTGCAAAAATGAATACTTATATACTTGAATCCGATCAGATGACCGGGCCGTGGAAACTCGTAACCTATCTGAAGGATTTCGGGCAGCAAGCCTATTTTGTAAATATTCCATCGAAATTCATAAGTGCCGATGGACGCACCGTCTGGCTATGGTATTCCGGGAATTTTGCTCCTGACTGGAACGGTGTAAAAATAGCTGAGAATCCGCCGGGCAGCCATTATGGTCTGGTAATGCAGAAAATTTCCCTCAATAAATAGGACATGAAAAAAGAGCAATTTAAGATCCCCGCCGAAGAAATCAAGGATATTATTAAACTTCAGGGCTTCGGGATTGTTTCAAACCATATAACTGTTGACGGAATGAAAGTGGGCTTTATGTATCGTGAAGATCGGTTCGATAAAGAAGATACTGGCTGGCGCTTTCTTTCGGGAATGGAAACCGAGGAGTATATTGATGATCCGGAAACCAGTAAGGTATTTAGCATTAATGCAATTGCAAATTATGATCCGGCAATCCTTCCATATATTAAACTTCCGGTAGGAACTGAACTTGAACGCGTTGAAGGTTCCGATGAGTTTGTGATCCTGGAAGATTAACCTGAAAATCAAAAAAAATGAGCCATACACCATCCAACAATCCATTGTTGCATCCCTTCGTGAGCAAACATGAAGCTCCTCCATTCGATACTATTCAGGAAGAGCATTTTATCCCAGCTATAGAAACTCTGATCATTGAGTGTGAGCAAAAGGTAGCGGAGATTATTGATCTGCAAGAAGTTCCATCATTTGAGAATACTATTGTTCCCCTCGAGAAAAACGGGGAACATCTGGGAATTGTATCCGGTATCCTGTTCAACCTCAATCATGCTGAAACATCTGAGAAAATGCAACAGGTAGCTCAGGAGGCATCGGGCCTTTTGACCGATTATTCCAGCCGCATGCTGATGAATCCCGCCCTTTTCAGCCGCATCGACATTCTATACGATCAGTATTTTTCCCAACCCGAAACACGAAACGCGAAACACGAAACACGAAACACGAAACTTGAAACCGGTGTCTTATCCTCCGAGCAATCGACTGTTCTCCGCAACTGGCACCGCGATTTTGTACGCAACGGCGCACGGTTAGATGAGGAGTCAAAAAAACGGTTTGCAGAAATTCGTTCAAAATTATCGACCCTGACCCTTCAGTTTGCCGACAATGTTTTGTCTGAAACAAACGATTTTTCCCTCCATCTTACGGCGGAGGCGGAACTGAGTGGGTTGCCTGATTTCGTGAGGGAAGCAGCAGCACAGGAAGCCGAAGACCGGAAACTTACCGGATGGGTTTTTACTCTTCATGCGCCCAGCTATGTGCCTTTTCTTAAATATTCCGATCGAAGGGATCTTCGTGAGAAAATGATCAGGGCATTCGGGGCTCGCGCTAACAGGGGAAATGACAAGGATAATAAGGCTTTGATCAAGGAGATAGTGAACCTAAGGATGGAAATGGCTAGCCTGATGAAGGAGCCTGATTATGCGTCATATGCGCTTCAGGAAAGCATGGCCGGATCGGCATCAAAAGTGATGACCTTCCTCAAAAATATCCATACCCATTCTAAGCCCGCTGCCCGGAGGGAGCTTTCGGAAGTTGCCACTTTTGCCAGAAATGAGGGAGCTGATTCTGAGCTTGAGCCATGGGATTGGAGCTATTATGCTGAGAAGCTTCGGGTGAAGAAATTCGATTTTCGCGAGGAACTGTTGAAACCTTATTTTAAGCTCGAAAATGTTATCAGCGGAATCTTTCTGCTGGCCAATAAATTATACGGATTGCAGTTTGAAGCTATCCGTGATATTCCAGTTTATCATTCCGATGTCATGACCTACGAGGTGAAGGATGAGAATGGGGATTTCCTTTCACTTCTTTATCTCGATTTTTTCCCCAGACCGGGTAAGCAGGGTGGAGCCTGGATGACCGATTTTCGTGGCCAGTCGAAACTCAACGGATCATCAGTAAGACCGCATGTTTCCCTGGTTTGTAATTTCTCAAAACCGACGCCGGGTAAGCCTTCGCTTCTCACTCATGATGAGGTAAATACTTTCCTCCATGAGTTCGGGCATGCCCTGCACGGGATGCTTGCACAGTGCACCTATCCATCAGTATCAGGTACCAATGTTTTTCGTGATTTTGTTGAATTACCAAGTCAGCTTATGGAAAACTGGGCACTGGAGAAAGAGTGGCTCGATACTTTTGCCGTTCATTTCGAAACCGGCGAAAAGATCCCGTCTGAACTGATCGAAAAGCTGATCGAATCAAAAAACTTTCTCGAAGGATATGCCTTTGAGCGGCAACTGAGTTTCGGGTTCCTCGACATGGCCTGGCATACTTTGCCTCAACCTTTTGATGGGGATCCTGTCGCTTTTGAAAAGGAGGCCATGGAGGATACGCAGCTATTCAGAAAAATACCGGGCAGCTCGACCAGTACAGGCTTCAGTCATATTTTTGCAGGAGGATACTCTGCAGGATATTATGGCTACAAATGGGCTGAGGTACTTGATGCCGATGCCTTTGCCCTTTTCTCGGAGAAAGGAATTTTCAATCGTGAGGTGGCAACCTCGTTCCGGAAAAACATTCTTGAAAAAGGAGGCAGCGAGCATCCCATGGAGCTATATGTGAAATTCCGCGGCCAGGAACCTGATCCCGAAGCACTGCTGAAAAGAAGCGGACTTATGAGCTAATAAACTTTTTTTCCATATTGATGTTTTATCTTTAACTCACTTAATAACTGCATTATGGAAAATGTATCAATTAACCATCTGGCTGTCTTTGCTGCTGCGCTATCGGATTTTTTCGTTGGAGCACTATGGTATTCTCCTCTTTTGTTCGCGAAAGCATGGATGAAGGAAACCGGGCTCACCGAAGAGAAAATGAAAAAGGATAACCCTTTTGTTAAATATGGGCTAACTTTCATTTTCTCACTGATCATAACCTATAATCTTGCTTTCTTTCTGGGTGACCCGAAATTCACTTTAAGCAGCTATCTTCTTTATTCTTTACTCGCCGGTTTCGGATGGGCTTCAATGGCTGTCGGAATTCTCAGCCTGTTTGAGATGAGGGGATGGAAACTGATGCTCATGAACTGGGGATATGTCACCATTGCTTTTGTTCTTAAAGGACTGATTCTGGGCTTGTGGAGATGATCATGATTTCGCGGGAATGACACTTCGTTTGATTATATTTATGGATCATAAATAATATAAAAATGACAAAACAGGAATCACAATTGGCAGCTGCTGCAGGGACACTTGCTTTGGGTCTTGTGATTGCAGCACTTATTCTGGGGAATTCATTGATCCGTTTTAAAAAACTCGACAGGTCGGTAATAGTCAAAGGACTTGCTGAGATGGAGGTTAATGCCAATGTGGCCGTGTGGCCGATTACTTTTAGCGAAGCCAGCAATAATCTGGCTGAACTGCAGTCAACTCTCGACAGGAAACAAAAGATCATCCTGGATTTTTTAACATCCGGCGGTTTTAGCAAGGAAGAGATTTCCATTGGGATGATCAGCATCAATGACCAGCAGGCAAATATCTATGGAGGAAATGATCAGAATACCGCATTTCGATATATTGGCCGGGCGCAAATGACTGTCAATACTAAAAAAACGGACATGATGACCAAGGCGATTTCCCATCTGACAGATCTGGTTGGTCAGGGAATTGTTCTGAATCAGGATCAATACCAAAGCCAGGTTCAATACCTGTTTACTGATCTCAACTCAGTAAAGCCAGCCATGATCGAGTCTGCCACAAAAAATGCACGTGAGGCGGCCGAGAAATTCGCTTCCGATTCAAAATCTAAAGTCGGGAAAATCAAGAAAGCTACTCAGGGACTTTTTTCCATCGAGGATCGTGATGTTAATACCCCTCAGATTAAGATTGTGAGGGTGGTGACAACGGTGGAGTATTATCTGGTTGATAAATAAGTTATTGTCCCTCGAAGAGTTGTCATCCCCGCGAAGGCGGGGACCCCGTCGCAGACCATGAAATTCATCCGGGAATTCTCTTTCATTCTTAAAAGTTATAGATAGCTGGGAAGTCAACTTGAATTTGTATTTTCAAAATTCAAAATTGGCCTTCGAATCTCTAAATTGAATAATGAAAAGGAGCCTCCTACCCATTGCAGTCTTGCTTTTGATTAGCCTGACTATCCATGCCCAGGAACCAGCCAATCCCTTATTGGTATCGTGGCCGCAGTACCTTGAACATAAGGTAAATACCCCGTTTAAATTAAAATGGATTTCGCTGGGGCCGGTTATAAATTCGGCACGCGTTGATGCCGTACAATGTGATCCGGAAAAACCTGGCACCTGGTACGCCGGATTTGGCTCAGGCAACCTTTGGAAAACCACCGACCACGGTCTTTCATGGAAACCAATTTTCGAAGATCAGTCTGCCCTTTCGATAGGAGATTTTACTCTGGCACCTTCAAATCCGAATATAATTTACCTGGGAACCGGGGAATATCTCAAAAAACCAAGAAATTTTACCCTTCCGGGAACTGGGGTTTTCCGGTCGGACGATGCCGGACAATCCTGGCGATATCTTGGGCTGGAAAAATCATGGCATATTGCAAAAGTCAAGGTACATCCAACAAATCCCGAAATTGCTTTCGTGGCAGTGCTGGGGCATTTGTGGACGCCAAATCCTGATCGGGGGATATACAGAACCCTCGACGGGGGGAAATCCTGGGACAGGGTTTTATTCGTAAACGATCATACCGGAGCTAACGATATTGTTGTTTCTCAATCGAATCCCGATATCATCTACGCTTCGATGTGGGAGAATTACCCCGGGATAGGCGGACCGGAGAGTGCGGTTTATAAAAGTACTGATGGCGGAACCAATTGGAAAAAGCTCACTGGTGGCCTGCCTGAAGGAGATAAGACCGGCCGCACCGGCCTGGCTGTTTCCTGGCAGAATCCCGACAAAGCCTATGCATTTGTCGATAATCTCAACCGGGATAAAAATCGTTCGGCTGAATGTTATAAAACCATCGACGGCGGGCAAACCTGGAAAAGGACACATAAAGATGACCTGCTGATTTATAATGGGATAGGCTGGTATTTTTCGGATTGTTCCATCAATCCAAACAATGATGATGAAATTTATCTCTTGGGTATCCGTATGGCTCATAGTGATAATGGAGGGGCCAGTTTCGATTTGATCGGGGGAGATGTTTATCATGTTTTCCCCAGTCCGGCTGTGCCTTTTCATCTCGATCAGTGCGATATCTGGATCAATCCCAAGAATCCTCAGGAACTGGCAGTCGGGAACGATGGTGGATTTTATTACAGCTATAATAAGGGAAAATCCTGGACTCATTATAACAATATTCCGACCGGTGAGTTTTACGATATCTCTGTTGATAATCAGGTGCCCTATCATGTTTATGGTGGAGTTCAGGATGATGCATCGGTTTACGGACCGGCCAGGGAATGGAATCCCCGTTTTGCTGATAAATGGAAATACATATGGGTAGATGCCTGGAGTGGGGGCGATGGGTGCTATACACTGGCGGATCCCGAAGATCCCAATATCATTTATAGTTCATCACAGAATGGGGCAATCTTCCGAAAAGACATGGCAGCCGACCGCTCGAAATTTATTCAGCCTCAGTTTCCCCGGGGATCAGGTGCAACGTTAAACTATAATTTTATTACCCCGTATATTATCTCAAAATTCGATTCGAAAGCATTGTATCATGCAGGAAATTATCTGTTTAAGAGCGTAAATAAGGGCGATAAATGGGAGCTGATCAGCCCTGATTTCTCCAAATCGTCGATACCTGAAAAAATCTCAACAGCTGCCGGAGCACTGGCCGAATCGCCACTAACGGCAGGAATCCTGGTTGTTGGAACCGATAAAGGGGCTGTATGGATTACCGAGGATGACGGAAAAAGCTGGATTGAGCGATCTGCCGGGTTACCCAACCGATATATCAGGAGTATTGTTTTATCCAGATATTCAAAGGACCGTATCTATCTGGCCATGACAGGGCTCAATAATGATGACCTGTCGGCATATCTTTTCGTTTCTGAAGATCTGGGTAAAAGCTGGAGCTCCATTGTCGCAGATCTTCCATCAGAAACGGTGAATTGTATTGCCGAAGATCCCATTTTGGAGAATTTCCTTTATGCAGGTTTACACCGGGGTGTTTTTATCTCAGTTAATCGTGGGAAAAGCTGGTCGCTGCTTGGTAATAATATGGCCGCGACTGTAATTTCTGACCTCGTGATCCAGGACCGCGAGCTCGACCTGATAGCAGGAACGCATGGACGAGGTATTTACAAATTGAACCTTAAACCAATTCATGCCGCCTTTGAACATGGCATGCCAACAACTGTGGAATTATTCCCTGTCCCTGACCTTATGGCGCCATGGAATAACGATACCCATCGGGATATCAATGAAATGAGCGTGAATAAAACGCAGATTACCTGGTGGCAGATGTCGGACGGTACGGCCAGTTTGCAGATCCTCCAAGGCATTAAGGTCATATGGGAAAAGGAAATCGCCGGAACTAAAGGGTTTAATCAGCTGAGCTGGGATGGGGTGGTGAAGGAAGCTAATGTTCCTGATGCTTATTTTTATCAGTATAAAACATATATCAAACCGGGAAAATATTCGGTAAAGTATAGTGGTGAGGGGTTCTCGAAAAAGCAGGATTTCACCGTACTTGAAGCAAAAAAATATGAATAAACCGATTCTGGAAGTCTGCGCAGGTTCGCTGGCTTCCGCTCTGGCTGCCCAAAAGGGTGGGGCCTTCCGTATCGAACTTTGTGATAATCTTTATGAGGGAGGCACTACGCCAAGCATTGGTACCATTGAACTCGCCCGGCAGATGCTATCCATCAGACTCCATGTGATCATTCGGCCCAGGGGTGGTGATTTTCTTTATTCTGAAATGGAATACCAGATCATCAAACGCGACATTGAACGCTGCAAGCAGGCTGGAGTCGATGGCGTGGTGATCGGTTTCTTAACTGCCGATGGTAAAATTGATATTGAACGGACGCTCGAGATTGTTCAGCTGGCACGGCCAATGGCTGTTACTTTTCATCGTGCATTTGATATGGCAGTTGACCCATTTGAGGCATTGGAGGACCTCAAGTTCACAGGGGTCGACCGGATACTTACTTCGGGTCAGAAAAACCAGGCACCTGATGGTGCTGAACTGATTTCACAATTGATCGAAAAATCAGAGGATAAGATCATTATTATGCCTGGGGGTGGTTTAAGTGAACACAATATCAGCGATTTCGCACATAAGGTGAAAGCCTCTGAGTATCATGCAACACTTCGCCATACCGTCGAAAGTGGCATGAATTTCCGTCGCGATGATGTTTTTATGGGCGGTCTCTCCTCCATTCCTGAATTCTCTATCCTCGAAACTGATCCCGAGCGTGTAGCAGCGATGCTGTCGAAACTTCAACTCATCAACACATGAATCCAGTGAAATTAATGGAAGAATTAATACTCCATCGGGAGAAATTTGAGCATGAATTAATTAGTGATATCCTGCCTTACTGGCTAAAATATGCGGTAAAACCGGGTAAGGATGGGTTTTACGGTGCCGCCGACCTGCAGGGTAATCCTGTGGAGGCAAATTTATCCTGTGTGCTGACAGCCAGAATTTTGTGGACCTACTCAGAGGCTGCTCTCCATTATGATAATACGGAATATCGCGAAATGGCTCATCTTGCTTATCGGGTATTGAATGATAAATTTTTGGATAAGGTAAATGGTGGATATTTTATGGAGGTTGCACCGGACGGTACCGTTGCGGCTGATATCAAGCATACCTACGCACAGGCCTTTGTGATCTATGCGCTGAGTAAATATATGGAACTGGTGCAGGATGATAAGGTGCTGGGAGTTATCCGGGGATTTTTCATGCAATTGGAAGAACACGCCAAAGATCCTGGGCATCCTGGTTATTACGAAGCCTTTACGCGGGATTGGAAGTTGTACGATGAAAATCGCATGGCCGATAACAATGAGCCCCGGTCAATGAATACGCATCTGCATGTTATGGAAGCTTATGCAGC
>CAIXHD010000414.1 GCA_903919065.1 uncultured Bacteroidota bacterium
CATCCAGATCTCCTACGCCGGCATACCGCCGGAGAACGGCAGCGGGTCGTTTGCAAATGCTTTGCATGCGGGGGTGCCGATCGTATCGACCCTGTCGGAGCCTTACGGGGCGGCCGACTGGTGGCCCTGCAGTCAGGACCTGAATGATAAGGTGGACTCGGTGCTGCTGGTAATATCGGTGCCACCGGGGAACCGGGCGGCCGCTAACGGGATGCTGATATCGGAGGAGCACTTGGCCGACCGGAGCATCTACCGGTGGAAGCATAAGCACCCGATGGCCGCTTACCTGGTAGGCGTATCGGTCACGAATTATGTGTTTTATTCGGATTATGTTCCGCTGGAGAACGGCAAGTCTATCGAGATACTGAATTATGTATATCCGGAGACACTTGAAGCCACGAAGGAGCAGACGAAAAATATTATCAAACCTTTCCAGTTGTATAATGAGCTGTTCGGACTGTATCCGTTTGCGGATGAGCGTTACGGGCATGCACAGTGGCAGTGGGGCGGCGGCATGGAGCATCAGACGATGAGCTTTATGGGCAGTTTCGGGTATGACCTGATGGCGCATGAGCTGGCGCATCAGTGGTTCGGGAATCTGGTGACGTGCGCATCGTGGAAGGATATCTGGCTGAATGAGGGCTTTGCAACGTATCTGACGGGGCTTTGTTACGAGCGCGATCAGGGGGGTATCTATTGGGAACCTTTCAAGCGCCTGTCAATCAACCGGGTACTGAGCAAACCGGATGGATCGGTGTATTGTTATGATACCACCAGTATCGACCGGATATTCGATGACCGCCTGTCGTACAGCAAGGGCGCGATGGTGGTGCATATGCTGCGCTGGCAGATGGGCGATGAGAACTTTTTTACGGCGCTGAACAATTATCTGTATGACCCCCGATTATCGAATAAGTATGCCACCACGGAGGATCTGATTGCCCACGCGGAGGCGGTGACGGGCAGCAGCTACCGGGAGTTTTTCAATGACTGGATCTTCGGCGAAGGGTACCCGACCTATAATATGGTATACCGGCAGGGGGCTGATAATGCCGTGGAGCTGGAGCTGGGGCAAGTACAAAGTAGTGCTACGGTGGAGTTTTTTGAGATGGATGTGCCCATACGGCTCTACGGGAGGGAAATTGCTCCCATTGGGGCGGTACGACAGCAGGAAGGTGCTCTCAATGATGAGGTACGACAGCGTGAAGGTTCCCGCTTTCGGCTTCGCCTCGCGGGAATGACAGAAAAGGAATTCGAGGTAGGACGCATTCTGGAAGAACGCGTTCGCGGGGATGACAGAGAAGGAATGCCAGGTAGGACGCATTCTGAAAGAACGCTTTTGCGAAATGGATGGAAGAACGCTTTTGCGGGAGGTTCTGATGTTGACAGCATCACCGTGGTGCTGCACCACACGTTCAGCGGGCAGAAATTTACGGTGACGGCGCCGTTTGCGGTGGATTCGGTGAAGTTTGATCCTGATCGCTGGATTTGCACGTCAAATGCTATAGTTACGAAGGCAGAAGTAATCCCGCTGGAGAATGAAGTAAAAATGTATCCCAACCCTTGCACGAATGAATTAACTATTGAGCTCCCAATGGGGGACGCTGGAAGGGAAATTCGAGTATATAGCTTGAAGGGTGAGGAGTTGAGGAGGATAGGAGGCGAAGGGGTGAGGAGGATAGGAGGCGAGGAGGTTATAAGAGTGCCGATGAGTGAGCTGCCGGCGGGGGTGTATTTTGTGGGGATTGGAGGAAGGGCCTGGAAGATAATTAAGAGGTGACGGGTGACCGGTGACAGGTGACGGTTAGTGAGAATTGGTGACATCAAATGAATGACTAAATTCGCGTATGATCAGGACCGAAGAACTATATAAACAACCAGAATCGCAGCGACTCGAATTTAAGGAATCGTTCGGTAAGGAAACAGTTGAGACCGTTGCTGCTTTTAGCAATGCTTCAGGAGGGGAGATTCTTATCGGGGTTACCGGAGATGGTACGGTTAAAGGTGTTAATGTAAATGATGAGATCATAAAGGATTGGATCAATGTGATTAAGCAAGCGACACAACCACAGATCTTTCCTGAAATAAATCCGGTTGTTATAGATGGGAAGACTATTGTTTGTGTCAGCGTTCAGGAGTATCCGTTAAAGCCAGTGAGTTGCAAAGGGAAGTACTATAAGCGTATTGGCGCATCGAATCACCTGATACCGTTGAATGAAATCGTAGAAATGCAGTTATATAGCATCAACAGTTCCTTTGATTCATTTATTGTTCGTGAAACATTGGCCGACCTTCAGATAGACCTGATAGTGAAATTCTTCCGACAGATTGGGAATACAGGCAGGATAAGTCTGCAGGAGGATCCTATGGTAAATCTTAAAAAAATAGGATTGATAAAGGAAGATCAACTGACGTTCGCAGCATTACTTCTTTTTGGCGAACATCAGACCGGAATCCATATAGGTCGATTCAAGTCGCAGGATATTATTATTGACGATATCCTGATCAAGTCGCCACTGGTTGTTGCGGTTGATGAAGCAATGACATTTATCAAGAAGAGCATCTCTCTGAGAAACTGATATCATAATCAAAATCTTTGACGACCATATCCGCTTTGTTAATCCCGGCAGTTTGATGGGTGGTCTTAAAGTGGAAGATTTGCTGAAGGGTGACTATATTGCGCTACACAGGAACAAACTGCTTGCTGAGGCATTCTATTTGCGCGGTGACATTGAGAAATTCGGAACCGGTTTTTTTCGGATCCAGGCTGAATTGCAAAACTCACCTGAACTGAGCTTCATGCTCGAATCCATTAACGGATTTACCCGCTGCGGGTTAAATGTTAAGTTGGGTGATAAGTTGGGTGATAAGTTGGGTGATAAGTTGGGTGATAAGTTGGGTGATAATCAAAAAATGATCTTGAATACTATCAGAAATAATCCGAAAATCACCCTATCCCAGCTAAGTAAAATGGTCGGTATTAGCCAAACTGCTATCGAAAAAAACGTCACTAAGCTCAAAGATCGAGGTCTGATCGAGCGGTTCGGCCCTGCAAAAGGGGGTCACTGGGAGATAAAGGGTGACAGGTGACAGGTGACGAGCGCCCAATTGGCGCGGTACGACAGCGCGAAGGTGCTCTCAAATGCCTCGGTACGACAGCGTAAAGGTGCTCTCAGTAACCTCGGTACGACAGCGGAAAGGTGCTCTCAAATCTCTCGGTACGACAGCGGAAAGGTCCCCGCGTTCGCGAGGATGACAGAAAAGGGCTTCCTAATTTGGATAGCTTAAAAAAGAAAGCACCGCCAGAAATTTCTGTAAAAGCGTTCTTTCAGGCATTTCAACAAAAGCGTTCTTCCAGAATGTGTCCTACGTAGCATTCCTTTTCTGTCATCCCGGCGCAGGCGCAGCCTGAAGCCGGGACCTTTACGCTGTCGTACCGAGTTGATTGAGTGAGCGTTCGCGCTTCCGTACCGAAACAATTGAGCCTTGTGCCTTTACTTTTTGGCATCTGCGACAAACCCACGAAAAGTAAATTATCTGGATTAATAATGTGAATAGCAAGAAATTATAACAATTGCCGTAGCAGTAGTTTTGTAAATTAGCCGATGCTCCTGGTCTATTCTTCTGCTCCAATAGCCTTTGAACTGGTGCTTTAAAGCTTCTGGTTTACCAATCCCTTCATCCGGGTTTCTCAAAATGTCTCTGATAAGGTCGCCAATTCTCATGGCAACTTTTCGATCGGTTTCGATCCATTCCTGGTATTCCTTAAAAGCTGATGGAATGAATTCAATATTTCTCATAGCAGGTCCTTAGCCTTTAACGAAATAATCTGCTTTTTTGTCTCATACTCAGCTATTCTATCTTGCAATACTTGCGTAAAGACAGGATTACTTAAAATATTGTCGGTCTCGTCGGCCGGTTGTATCGTTATTTCAACAGTCTTATGCGGAAATAGCTTTTTAATTCCTTCAATGAATTCCGGCGTAATTGAGTCGGTATTTATTCTGATTGTCGCTTCCATTGCTTCAAATTTCTACAAAGTTAATAAACTGCTTAAACTTAAATCTGCTCATATATAAAATGTTCAGCCAGGGCATAAAGGTTCTCTCAGTAACCTCGGTACGGCAGCGGAAAAGTTCCCTCAGTAACGGCGGTACGACAGCGGAAAGGTCCCGGCTTCAGGCTGCGCCTGCACCGGGATGACAGAGAAGGAATTCCAGGTAGGACCCCTTCTGGAAGAACGCTTTTGTGGGGATGTCAATGCGTCGATGTCAGCTAGATGCAAAATGTTATGCAAACATAAGTCGTCCTTTGGGTTTCGGAACTTCCCTACCCATTAAGTGTGCTGTTTCAATCCATTGATCTATAACCGTATTCACGTTTTTTATAGCGTCAATAGGACTAATTCCATCAGCCGTGCAACCCGGAAGTTCAGGAACTTCAGCTATAAATGCCTCATCGGTTTGGCTCCAGTAAATTATTATTTCAAACTTGTTCATTGTTCGCAAAGTTAAGTTTATACCTCAAAATCAAAAACCTGATCTGTTTTACTTGGTAAGCTTTTGCCTTGTTATCGCTTAATGGCTGAATATTAATGATTTCTTCAATACCAACCTTGAAAAAAATATAATGGCTGCCGTTAATACGACAATTAAAGCCCAATTTTTTCAATATCATTGAGACAATGTGCTGATTGATAGCCCCTGCCGATGACACCTTCAGTGAACTGGGTCCCGCGTCCGCCTACGTACGAAAGCGTAAAGGTGCTCTCAAATGGCTCGGTACGACAGCGGAAAGGTGCTCTCAGTAACGGCGGTACGACAGCATAAAGGTGCTCTCAGTAACGGCGGTTCGACAGCGTAAAGGTGCTCTCAGTAACGGCGGTACGGCAGCATAAAGGTCTCGGCTTCAGGCTGCGCCTGCACCGGGATGACAGAGAAGGAATGCTAGATTGGATGCATTCTGAAAGAACGCTTTTGCGGAAATGGGTGAAAGAACGCTTTTGCGGGCACAGAAGTTGCCAAGTGCGGACTGAAGACTGAGAACTGGGTACTGAGGACTGGGTACTGCCTTAAGCCTTAACGCTGTCCAACCAACTCAGTTTTGCTGTCTGCCAATTTTTGATTGATATATGCTTTTAACTCCTCAAAAGTCATATTTTGGGAAACCGATGGTAGATTTTGTCTCGGGTATCGAAGGCTGCAAAGACAATTGTATCATTTTCGAAATAAAATCCTATTCTGTATTTTCCTTTTCGATAACGATAGGCAGATGAATGCCCCTTTAGCTGCTTAACATTTGGCACTTCTTGAAGTATACTGGCATTCTCGAATAGTTCAATACAATCAAGAATTAGTTTCGCCAGTATTTTATCTCTGGTGCGCGAAAGATCCTTCTCAAACCCACTTAAGAATTCAATCTTCATTTATTAATGATCTGATGGAGTGTATCAAGAACCTTTTGACGACCTACTTTGGTTGTTTTTTTATTATCCTCCATAGCTTGAAAAAGGCGTTCATCAGCATCGTCCTCAAAAGTCTCTGCCCTTGCCCCGAGTCTTTTTGCCAGCTCAAGGAAAAAATTAAGTTCGGCTTTATCTTTTGGCTTTATTATTAATGATTCCATATATTTTCATTGTTAATACATCATTGACAATCTAAGGCAAATTTAGCACTAAAAAACCAAAACCAAGTTATCCATCTATCGGTAGGTGCTTTCTCCAAGATGGCTTTTTCAGAGTTCCGTGGATCTCTGAAAACCAAAGTATCATGATTACCAAGTCACTATCTTTAAGCAAACTCCGTGTTTTTCGGGGCTCTCTGTGACTCCGTGGTTAGTGCTAATTGCTGAACTTTGTACGACAGCGGAATGGTGCTCTCATTAGCGCGGTACGGCAGCGGAAAGGTGCTCTCAGTAACCGTGGTACGACGGCGTAAAGGTGCTCTCAAATACCTCGGTACGGCAGCGTAAAGGTCCCCGCTTCCGGCTCCGCCGTCGCGAGGATGACAGAGAAGGAATTCCAGGTAGGACCCCTTCTGGAAGAACGCTTTTGCATGCACCAAGGTTGCCAACTGCAGACTGAGAACTGAGTACTGCCAGCTGAAGACTGAGTACTGCTTTTTTCTATTTTAAATGCCATTTATGTGAAAATTATCACGATATTGGCACTTTAAATGTGATTTTATGAATATCGAGAGGGATATCAGAAAACAATTATTAGCCTGGAAGGTTAATCCGGCCAGAAAACCATTGGTTTTGCAGGGGGCACGGCAAGTTGGTAAAACCTGGTTGCTGAAGGATTTTGGCAAGCAG
>CAIXHD010000415.1 GCA_903919065.1 uncultured Bacteroidota bacterium
AATGAGTTCTTTGATTATGTGTATACCACCAATCCCGTTGACTACTCGAAATATCTGGGGTATGCCGGGTTGAATATCGATCTGACCCCACAGGAACCTGCGATTATGCATCTCGATAAAAGCATTAATAAGAGGAGTTTTTAGATTACACCAGCTGCCGAACCGGGAGAGCTGCAGAAGAAGATTATGGGCGGATGGCTCCGTTAGGAGTCTTCAGTACTCAGTCTTCAGTCTGCAGTCGGCAGCCCTGAGAACTGAGTACTGAGTACTGAGAACTGAGTACTGAGAACTGAGTACTGAGTACTGAGAACTGAGTACTGAGTACTGAGTACTGGGTACTGTGTACTGGGTACTGAATACTGCCTACTTCTTAATCACCTTCGTCTTATACCAGAACTCCATAGGCGAATTATCCATGCCCTGAGAACCGGCTCCGGCTGCCGCACGCTGGGCCCCAAGACCACCGCCAGATGATGCAGCAGCACCACCACCACCTCGACCTCTTCGGCTGCCACCGCTACCGCCACTGCCAGCGGAGCCTGCACTACTGCCGCTTGAAACTGCAGGCTGATTGCCACCAGACATTTGCTGCCTTCCACCGCCACCCTGATCGGGTCCGCCCACTGATTGACCGAATCGTAATCCAATAACCATTTTATCAAGAGCCATCAAACCTGCCGGCTGTATCATTTTAATAGGTATCCCAACAACCATGTTAAGTGCATTGGTTGTATCCAATCCAATTGAAGTTTTAAAATCTGTTTTAACAAGTGAGGTATTTACCTGCATAGAATCCTTGCCATTCTTCCATTGCAGTTCGAATCCCTGAGCCTGTTCGAGAAGCATTTCTGTGCTGGTTCGCTGACCACGGTTCTGGGCTCCCTGCCGTGGTGCAGGTTTCTGGCCTGTCTGGTTTCCTGATACAATTTCCCTTTTGATCATTGGGAAACGCACATAACAATCCTCTTTCATTTTACCGGTTGGATCTATGAAAACAGTCATTCCGCTGCGGAGAATCTGTGACTGGTATCTTGGATCGAAGAAAGTAAAAGCAAAATACAGGTGAGTACTATCGTTGTAGCTCATCCAACCGGTTTTAGTATCGGCATGATATCCAGTAGGTTTAATGTCCGGAGATGCTGCATTGTTGCCCCAGTACATGGGCAGCTCAGTAAGTCCGGAACAACCGGCCGTCAGCATCGCCAGAACGGTGAATCCGGTTAATAATAGTTTATGGTTCATTGGTTTAGAGTTTTTTACTTGGATCTCATAAATTTACTAAAGTTTAATCTGAATTCTATGTCTTGCAGCATATTCATCATTTTATCCGGCTCAATTTGAATCTGTAATTCCAAAATTCAAAATTGGTCTTCGAATCTCTTCTTTCATTCTTGCGCCTTGCGCCTTGAGCCTTCACCTGAGCCTTTAACATTGCATTAACCCATCATTAACTTTCCCTGCAGTTTCGAGGAGCTATTTTTGTATCATAAACAAATCAGAAAACAATGAAAACAAAATTTATTGCACCGCTCCTGATAGCCGCATTATTAGCCGGATCAACGGTAGTAATTGGACAGGACCGGAACGAAAAGAAGATTGAGCGTTTGCAACACAAGATTGAGAAGCAGAGCCAAAAGCTCCATGAGCTGACCGGCAACACTGAAATTGTTACCATGGGACATGCTTGGAGCCCTTTAAACGAAAATCAAATCGCAAAAATCAGGGATGAGGCCAGGGCCCAGGCTGATCAAGCCAGGGAGCAGGCCGCTGAAGTCAGAGCCCAGGCTGGTGAAGTGCGCGCAAGGGTGCGTGAATCAATGGATCGGCAACACGAAATGGGCCAAAAGCTGAAAGAGATGAAGGAGTTTGAAATCCAGAAAAACATCAATGGCAAGCGTTACAACTACTATTACAAAACACCGAAATTTCAATACAGGGAAGGCAGCCCGATGGCAATCAGTGTGCCTGGCTATAAAATTGAAGCAGCAGATGTAAATGTCGATATCCCTGATATAAAGATGGATTACCCCCAATTTAAAGGTCAGGTTTATTCTGTTTTTGGAGGCAGTCAGAATAATCTGGAAATCAACAAAAATTTGACGGCAGATGAAACCAGCACTGCTGATTTCAATTATGAAGTTAAAAAAGGAGCCAATGGAATTTCCGTGAATGTTGAAGGTGCGATCGATTCCGGTAAGGTAAAGGTTACTATAAAACTGCCTAACGGAGAGGTTTATAACGAATATAGCCTCTCACCACTGGCAAATGTTAACTGGAATCAAACCATCAGCATTGATGAGGAGAATGAAGCTGGCTACATAGGCAAATGGACCGTAACCGTTGCGGCCGAAAAAGCTAAAGGCAACTACAGCGTTAAATTGGGTGAGCGTTAGCGAACCAATTAGCGAGCGAAGCGAGCAATTAGCGACCACAGGGAGCATAGTTAGTGAGGCGCCAGCCGAACCTTAGAAGTGAATGCTGAACCCCAGGTAGCCCTGCAGATTGCTGAAATTCAAGGTGTGGTGAGTAATATACATAGGACCGTTTGCCGTTTGCGGCAATACGGTCCTTTCATTAAATGTAACTTTTTTTATCCAAAATCCTTCAAGGCCTGAATCGATTGAAAATCCCGGTATCAGGTACCACGAAGCCTGCAATCTTAGCATCCCGCCCGGCTGATAATTGTGGTTCTGAATGAAAGTCTCTCCTTGAATCGTATAGTCGCTGAGGGCAGTCCAGTTAAAGTAGAAGTGCTCGTAAATGTCCGACACAACCACACCTGCCTGAATGGATGCTTCCAACCGGGTAGCCCAGTATGGATCTGCCGGGTGTAAGAGCCATCCTCCGTAAATTCCATAAGTCGTCTGCTTAAAGTGATGGTTGTAAGAGTAAAATACATCTGATTCCGGGAGGTTCTTTGTGAGATAGGAGGACGAGATATCCCCTGGAAACATCTGGAAGAGAACTCCTGCCTGAAATCTTTTTCCGATTCTTTCTGAAAGATCTGCCTCCAGACCAATTCTAGTCTCATAATAAGGGTCCGATGGTCCCCACAATGGACTCATATACCAATTTTGCATTCTTTTTCTGACTGAATTTGTCATCAGAGAGGTGTGGACCGATATTGATATCGGATTGTCGGGGAAGGCCCGTCTGAGTGTCGGGGAGAGTTTTACGAGATTTTCGAAATCCGATAATCCGGCCTCGCCCTGGCGCACCGATAATTGGGGGAGCTTTTCGGGAAAAAGTGCGGTGCGTTTGAGCTTATTCAAGTCCCTGCCAGTCAGATTGTCGGAATTCAGGACGTAACTTTGCTTGCGACCGGCTTTTTGAATGAATGATCCGGCAACACCTCCGCCTCCGGCTGTAATGGCTCCAAAAACGATCGCAGGGATAATCGTCCAACCCTGAGCAAGAATCGCTCCGGTAATAAATCCGGGAATAACTCCGGCAAGCATGCCAATGATTAACCCCTGATAGGGATGGCCTCCCAACCTGATTTTCATTGATGAAATTTCATTGACTCTAACCCAGGCATAATCATCCGGATTGAATAATCCATCGGATAGGCTGCTGCTTCTTTGTATCATTAATATACTGTCGCTCATCCAGTTAAGCTGACCTTCAACTGAACTCCCGTCATTCTTCTGAATGCTGATTTTAGTGGAATATGGCTGCCAGCGCGCATTCATTTTTTCCCATGCCTGCAAACTTATACCATGTGGGACATTCTCTGGTATGATGCTTTGTTCACTCTTTTGGCTGAAACCGCTGAACGGTGCGATTGTCAGAAGAAAGCTGAGCACAATAATGTTTACTTTATTCATGTTATAAAAGTAGAAAATGTATCTTGTTATAATATTGTCTGAATACCATGAATTTGTTACATGTTCAGTTGTTCAAACTCATTTTTAAAAGTACCGGTTATCAATGAAATCAAGCAGTCTGGACTGTATAATGAGCAATTTGCTAATTCTGACTCTTTTTTTATTAAAATTGATTGTATTTTTGTCTATAGTTAGTTATGGGAAGCCTTTTTACCTAAGTACCTGATGATACCTGTCAATCAGTCAATGATTCTTGCCTTTCTGTCGGCTCTTATGATCTCATATGTAGCCATTCCACCTATTGTAAGGGTGTCGAAGGCAAAAAGACTTGGTGCTTTGCCCAACGGACGGACAAGCCATGTGGGTGTCATCCCTACTTTAGGCGGAGTTGCGATTTTCGCTGCGGTAAGTATTGGCGGATCTCTGTTTTTAAATACGGATTTCCCTCGTGAATTTCAATATATTATACCTGCAATGGTTATCCTGTTCTTTTTCGGTTTGAAGGATGACCTTGTCGGGTTGACTCCCCAAAAGAAAATGGCAGGTCAGGTTATCGCCAGCCTTTTCGTAATTCTTGCTGCGGATGTAAGGATCATTAGCCTGAACGGCCTTTTTGGCATCAATGAAATACCATATGGAATCAGCATTGTGTTGTCCTTTGTAATTTTTGTTGGGATAATAAATGCCTATAACCTCGTCGATGGAATCGACGGACTGGCCAGCGGACTCGGGATATTTGTTTCCTCAGTATTAGGTATCTGGCTATTCCATCTTGGCAGACCAAACTATGCCACTTTTGCTTTTGCAACGGCCGGAGGATTGATCCCCTTCTATTTTTTCAATGTATTCAGCAAAGAGAATAAACTCTTTATGGGTGATACCGGTTCGCAACTCCTTGGTTTATTATTTGCAACCTTTGCTGTGAAAATTCTATGGTGTCCTGCAGATTCTGAAAGTTTGGCATTCATGAGAGGTGAACCTGCAGTTGTTATGGCTGTTTTGGTGATCCCTATTGCTGATACGATCCGTGTTATGACTCTTCGGATAATTAAAGGAAAATCCCCGTTTTTTGCCGACAGAAATCACTTCCACCATGGATTGCTCTCCCTCGGAATGACCCATTGGCAGGCTTCAACGACGGTAATTCTTACCAACCTTTCCATTTTTGTTATAGCGATATTGCTTAGAAACATGCCTGTTCTCGGATTGGGTATCATTGTCATGGGCCTGGGTTTGATCAGTTGCACTATGCCATCATTATTACTTCGATATCAGATTGTTGACAGGAAGAAAGTCGCCGGTCATGAAGAGCATCATCACCTCACTGAAGAGTCTCAGCCTGTCAGAAAAAAAGAGGACGTTTCTTCTCTCAATTAGAGATTAATTATCTTGTTCCCTGAAACGAGATAACTAATGTCATGAAATCAAAATCCCGGCTATTCATTCTTATTATCGCATCTGTTCTGATCCTCGCATGGATCATTCCCTGCATTATCTTCCAGAATTCGAGACCTCAGCTCAAATGGGACTGGTCAAAAATCGATACGAAAAAGGTGACTTTCCCAAAGGATTTCCTCTGGGGCACTGCCACAGCAGCTCACCAGGTGGAAGGCAATAATACCAATAACCAATGGTACCTGTGGGAAAGTACCATCGATGCAAACGGAAAACCAATGATTGCCGGTGGTCAAAGGGCCGGGCTGGCATGCGATCATTGGCGCCGGTATCCTCAGGATATTCGGATAATGCAGGATTTTGGCCTGAATTCCTATCGCTTTTCTGTTGAATGGAGCCGGATCGAGCCACAAGAAGGAGTTTTTGATACTTTGGCCATCAGGCATTATCAGGATGTTTGCGATTCTCTGATCGCAGCAGGAATTATCCCAATGGTTACCCTGCACCATTTTACTAATCCTATCTGGTTTGAAAAGAAGGGGGCATTCGAAAAGAAAGAGAATATTGCTGATTTTGTAAGGTTTACTGAGGTCATATATTTAGCCCTCAAGGATCGTGTAAGCCTTTGGTGCACAATCAATGAGCCGGCAGTTTATGTGGTGGCGGGTTATTTCCAGGGCGCCAATCCCCCGGGTAAAAAGGATACTAAGCTTGCTGCTATTGTACTGAGGAATATCCTCGAAGCTCACGTTCAGGCCTATTGGAAAATCAAAAGTCTCCCGGGTGGTGAACAGGCGAAGGTTGGACTGGTGAAAAATATGACACAGGCCGATCCTTATAATAAGTGGAATCCGGGCGACTGGATATTTGCTAACCTGATCGAAGGGGTGTTCAATGGAACCACACTTAATTTTCTGAAAACAGGCAAATACCGTTTTGTGATGCCAACTATGGCCAAGCTTATTGAGGAGAATCCAAAAGCTGTTGGGTCGATGGATTTTATTGGCCTGAACTATTATTCACACTATAATTATAAGTTCTCTTTCAATCTGGATAAGGCTTTTCAGGCTCATCTGCTTCCAGATGAAATAAAAACAGATATGGATTATGCCAGTTATCCGGAAGGTTTTTACCGGGCAATTAAAACAGTTTCAGAATTTGGTGTGCCGATATATATTACTGAAAACGGGATCGCTGATGCCAAGGACGATCGCCGCGAACTGTTTATTAATCAGTATCTTTATGTTGTTTCAAAAGCGATAGCCGACGGATATAATATCAAAGGATATTATTACTGGAGTCTGATGGATAATTTTGAATGGTCACTTGGGTATGATATGAAATTTGGCCTCTTTGGGATAGATATGCCTACGCAGACCCGATACCTCAAGAAGGGGGCGCAGCGATACCGGGATATCATTATAGAAAGTCGGAAGTAACAATTTGTAGGGGAGCGACCCATGGGTCCTCCCTCTTCGGCAGTACTCAGTCGGCAGTCGACAGCACTTTTGCTGAATGAAACAATTTTAGTTCTTTTGTCTGTATGGTAGAGAGTTTAATTACAATGTCAATTGTTGGCTTGTTATCCGGCTTCATCTTTTCGATGCCGATAGCAGGACCTATTAGTATCCTGATTACTTCGCACGCATTGAAAGGGAAGCTCAGGCATTGCAATAAAATTGCCCTGGGTGCTTCGTTCGCCGATTTTCTGTATGTTTTTGCAGCTGTTTACGGAATTACCAAACTGTTTCCCTATATAAAACCTGCCATGCCCTATATCCTGGCCGTGGGTGCGGTTTTTATTCTGATTATTGGGTACAAGGTTTTTAAGTCGAAGGTTGATATAGAGCACGTTGAAGAAATTCATCCCAAAACCGGGAGGCCAATACCTGAGGGAAAAGGCGCGATGTATACCGGATTTATGGTCAACTTTCTGAATCCTACACTCTTTTTTGGTAGCCTCACCTCCTCATTTCTGGTAATCTCTTTTATCGCCTCCCTGGGTTTTAATACCGGTGGATTGGATGCCATGATTGGTCAGAATGTGAAAACGTTAAACAGTATCGAGGGAAATACTATCGAGAATGACAGCGTTAAATCTTACTTCAAGGCCGATACCCTCAGATTTCTGAAAAATCAGACTGGTCATGATACCACTCCAAAACCTCGCTGGTTCCCATTACTCATAAGCCTTTCCTACGCTCTCGCCCTGGCGATTGGCAGTATAATCTGGTTTGTGACGATGGCTTTGATCCTCTCGAAGTTCCGCCATAGCATCAATCCAAAAATTGTTAATGGAATCATCAAAGGCTTAGGAATTATCCTCTGTCTGTTCGGACTTTACTTTGCTTATTCTGCGGTTATAATGTTGATTTAACCTAACATTGAAAACCATGATAATCGGCCTGTTGATTTGCGACCATGCCCGAAAGGAACTCAATCATCCGGATGGCAGTTATCCTGAGATGTTCAGGCGGATATTGCCCGGATTCGAATTCGTTGATTATTATGTGTGTGATGGTAAATTCCCTGCCGGGCCTTTTGAGTGCGATGCGTGGATTATCAGCGGATCACGCTTGTCGGTATATGATGATGTACACTGGATTCTCCAGCTGAAAAAATTTACCCGTGAGGTTGCCGAATCCGGCAACCCATGTATAGGCGTTTGCTTCGGCCATCAGATGATTGGCGCCGCACTGGGCGGTGTGGTGACCAAGGTGGAAACAGGATGGAGTCTGGGTGTTCATCAATTTGAAATACTCAGCCAGGAGCCCTGGATGAAACCGGCATTGCCCACTGCCAGCCTGCTGATGTCGTGCCAGGACCAGGTGGTTAAGTTGCCCCCGCATACCAAATTGATTGCTAAAGCTTCCAATATTCCAAACGGCATGTTTCTGGTCGGGAAAAACATGCTCGGCATTCAGGGACACCCCGAATTCTCGGTTGATTTTGAGCATAAACTGATGCTGGCGAATGCACATTTGCTCACGCCGGAACTATTAAATACAGGGATTGCAAGCCTTGAAGAGCCTGTACACAGCGGAGTGGTTGCCGGCTGGATGAGCAGGTTTCTCCGAAATAGGTAGGAAAGTCGAGATTCGAAAGCCAATTTTGAATGCTGAAATTTCAAAATCAAGGTAGTCCCGGTGCGACAGCGAAAAGTTCCCGCCTCCGGCTTCGCCTTCGCGGGGATGACAAATCTCCGAGGCAAACTTGATCCTGAAATTTCAAAATTCAAAACTGGCTCTGGAGCCTCCTCCTTCTTTCGTCTACCGGTCTTCTTCTCCGTCCCCCGATCTTCTTCTTCGTTGTCACGTGTCACGCGTTACGTGTCACGATTTTTCCGCCATCCATCCCATTTATTTCCTCCCATCCCCGATTGATGGTTATTTGGTGCCTGAAATAAATCGATATTCACCAGGCATATGAAAAAACTATCCATACTCATTATCGGGCTGCTGCTATCAGCGGGCCTTTTTTCGCAGGGGCAGACTGTTATCACCGGGAAGATGAATATTAAACCTGACCCACCGGTTATTCTCCTGACCTATTCCTTTGATACCACAAAAATGCGGGAGGTTGAAACCGTTGTGCACACGAAAACCGGCGAGGGAAATACTTTTTCTTTTAAAATCGTCGAGTTGACACCATTAACTAACTGTCGGATCGGGTTTTATAATGAGGGGATAAAATTTGTGCTTTCGCCCGGCGATTCCATGCATGTTGAGTTTACCCGGGGGGCAATGGACAGTACTATCGTATTTTCAGGGGGAAATACTGCCATCAACAACTATTTGAAGCAGTACGAGTTAGCCTTTGGCAAGCAAACTGAAAATAATGAAATTAAGACGGATCAGTCGAGTATCCAACCGATATTGAATCTGCCTTATCTGAAGGACCGAAAACTCGAATTGCTTAAACGTACTGATTCTGTTGGCCGTCTTGATCCTGAGTTTGTGAAGCGGGAAACCATCCGGATCAACAGTGAATATTTCAATAGCCTCATGGGCCGCGATGTCAAGGAAGCATTCGGTGATTCAATCCGCAACGATATGGTAAACCTCGCCCTCCAAAGTTTATCGCTTTCAAATGATCAGGCCTTACTCGACCTGCGTGAGTACCGCGAGTTTATTGTCAACTATATAGATTTTCGGCTTCGGAAAACGCCGGAGGAAAAAATCCTACTTCAGGATTACCTCGATCGGATTCAAATGGACCTGTCGGGACTGGCAAAAACCTATTGTTCTTACCATTATATCAGTGATGCCATAGATGGAATTCATGACGGAAAGGAGAAAATCCTGTTGCGGGATTATTTCATGAAAATCTCAGATGATCCAAAACTCACCAAAATTCTGAGTTCCATGGATATCCGCCTTACGGACAGAAACTACCGTGATGCATCGAGAATTCTTCTCACTTCATGGTCCTTGATCATCACACTATTAATTTATGCAATCGTAGGGTTTGCCATATTTAAGGTGGTGACCTACCGCAGCAAGAGCGGAAAGCGCATTGATCCTTTGTACATCATCAAGGGTCTGATTTTTCTTGCCGCGCTCGCCTACCTGTCGAACTATTTTATAATCTACCGGTTGACCGCCGACAGAACCATGGCTGTTGGACGGGTTGTGACGTGGATCCTGTTTGTAGGTTTGCAGCTTTACTACCTGATTCCCATCTGGTTTAAAAAGGGAAAGTATCAATGGTATGGCCTGCAGATGGCACTCCTGACTATCCTCTATTTCTACGTTTTGATATCCATTGGAAACTCTGAGAATCACCTTCATGCTCCGTTTCAATGGCTGCATCACCATAGTCTGAGTAAAATGGTAAACAGCTGGCTGATTCTGGTCACCGTATCCTTCCTGGTTTATTATGTGGATTTGCTGATCAGGCGCAAACAAACGATTCAATACCTGTTCAAAGAAAAACTGGTGAGCCTGGAGGTGGTTGCCAATGTGCTTATTGTGTTCCTTTTCGTTTCACGTATTGTTTCTATTTCCATTCAGGATCCCAGGCAACAGGATGGTTTGGTTGTCTTTATCGTGGGTATCCTGATATTTTACAGCCATGCCGTTTACCTGATTCCTCAATATATGCTGAAAGCGAGGGTAGGAGGGTACTTCATTGCAACAGTGGCCGTTTTTGTCGGTACCATTCTGGCTTTTTACCTGGAAAATATCTTCGGGGTTTACCGGTCATTACTCCATATTGGAGTTAGAATTCCATTTTCAGAAGTCATTCAGCTGCCAGAGCAATTTGTAATTAAAACTTCTTTATGGATTCAGTTTATGATTGGCCCGGCAATGATTTATGCCTTTGTCAAACATCAGCTTTCACAAAGAGATTTAGGTTTTAAAATGTTCCGCAATAAGGAGGCCGAACTGCAACAGCTTCGCTCGCAGGTGAATCCGCATTTTCTGTTTAACTCACTGAACACGGTTTATGCTTTTGCACTGAAAGAAAATAATCCTAAAACTGCCGAATATATTGCCAAGCTGGCTAACCTGATGCGCTACCTGGTGGACGATATGGACAAGGAAAAAATACCGGTGCAGAAGGAGATCAGCTACATCCGCGATTATATCAATCTGCAGGCCATCCGCAGTTCGGTGGAGCATAAAATCGAGATTAATAACACGATCGAGGAGGAGCAAAATGTTATGATCGCCCCGATGCTGATGATTCCATTTGTGGAAAATGCATTCAAGCATGGGGTAAATCCGAATAGCGTATCGGAACTTAAGGTCACCTTTCAGATCGTTGAAAACCGCTTTCAGTTTGTTATTGAAAATTCGGTTGACAAGAATTTTGAGGCATTCTATAAGGAGAAGGGCTTTGGAATCGGCATTCAGAATGTGCGCCAGCGGTTGGAGCATATCTATCCCGACCGGCATACTTTATCAATTGCAGATACCGGGGAGAGGTTCATTGTGATTATGGCTGTTGAATTAAGTAATTTGGTACTCCAAATTGCAGATGAATGACGATCCGAAGTATTGCCGTTGATGATGAGCCTTTTGCGCTGGATGTGATTTCGATTCATGCGGCGAAAGTGCCGGAACTCGATTTGATGGAGCGGTTTACGGATCCGTTTAAGGCATTGGAATATCTGAAAAACAATCCGGTGGATCTGATCTTTCTCGATATCAACATGCCTGGATTATCAGGGATGGAGCTGGTTAGCCGGCTGAAGTGCCCGCCGCGCATCATTTTTACAACCGCCTATTCGGAGTACGCACTCGACAGTTATGATTATGAGGCGGTGGATTATCTGCTGAAGCCAATTGAGTTCGACCGGTTCAATAAATCGATCCAGCGATACCTGAAACAGAATTCAACACCCGTGGGCGCTGTCCCGATGCCCGCAAAGCATATATTCATCAAGGACGGTTACAAGCAGGTGAAGCTGCTGATTGAGGAGATTTCCCATATCAAAAGTGAGGGCAATTACCTGAGCATTTTTACCGGTGCCCAACGAACTTTAACCCGAATGACGCTGAGCCAGATGACAGCCTTACTGCCTGCCACCCTGTTTTTGCGGGTGCATAATTCTTATCTGGTGAATATCGGGCATATCGATAAGATTGAGAATAATCACGTATACTGCAACGGAGAGGGGATTTCGATCGGGGCAAAATACAAGGAAGACTTTTTCAGGAGAATCGGAGCTGAATCTTAAAAACTAAATAAAATGGGGAAATTCGATCGTTTTTGTCAGAGCTGCGGAATGCCAATGGATCAGGATAAGGGGCATGGCGGTACAGAAAAGGACGGCACAAAAAGTACCGTATACTGCAGTTTATGTTATCAGAAAGGCGCCTTCCGCGATAATTTCACCAAATCAAAGCAGATGGTAAAATTCGTGAGGCAGATCCTGAAAAATCAGGGCATGGGCTATTTCAAACGCTGGTTTTTCACCTCTCACATCTCGCACCTCGCCCGCTGGCAGTAAAGGAGTCGAGATTCGAGGACCGAATTCCGAGATTCGAAGACCAATGTCGAGATTCGAAGGCCAATGTTGAATTTTGATTATCAAGATCAAGGAAATCCAAATCAAATGTTTACTCCGAACCCACTTGACTTTGAGATTTCAGCATTCAAAACTGGCCCTGGAGCCTCCTCTTTCTTCCGATAGTCGATCTTCTTCTTCGTCTACCGATCTTCTTTTTCGATCTTCGGGGGCAGCAATTTATACATCACCGGCGTAACGAGCCTTGCCAATAACGTTGAGGTGATTAGACCTCCAATAATCACCCAGGCGAGAGGTGAGTATAGGTTCGAATCGCCCAGTGCAATGGGAAGCAATCCGCCGATAGCTGTCATGGTGGTTAATATTACCGGCAGAAAACGTACCTCCCCGGCTTTCACAATCGCCTCATTAAGCTCCACGCCCTGCTGTCGCAGCTGGTTGGTAAAATCCACCAGCAATATCGAGTTCTTGATCTCGATACCAATCAGGGCAACAAACCCAACGGCCGCTGCAAAGGATAAGGTAAATCCGGTGAGGTAAAGTGCCAGAATTCCCCCCATGATTCCCAGCGGGATAACCGACAAAACAATGAGTGTACTTTTGAATGTGCGGAATTCGAGTATCAGAATAGAGAAAATTCCGAAAATGGCTATCAGAATGGCTATGCCTACCCCCCCGAAGCTCTCCTGCCGGCCTTCAATCTCCCCGGATGGGATAATCTTGAATCCCTCAGGCAATTTTATGGCATCGATCTTAGCCAGGATTTCTTTGGTTACCCTGTCGGTATTGTAACCCGTTTTAACATAGGAAGAGATCATGTTGTACCGTTCCTGGTTGTAGTGCTCGATAAGGGTTGGGGAACTCTCAAATTCGATACGAGCCAGCTGCGATAAGGGAATCTGCGCTCCGCTCAGGGAGGAAACATAGATCTTGTCGAGGGTGGACAGTGTGTTGGCAGAATCTTTTGGTAACCTAACTTTTATGGCATATTCCTTTCCGGCATCGTCGCGGTATTTGCCGACTTCCAGTCCGGCCAGACCCAGACGCACCGTTCGGTCGATTTCGATGCCGGGAATCCCGAACATGCCGGCCTTATCGCTGTTCACTGCTATCCGGATATCGGTCATTGTCTCGCTCAGCGGATTTTTCCAATAGGTTGTGCCGGGCGTGGCTTTCATAATACTATCGATCCTGGAAGAATATTCTTTAAGAAGATCCAGGTCCTCGCCCACCAATCGCAAGCCAATGGGTGCCCCGATTACCGAGCCGTTTTCAAATTCGGTGACAAATATCCTTGCATTAACATAGGTGTTAAGTGTATCGCGGAGCTTATCGAGAAAAAGTGTCATCTCATCCTGCTTTTCAAGATTCATTTCGCAGAGCAGTTCCCCGAGATTGGTTTGTTCAGCTTTCTGAAAAACATTGATGAAGACCTTTGGATTTCCCCGGCCGATATTCGACAGGTAATAATTGATTTCCTTCTTCTTTCCTACCACTGACTCCACAAATCGCACTGCTTTATCGGTTTCGGCGAGCGTATTTCCCTTGGGCGTCTCAATGGTGATCAGAAACTGTTTCATACCTGCCTTGGGAAACAGGCTGAAACCGATAATGTTAATCAGAAGCAAGGAGCTGCCA
>CAIXHD010000416.1 GCA_903919065.1 uncultured Bacteroidota bacterium
CACTTTCATAATCCTGGCCCAATTTACCGTACTTATGGATGGCAATATTGTGATAAGGAAGCAGGCTGACCAACTTCTTTTCCCCGGCAAGTTCAGCGACAAATTCCGCCGATTTCCTGATATTATCTTCATCAGCATTGATACCCTTAATCAATGGTATCCTGATATTTATATTGGCTCCTGACTCCGCCAGAATTTTCAGATTCTCCAAAATCTTTTCATTGGTTACACCCGTAAATTTCTTGTGCCTTTGGGAATCCATCATTTTCAGATCATACAGGAAAAGATCTGTGCGTTTTGCCACCTCAAGCAAGGTTTCCGTTTTAGCTAATCCGGTGGTATCCACAGCCCGGTGAATCCCTTCGCTGCCCAATGCATCAAGTAATTCGATAAGAAAATCCGACTGCATCATGGGTTCTCCACCAGAAATGGTTACGCCACCCTCTGATTGATCCATCATCACAGTTTCCCGCCGGATACGTTTCATGATCTCCTCAACCGTAACCTTGGTGCCCGACATTTCCATCGCTTTTGTCGGGCAAACATCGGCACAGATGCCGCACAGGTCGCATAAATCCGTGTTGGTTATAATACCTTCCGCGGTCAGAGTCAGAGCATTCAAGGGACAATTTTCCACGCAGGTTCCGCAGCCAATGCACTTGGCTTTGGAATATAATTTTTGCAGATGGGGCGATATCCCTTCCGGATTATGACACCAGTCGCAGCTCAGCGGACAACCTTTCAAAAAGATAGTTATCCTGATGCCCGGACCATCGTTGATGCTGTAAGGCTTAATGTCAAATATTAAAGCTTGATTCATGGGTGTCGGGTGTCAGGTATCGGGTGTCGGGTGTCGGGTGTCGGGTGTCAGGTTAAGGACAAAGTTATAGGAATGAAGCATTGGAAATTAGCCCAAGGTAGCCCTGCTGCCTACACCTGATACCTGATACCCGATACCTGAAACCTGATACCCGATACCCGATACCTGATACCCATTTAAAATGCCGCATTTTGCGTCCGGTCGATGACCTCCTGCTGCAGATCTTCGTTCATATCATTAAAGTAATCGCTGTAGCCGGCCATGCGCACGAGAAGATCTTTATACTCCTCGGGATGTTTCTGGGCCATTTTCAGGGTAGCAGTATCTACAATATTAAACTGAACATGGTGTCCACCGAGCGTAAAATAGCTTCTGATGAGCTGTCCGAGTCGGGCAATATCCTGATCGCGCTTGAGCAGACTGGGTAAAAAGCGAAGGTTTAGCAAAGTGCCTCCTGATTTTGTCTGATCGAGCTTCGATAGTGAACGGATCACGGCTGTTGGGCCATGAGTATCACAACCATGCGAAGGCGAGGTACCGTCGGATATCGATTTGCCGGCAAAACGACCATTAGGTGTAGCACCCATAACCTTGCCAAAATAAATATGACAAGTGGTAGAGAGCATATTCAAATGGAAAGTCTCCCCTTTGGTATTTGGCTTCCCATCTATCGTTTTATAAAGATCGTTATACACCCTGAGAGCAATGGAATCAGCATATTCATCATCATTACCAAAAAATGGAGTACGGTTCAAAATAAACTGGCGAAGTTTTTCCTCCCCTTGAAAATTCTTTGCTACAGCAGCAAGAATCTCATCCATGGTATAGGTTTTATCTTCAAGCACATGCTTCTTAAGCGTGGTCATACTGTCTGTTACAGTACCCAGACCGGTGCATTGAATATAATTCGTATTATATCGGGGACCGCCATTATAATAATCGCGTCCCTTTTTGATACAATCATCGATAACCACAGAAAGGAATGGAGCCGGTGCATATTTGGCGAACATCCGATCGATATAATTGCTGACTTTCACTTTCTGATCGACGATAAAAGTGAGCTGCTTCATGAAAGCCTCATATAGTTGCTCGAAATTGGTAAAATCACGCGGGTCGCCGCAATCAATTCCAGCCACTTTTCCGGTTACGGGATCGATACCACGGTTAAGGGTAACCTCAAAAACTTTGGGAACATTGAGATAACCAGTAAGCAGAAAAGCTTCCTTCCCGAAAGCACCTACCTCAATACATCCACTGCATCCACCTTCACGGGCATC
>CAIXHD010000417.1 GCA_903919065.1 uncultured Bacteroidota bacterium
CTTCAGATTTTTCGGATCGGCTTGCATCAGGTCGATGGCAGCATCGATCGCATCAGGCATGTACATCATATCCAGGAAAGTACCGGCCGGAAGCGGACAAGTAAATTTCCCGGTTTTAACAGCGGCATAGAAAATCTCAACGGCGTAATCCGTGGTGCCTCCGCCGGGAAGCGTATCATTGGAAATGATTCCCGGGAAACGAACTCCGCGGGTATCAACTCCGTAACGGGTATGGTAGTAATCACATAATAATTCACCTGTCACCTTCGTCACTCCATACATCGATACCGGCCTCTGAATGGTATCCTGTGGGGTAAAATCAAGGGGAGTAGTCGGACCAAATGCGCCAATCGAACTTGGAAAGAATACCGCACAATTGTTTTCACGGGCTACCTCAAGAACATTGTATAATCCGTTTACTCCGATATTCCAGGCCAGGCCCGGGTTTTTCTCTCCAACAGCCGAAAGAACAGCTGCAAGGTGATAAATGGTATCGATATTATACTTCTTAACCAGCGCGTCGATCTCAGCCGGGTTGGTAACATCCATGGTTTCCATCGGACCGGTCTCGGCCAGCGGTCCCTCGGTGATGATACGCTTGTCGCTGCCTATCACATTCTCATTACCGTAGCGCCTGCGCAATTCGAGGGTAAGTTCAGAGCCAATCTGGCCACCGCAACCGGTTAACAGGATTTTCTTCATAGGTAGTGCTAATATTCAGATAATTACAAAATCAAACTATGTCGCTAAAAATAACAATTCCGGGCAAACTTCTCAATTTCCCGCCTCTTTATTAATGATAAAAATCACCTATTCTCATGTACCTGAATCCATTGTATTTACTGCAAAGTTGGTAATTTTGCCATGTCATCCGGATTTAATTAAATAACCATGTACGAGAAGTTTCAAAAGCATTTACAAACTCAACTAAACGAGATAGAATCAGCAGGTCTTTTTAAAAATGAACGCATCCTGGTTTCTGCCCAGGGACCTGAAATCCGGACCTCCGCTGGCCAGGAAGTATTGAATTTTTGCGCCAATAATTACCTCGGATTTTCAAATAACCCAAGATTAATCGATGCCGCCAAAGCCGCGCTCGACTCCCATGGATATGGCATGTCGTCGGTTCGCTTCATTTGCGGTACCACCGATCTTCATAAAGAGCTGGAAAAATCAATTTCCGATTTTTTCGGAACAGAAGATACCATTCTTTACGCCGCAGCTTTTGATGCTAACGGAGGTGTTTTTGAACCTTTGCTCACTGATGAGGATGCGATAATCTCCGATACATTGAACCATGCTTCTATTATCGACGGAGTCCGCCTGTGCAAAGCCCAGCGTTTCCGTTATTCAAATGCCGATATGGAAGACCTGGAGGATCAGCTTCAACAAGCCGCACCATGCCGTTATCGCCTGATTGTTACAGACGGAGTTTTTTCCATGGACGGGAATGTGCCGCCACTAGATAAAATCAAGGCTCTTGCAGATAAGTATGATGCCATGATTATGGTTGATGAATCACATTCAGCCGGAGTAATCGGAAAAACCGGTCGCGGTACAACGGAACAGTTTAACCTCCGTGGCCAGGTCGAAATTATCACAGGAACACTGGGTAAAGCTTTCGGTGGCGCTATCGGTGGATTTACCACCGGTAAAAAAGAGATCATCGGAATGCTTCGGCAACGCTCCAGACCTTATCTTTTCTCCAACTCCATCCCGCCAATGGTTGCGGCTGCCGGAATTGAAGCCTTCAAAATCATGACCAGCTCTACCGAACTGCTCGACAAGCTGCATGAAAACCGGAGTTATTTTGTGGAACAGATGACCCGTATCGGATATAAAATCAAGCC
>CAIXHD010000418.1 GCA_903919065.1 uncultured Bacteroidota bacterium
TACAGATCGATGTAGTAGGTTCCGGCGACGATTTCATCAGGTGCGGTTTCGTAGAAAATGCAGACCTCAAGCGTTGACCCTTCATATTCCACCTCACGCATCGCCGAGTAGGGCTGCATATTGCCGTCGCGGGTAAAGGTATCGGTGCCTGATTTTACCATGATCCTCTGCGAAGGATTGGCAATGCACATGAATATTTTTCGGGGGCCCTTTTTTGCCACGGGATTTTCACCGAGATTAAAGCAAACCCTGATTTTCTGTACTTTCTTGATCTTTTTCTGAACAGTGCCACCGTTATCGATCGGCTCGGCCACCACACTCAGCGCCTTGATTACTGCTGCTGCCTCCACCTTGCCCTGCAGGTTCTTGTTGACTTCCTCCAGCGCCTTATTGGTGGTTTTTGCTTCATCGAAACGCTGCTTAACGTCCTTGTTCTCAGCCCGCAGCTTGAGATTGGCCTGATTCAGTGAATCCACCTGGATAATATAGGAACGGAGTACGCCGCGCAAACTCGTTACCTCCTTTTCGTAAATCTGTATTTTCTTTGCGTTGGATGCCTTGATAGCCAGCAGGTCCTGGATCTTCTGATTTTCCTGCTCCAAACGTTGGTTCATGGCCTCATTATCGCCCCTCAGCTGGTTGAACGATGAGTTCAGCTCGGTCAGTTCCTTGGTCAGGTTGTCCTTCTGTAACTCCAGGGTCACCTTCATTTCTGCAGCATCTTTCCGCTCACCGGTCAATTCAGTGTATAAGTAGATAATGGCAGCTGCCAGTACCACAAAAAGAACTCCGAAGAGGATGTTTAAACCGGTCCGGTTTTTTGTCTTATTTTGCTGATCGTCCATAGTTTTACCTGATTGAAATACTTTGCAAATAAACGTAATTCGAGCCAATTTTCACTCAAAGACAGATTAGTGTGCTAAATTTGTCGTCAAACGAATAATTAATGCGCAAAATTGCCTTCCCCGGGTTGAAACCCGCGGCTATTGATAAGCTCCCTTTGACTTCTATCCCCGGGTTGAAACCCGCGGCTATTGATAGGCGTTTTGTGCCTTATGCCTTGCGCCTTCTTACTTACTTGAGCCTTGTGCCTTGTGCCTTGTGCCTTTTCTTCTGCGCTTCCCCCAGTAGCTTATCGGGAGGCACTAAGGATGAAGTTCCACCGAAGATCATCTCCTGTATTCCGAGTAATTTTTCTACTCATTTTAACGCAAAAAATATTGAGATAATCTTTGATGAGTATATCGATTTAAAAGATATCGCCAAGCAACTCATTGTTTCCCCTCCGATGGCCAAGAAGCCTGAATTCAAGAAAAGCGGAAAAAAGCTGGAGATCCTGTTTAAAGATTCTCTCCTGCCCAACCGCACCTACGCCATCAATTTCGGAGATGCCATTGTCGACCTGAACGAAGGAAATCCCCTTAAAAATTTTCAATATGTTTTCTCCACAGGAAGCACAATAGATTCCCTTCAGGCAGGCGGCCGGGTATTGCAAGCCCTGGATGGCAAGCCCGCAGAGGATATCGTTGTAATGCTGTACAATGGCAATGCCGACAGCTTACCTTTAAAAACCATTCCTCTTTACATCTCAAGAACCAATAAGGAGGGGAAGTTTACTCTGAAAAATCTTGCCGGCGGTTCGTATAAAATCTTCGCACTGAAAGACGGTAACACAAATTATAAGTTTGATATGCCCTCGGAGGCTGTAGCTTTTATGGATTCGCTTGTTACTCCGACGATCAGGCTTAACCCCGCGGACACACTCAATCCTGCAGATACGCTTAAACTGGTGACTGATTCGATAAAGAAGATCGATGTTACGAAGAAGGAGATCGACGAACCGAAGAAGAAGACCGAGAAGACGAAAGAAAAGATCGAGTTGGCGAAGAAGAAGATCGGGATGACGGAGGAGGAGAAGGCGAAAGAGAAAATCGAAAAAATGAAGAGGGATTCGACACAGGCGAGGCAGGATTCAATTGCACTTGCGGCTATTCCGGCAAAATACCTGTACACCCCGGATTCACTGGAACTGCGGCTATTCACTGAAGTAAGGTCGAACCAGTATCTGGCCGGGTCCGACCGACCCCGTCGCGATCAGATCAGGATAAAATTCAATGAAGGAACCGATTCCCTGGGCCTCGAATTTCTGAACCTCCCGCAGGATAGTGTTGCGGTATCGCTGGAATGGTTCGGTGATGTGGATACACTTGATTTATGGATCATGAAGCCTTCGATTGCCGCACTCGACTCATTGAAAGCAATTCTCACCTATCCGGCATACGATTCCATTGAAAGGCGGATATCGAAAACCGATACGGTTAAGCTCCGTTACCGGCCGGCAGCAAAGACCGCAGCGACGCCTAAGAAGGAGTTTACGGTTTCGGCATCCATCGAGAGCAGCAAAACGCTTGAATTTGGTCAATCCGTAATTTTCACCGCCTCATTGCCTTATACCCGGATGGATACCAGCCTGATCAGGCTGACCATTGGCAAAGATTCCACGCTGCGCAAAATTCCTTTTTCCATGATTGCTGATACACTGAAAGGATTGGTATTAAACGGATTGCCCATTAATCAGGCACATCCGAGGATAATAAAAATGCACGCAGGATTTATAACGGATACTACCTATCACCTCACTATGCTTCCCGGGGCTTTTATCGGAATTGCCGGACAGAGGAGTGACTCCCTCGATGTGCGGTTTAAAATGAAAAGCCGGGAACTGTATGGTTCACTGAAACTTGCAATGCCCGGAATGCAGGGTGCAGGAATCCTTGAGCTGATTGACAGTCGAAATAAGGTGGTCGCATCAAAGATCATTAACGGCCCGGGAACCCAGGTATTCGACCTGCTGGCACCGGGCAAGTACACTGCCAGGCTGACCTTTGATACCAATGGCAATGGACGTTGGGATACCGGGCGATATATTAAACATTTTCAGCCCGAGCGGGTAATCACCTTGAGTAAGGATCTTACCATGAAAGCAAATTGGGAAGTGAGTGAATCCTGGCAGTGGTAAGATGTCTGAAAATATGTATTTTCGAAGCAAATATTAATTTAGAATTAGATGAAAAAACAACTCTTTACTATCGCCCTCGGTCTGTTTCTGATCGGTGGATGGGCTATGGCCCAAACCTTTACCATCGAAGGAAAAATTGATGGCGCAAAAACTGGCAAAGCAGAACTACAGTTTCGCGAAGCTGGAAAAATGGTAGCCAAATATTCTACCGGAATTGCCGAAGACGGCACTTTTACCCTGAAAGGAAAAGTTACTGAGCCTGATATGTATTATCTGAAAATTAGTGATCTCAAAGGTGGTATTACCCTTTTCCTCGACAACTCCAATATCAAGATTGTTGGAAAATCAGATGACCTGACTAATGCTGAAGTTACCGGATCGGCTATTCATAGTGATCTCGCAGGATATAATAAGATAACCAAAGCTCAGTCTGAAGCTATGCGTCCGCTTTATGCCAGCTATAATGAAGCGAATAAAGCCAAGAATGCTGCTGATGTCAAGAAATTTGAAACTCAGATTGATGCACTCGATGCTGATCAAACAAAAGCTAAAATGGATTATATCCAGAGCATTCTGAAATCACCGGTATCCTCGTACATCCTTAATTCTATCGCTTATACCATTGAAGATCCGGCCGATCTGGAAAAACTGGTTAACGGATTCGATCCCTCCCTGGCAAACTACAAGTATGTTACCATGCTTAAAGAATCTCTTGCCAAAATGAAATTGACCGCCGTTGGCGTGGTTGCTCCTGATTTCACTCAGAATGATCCTGATGGCAAACCCATTAAGCTCTCTGATTTTCGCGGACAGTATGTATTGGTTGATTTCTGGGCTTCATGGTGCGGACCTTGTCGCGCTGAGAACCCAAATGTTGTTCTTGCCTATAACAAATACAAAAACAAGAAATTTACCGTTCTGGGTGTATCGCTTGACCGCGATAAAGCTGCATGGCTGAAGGGCATTGCAGACGACAAACTAACCTGGACTCATGTTTCAGATGTTAAGTACTGGGACAATGAAGTAGCTAAAATGTACGGCGTTCGTTCGATTCCGGCAAACTACCTCCTGGATAAATCCGGCAAGATTGTCGGCAAAAACCTCAGGGGAGACAAGCTCGAAGAGGCGCTCGCTAAACTGGTGAAGTAATTAATTACCGGCTGCGCAAACTGCGGGTGACCGTAGTTTGCTCAGCCGTTTTTTTTTCGTTCGAAGTCATAAAACCCTAACCAAAACCACCATGGCAGAAAGAAATTTCGTTCAAACCGTTGCATCGGGAATCCGCGACAACTGGCTAAAGGAAGCCTATTCCGATTACCAGGGAGATACCTATTTATATAAGGATGTGGCTGAGAATATTGTGAAATTTCACATGATTTTCGCCAATCACAAAATAGGCATCGGCTCGAAAATCGCCATACTCGGAAAGAATTCGCGGAACTGGGCTGTTACTTACATGGCCACAGTTCTGAATGGATCCATTGCCATTCCGATTCTTTCTGATTTTCATCGGGAGGATATCATGAATATCCTGAATCATTCGGAAACGGATGTGCTTTTTGTGACTGAGGAATATTACCCGGGCATTGATATAGCTGCGCTGCCAGCCCTGCGGGCGATATTCAAACTGAATGATTTTAGCCTGCTGTATGCCAGGAATAAAAGTCTGGAGAAGGAAGTGGCCGACATTCAGACGACATTCGACCAAAAATATCCGAACGGCCTGGAACAGGCAGATTTTAAGGTTCCCGAAGTATCAAATAAAGAAATTATTACTATCAATTACACTTCCGGAACCGCAGGCTTTTCAAAGGGAGTTGTGTTGAATTACAAGGCTTTTATGGCCAATCTTCAGTATGCACAAGATAATATGCCGCTTGAACCCGGCAATAAAATTGTTGCTTTTCTGCCATTGGCACATACCTACGGATGTGCTTTTGATTTCATCTTCCCGACGACATTGGGCTGCCATATCACTTTCCTCGGCAAAATTCCATCTCCGGCAGTTATTCTTAAAGCATTCCAGGAGATCAAGCCTCACCTGGTGATGTTTGTGCCTCTGGTACTCGAGAAGATCTATACCACTCGTTTACTACCCAAACTGAGAAAGCCGGCAATGAAAATTCTCCTGGCCATTCCGGGGATTAACTCCATCATTCATAAGAAAATCAACAAACAGCTGACCGAATCATTTGGCGGGAGATTCCGCGAGATTGTTATTGGAGGAGCTGCATTAAATCCAGAAGTAGAGGCTTTCCTGAAAAAAATCAAGTTCCAGTTCTCGGTCGGCTATGGCATGACGGAGTGCGGACCGCTGGTGAGTTATGCCGGATGGAAAACTCACCGCAATGGTGCATCAGGTATTGCAGTGGATTCTCTGGTGATGAAAATTGATTCATTCGATCCGTATAAAGAGGTCGGGGAAATCATGGTCAGAGGCGATAATGTTTTGCTTGAATACTATAAGAACCCCGATGCAACCCATGCCTCACTTACCTCCGACGGGTGGCTGCGAACAGGTGATCTTGGTGTGTTCGACAAGGATCATTATATCTATATCAAGGGCAGATCGAAGAACATGATTCTGGGCCCATCGGGTCAGAATATTTATCCGGAAGAGATCGAATCGAAACTGAATACCATGCCGTGCGTTATTGAATCCGTGGTTGCAGAGCGATCCGGCAAGCTGGTTGCTATGGTTTTCCCTAATGCAGAAACCGAGAATTCCGGCACCATGTCCCGTGAAGATCTCGAAGAGCAGATGGAAAAAAACCGCATCAGCCTGAATAACCGGCTGCCGAAATACCAGCAA
>CAIXHD010000419.1 GCA_903919065.1 uncultured Bacteroidota bacterium
GCCCTGTGCCTTTTTTCGGAATCACTCCTAATTGGAAAGTAACATCCTTCGCCTCCCCCGGTGCAAGTTCAATCTCTATCTGGATAGCCCCAACCGTGTTGCCAAAGTCAGTATCCTTGCTTCTGAGAGCGGGCGATTCCAGGGCTAAGGGATTGGTCTCGTTACGATAAAACCCAATAAACTCCTCACGTACAGTTTCGTAGCTTTTTATCGGATGGTTGACCGTAAAGAAAGCCCACTGGTCCCATTCCTTATTTTCCTGCTGCTGGGTTCCGCGTGTTTGGGTTACCCAATACGTTTTAGTAGCAAAAAGCGTATTTAATTCTTTATCCAGATGAGCACGGTTGAAATGCTGATCATCACACTGATTAATCAGATCAACCAGAGCATGCCCAAGAGCAAACTCAACATAGCCGGTAATTTTCAGGCGTCTGGTTCTGTCTGATTTGTTGGTTAGCAGCGATTTCCAAATTTCACGGTTGTCATTACGCGGAACAAAAAAATTCAGGTCTGATTGTATGCCATCGATCTCTGATTCCACTCTTGTATAACCGAATCCATGTGCAACCCTGTATTTCTCAAGATGCTTGCCAACTGGCTGCCAGGTAAGACTCCACATTTCGCCGGAATCCTGATCCTGAATATATATGTACTTACCAGGGCGGTCAGCAGGTACATCATTGATCCTGTAACGCGTAATCCTTCCATGAAGCGGTATGCGGTGATAACTGATGCCGCCTCCATTGGCTGATATCGTCGAAAAATAATCGTTATTGTAGATATAGTTTATCCATGGACGGGGAGTCGCCACATTATCAATGACATACTCTTTACCATCCTTAGAGAAATGGCCATAATTCATAATAAATAGTTTGAGTGCTAAGATAAGGAATTGGGAGATTCGAACACCAATTTTGAGATTCGAAGACCAGTTTTGAATTTTGATTATCAAGATCAAGGATGCCTCAGAGAATTGTCATCCCGATTAACAAATGGGACCCCGGGCCTTACCAGAAACTAAATCTGTTGAATATCAGCCACATGACTTTGTGATTTCAAAATTCAAAACTGGTCCTCGAATCTCTTCATTGTTAATTCAATACTTTCCAAGCTCCAGCCCTGTCTTAAACATCACCTCAATATTCTCCATCGGTATCCCGTCGTGAAGCGAATGGTCGGAGGCAAGAATATATCCGCCTCCCGGAGCTGCAATTTCAATTGCCTCTTTCACTTCTGCTGCAACATCGGCCGGTGTTCCGAAAGGTAGTGTACGTGTGGAATCTATATTGCCAATTATGCAAAACCTGTGTCCATATTTTTCTTTTATCGTTCTGAGATCCATATGTGCTGTGCGCTGAAGCGGATGTACAGAGCAGATCTTCGTCTGGGCAAGGTCATCGAGATAGGAATTGATGTTTCCGCAGGAATGCAGCAAGACAGGGACTTTCAGACTGTCGATGTATTCTGCAAGGTCTGCAATATACGGCAGAAAGATCTCGCGGAAATGATCTATAGCAAAGAAACAGCTGTTACTGTCACCCAGATCCTCGCTGATCCACATTCCAACACAACCTGCTTCTACCGATCTTCGGGCAGCTTCCTTGAAATAATCATTGGAGAGCTTGAGTACATCGGTGATTAGTTCCGGTTCTTCATAAAGGGCATAACAGATACGTTCGAAACCCATTAATAACCATGCGGTACAAAGCGGACCGCTTACTCCTCCCAAAATGGCCATTTTATCATGATTGGCTTCAATAGCTGCAATTATTTCCGAATTACGGCCGGGCAGTGTGGGGTCCGGAAGCTTATATTTTTTAAGGTCATCCCTGCTTTTTATCGGATAATCAATCGGAGCATCAATAGGCCAGGAAGAATCATTTTTCTGATAGGTTGTGCCCCACTCATCCTGATATACGTTTGTTGCAAGGTATTTAGGCTGAAGGCCAGTGAACCCGCCA
>CAIXHD010000420.1 GCA_903919065.1 uncultured Bacteroidota bacterium
CCAGCAGTATGCCCTGCCATACATTATGAATAACAGTGCGATCGTTCTCGGAACTGCATTTTACTGCGACCAGGGGGCGCTCCGGTATAATTTTGTTGGGATCGGTGGTGAGCAGACACGACTGAAATGGCTGACCCATCTCTATAATGAATGGCCCGTTGAACAGCTGGAACCTCTTTTCGATAAGATTTTTCTTCAGATATTGAAGCCATGGTATGGGCAACCGGTGAAAATGGATATCCATCCGTATATCGATCATGATCCGACGCTGACATTTTTCCCGATGCTTTGTGAAGCTGCCAAAACGGAGCTGTCCATCGATGCTGACGACCGCCTCATGACCATCCCGGAGACCGGTGAAATGCGGACCAATCCATACTGGTTTTTGCGGCACGAATTTCATAAAAGGCGCCAGCAATCCATCTCCTATTTTACTTCGATTTGCCACGGAGATCTGAACATGCAGAACATCTTGCTTGATAAAGAGATGAATGTTTACCTGATAGATTTCTCTGAAACCAAGCCCCGTTCAGCCATTTCCGATTTTGCCCGCCTTGAGGCAATTTTCATGGTTGAACATGCACTGCTCGACACGGAAGAGGATAGGAAAACAATGACTGAATTCACCTCGCGGTTTTACAATAATTCCAACCTGAATCATCTGCCGGATATCACCTGGACAGGCGGATCGCCCGATACCATGAAACGTAATCTTGCGCTGACCCTTAAAATGAGAAGTTATGCTATTGAGTGTACCTCCGGTGAAGGTACTATTGTTCCCTACTATCTTGCCTTGCTCGAGTGGATACTCCCGATAGTTTGCTACAGCAGCGCTCCAATGGAAGTTAAGAGGTTGTCGGCCTATGTCAGCGGGATGCTCTGCCAGGTGATTCTGGCGGCGGATTGACCCAAACTCCGCAGCCAAGGCAGAAGGCAGAGGGCAAAAGGCAGAAATTAGTCACAAATTTTAAGAATCAAGAAATAAGGAGCGTATCAATAGCCATGGGTTTTAACCCCTGGTATTTAATCAATTATGAGGGTTTTTATTCGTGCCAGCGCCCCGGGTTGAAACCCCGGGGCTATTAATACCTGAACTACAACTACCCCGGGTTGAAACCCGCGGCTATTAATACCTGAGCCTTAACCCTTCTTACTAATTTCTGCCTTCTGCCCTCTGCCCTCTGCCTTCAAGCGTCACAGGTCCCAGTAAACCCGAAGCTACCGGACTCCATAGCTTTGCAGAGAAATCATTATAGGTAATATCCACGAAAAAATAATTCTTCCACGGCACCTTGTTGCGGTCCTGCCAGATTACCCTGTTGACTGCATGATTGGTTACGGCGACCTTCAGGTGATTGTTTCCTGATTTTAGAAATTCCGGAGCGATATCGAGGCGGAATGGAACGCTCCAGGCCCGGCCAAGATAGTGTCCGTTAATCCATACTTCGGCTGCTTCCCTGACATCTCCCAGATTTAACCGATAACCCTCCTGACCTGGTCTTTCGGTGCCTTTCCCTTTGCCTTTTGGTTGCCGGAATTCCTTTGGCAGCGTGAAATCGGTTTCGTAAATGCCGACGCCGCTGTACCACTGGCAAAGCGTATCGGCTAGGGTAGTCCAGCTGCCTAAATTTATTCCCTTGGCAGGTTGAGGCACTACGGGGCCGCCGCCGGAAAAGGTGATCTTCCAGGGTCCGGGCAGGGCAAAGGCAGAAGTAGCAAAGGCAGAAGTTGCAAAAGCAGAGGAAGATGCAGATGCAGAGGATATCAGATAGTCCTGATTCGCAATTGCCCTAGGTTTGTTGGCCGGATGATTACTGTAATTCGCAACTCCGCTATCCGGGCTGGCTTGGTTTTTTATGAAATCATTAATCCTGATGAAGCACGATTCCCCCGGATCGAGCTGCAGAAAAATCCGACCATCAGAGTCGCGCTCAAGGAGGTGGGATTTATGGGTGAGAGGATCAAATCGCATAACATTCCGCCCCGGAGTGCCTGGTTTTATCCACCCTTCATGGAAATCGCCGGCAAGATTGGTTACGAAATATATCGTTTCATCACCCTTTACTTTACGGATATACCGCAGCCCTTCACGGCCGAATGGCTCCCCATTTATACCGGCATCAGCAAGCGCGGCATATATATCGGCGCCAACAGAAATCTGGTTTTGTGGTTTCTTCGAATCCTTCTCCTGAAGCATTTTTCCATTGATTTCGGCCAGCATTTTCCTGCGTTCCGTAACCTGATAAAATCCGGGAACATCATCCGGTTGGCGGTTGTGAAATAGTACTGTTGAGCTGCCGGATACTAATTTTTCCAGAGCTGCAGCCGTTTCTACCGGGATGATGCGGCAATCAGGAATCAGGATTGTTTTTTTTGATTGGACAGGCAGGGCGCGGAGCTGATTGTCGGAAATAAAATCAAAGGAGATTCCCCGGTCGAGCAGCTCGCGGGCAAGCTTTCCAAAATCAGACGGGTAAAGCCATTTTTCCGGATGATGAACATCGAGGGTCACCAGGTTGCCCATATCCTTGCCCACCGTTGAAATCACCTCGGAAAAGGGAAAGTACAGCATTAGGTCATTATCGGCCGATGCGTCCTGAAGAATCTCCTGACACGTTTTGATATAATCGCTGAAAGCGGGCAGAAATTCGTAAAAAGAGGTATTGTGACCGAAATCGGTGGAGGCATAAAAGATCCAGCCCGGCCATGGAACATCTGCCGGTGAAGAGGCAGAACTGGCGAGCATAACGTGATTTATGCCGGAGGTAAAAAGTTCATCAAGCTGAGGTTTTATCTGTGAAAGAGAGACCTTGAAATGGTTTGCCAGCCAGGTAGTAGTTTCCGCGGAAACGAGTTTCTTACCACTCAGGTTAGCTGCGGAGGAGGCAAACTTCAGGATCAGCGGGTTGGGCCGGCCAAAAGTGGTGGGGTTAAAATCGGGATCGGTAATTACACCCGGAATTTTGAATGCGCTGGAGCCGAACGATTCAGTCTCCGGAATATCAGCTTCAGCATACAAATCTAGAATATTAGCCGGCGCACCGTGAGCCTGCTCGCGGGTCTTTAACCCGAGACCGTGGCTGTGACCGGTCCAGGTGGCCAGAAATTTTTCATATAAAAGTTCGGCAAAGGTCTGACGGTAATCGGCTATAATCCTTACCCGGTCGGGATTATCAGCCGGACCCAGAAAAATGTCGGGATAATCTTCGAGGGAGTAGCCCCGGCGCGTACGGAATTCATTGAGAATATCAGGGGTGCCGTCGGCTCCGTATACCTCATACGAATCATTGAAAACTGCCCTGAGCTTAAGGCCGGAGAATGATTTCAGCGCTGGACTAAAGCTATCGAGATAATGCTCCACCGATGGTTTGCTGAAAGGATCCAGAACCAGGCCTTCGCCACCCGGACCCGAACGCTTCACCTTCTGGCCCGTTGGCTTCAGGTACAGCGCGTAGAGCTGCCATTGGCCTGCAGGCAATCGGGTACGCAGAATTCCGGTGCTGTCGGTCTGGGTTATTAATTGAATGGGTGTAATTCTCTGGCGGTCGCTCGGCTTTTCAGATAGATTGCCAACATACCTGACTATGGCCACAGTTTCTTCATTTACCTGGATTGCAGTTAATGATAAAAGCATGGCGGTATCTGCAGAATATATTTTTCTTTCGATCGAAACTCCTCCGGATACTCTCCCTGCCATGGTGCCCAAAATCTTTTTAGCTGCATCGGCCGGGGTAACCGTCGGGCCGCCGAATGGCCATCCGCTCACCGGTGACAGGTCGACCTGAATACCCAGACTGTCGGCTGTTTTCAGGGTAAACCTGATCATACCGATCCACTTCTCGCTCATGAATGGCACGGTAGGATGGTTTAGATCTTTTGTGGCATAAATGGAGTTGATGCTCACCCCGCCAAAGCCCGATTTTTTAAATGATTCAAGCTGACTTCGGATACCATCCTCGGTTACTGCAGCCCCTGGCCAGAACCACCACGTCCATGGCCTTGCCGATTCCTGACCAAAACCGGTACCCCCAAGCCAATAAAAAACCAAAATTACAAGCCATCGCTCCCAAATGCTTTTCTTAATCATTATCAAATTATCATATCCCACCGGTTAAAACCGGCGGCTATTAATATAGGTCTGCGAATCATCGAATTAGGTTATTCAACTACTAATGTCATGATTGAATGTGCCTTGCTTGTGCTCTCCACTGCTTTTGCACCAATATACATACGGTAGGCGAACTTTTCTGCGGTGGGATTCATGACCACCACGGCGAGTTTTCCATTTTCATTGATGAAGGCTGTGGTAAGAAGTTGTGCCCGGCTCGATGAACTGATTACGCGGCGAGCGCCTGGCTTGATGAATTTTGAGAAGTGGCCGATATAATAGAAGGAGTTCATATAGTGCAGCGTTCCTTCCTGGGTTTTAGCATGTACTGGTGCAAAGCAGAATCCTTTAACATGATTCGGACCGCCGGTTTCATCGAGCAGAATATTCCAATCGGTCCAGGCGATAGCCCCGTTATTAAAATCATGGATCATATTCTCGCCATAGTTTTCGCCCCATTTCCACTGGTTGAATGTTTGCCAGCTGAAAGGATAATTGCAGGCTTCGGTGAGCAGCAGGTTAGTGTTCGGAAACGCTTCGGCCGTCCTTTTTACGTTCTCGAACTGTCGGTTTCCGGTCCACACCTCATACCAGTGAAATCCTATTCCCCAGATATATTTTGCGGCTTCCGGATCGCTCAGCAAAGTGGATGCACGCTGGTACAACAAATCGCGGTTGTGATCCCAGGCGATGAGCTTTTTATCACTCAGATTATTTTTCTGAAGTGTGGGTCCGAGAAAATTCTTAATAAAATCTCTTTCTTCCTCAGCGGTGTACATGCAGCTTTCCCATATCTGTTTGGCCATAGGCTCATTCTGAACGCTCAGGCCCCAAACCGGAACTCCATCCTTCTCCAGTGCCTGGATGTACTTCACATAATAATCGGCCCAGGTCTGAAAATATTCGGGTTTCAGTTTTCCACCATGCAGACGGTCATTGTTATCCTTCATCCATGCCGGAGGGCTCCAGGAGCTGACAAAAAGGTTCAATTTTCCACCGGCAGTCTCGATAGCACGCTTTATCAGGGGGATCTTAAACTTTTCATCGTGTGCGATATTGAAAGTTTTTAGATCCTTGTCACCATCTTCAATGTAGGTGTACATGTCGCTGGAAAAATCGCAGCTGTTGATGTGTGTTCTTCCGAAAGTATAGCCGATGCCCTTGCTGCCATCAAAATAGGCTTGCATCAGCTCCTTTTGTTTATCTGCCGGAAGTTTGGCGAAAGTTTCCGCTGCCGCATCGGTAAATGCACCTCCTATACCCAGGAAGGTCTGAAACTGATGGGCCGGGTCAACGAAAATACTGGGCTGCGTTTCCAGTGGCTGGGCAAAATCAGCAAAGGCAAGGGTATCAGTAAGGGTAAGCCTGAGATCACTGCTGTCGGCGGTGGTATAAACGATTACCTTTTTACCTTCTGTATTGAATGAAATATCGGGTTGTGCAGCCGCAACCGTTGAACTTGCGGGCTTATTTTCTGAGCAGGAAGCTAAAGCGCAGATGCTGAGGAAAATATAAATCTTTTTCATTTTCAGATAATTGTTTGGCACTCATCAAATTTTCCAAAAATTAGTGAAAAATGAAGAATAAAAAAAATCACCCATGGGTATCAAACCAGAGGCAAGGGGTGATAGGCTTCGGCATATTTTTTAAAATTATCAAGAATTGCCTGCCATCCGTTGCGCTGCAAATCGACCGGATTTGTGCCTTCGGCTTCAAATGACTCTATTATATCGGTCTGGTTATCAATAGCTGAAAAAGTGGTTTTCACTTTCCTGTTATCGGCAAGGGTGCTGTCGATATGCCTGTGGAGCTTGATCCTGTCATAAACACCCCAGAAATCAAAGCCCATACTTCCGTCTTTAGCTTCCATTCTGGAGCTGAATCTCCCGCCTTCGCGCAGGTCGTTTTCAGCTTTAGTGGTATGCCAGTCATCTGATGCAGCATTCCAGCAGACAATATGCTGAGGTTCCGACCATAACTTCCATACAATGTCAACCGGCACGTTGATGGTGGTCTGGATAGTAATTACTGTATTTCCCATATCGATTGATAAAACGCTTATCAAGGCAAATTGTTTTGCGTCACCTGTCACCTGTCACCCGTCACCCGTCACCTCTTCGATTCAGCGAAGCGTCACCGGCTGTATCCAAGCCATCTCAAAATCGCCATTGACGTAAGCATTTGCCTTGGATTTATCAGAGGTAATTCTGGCCCGCACAAAAAGCTCATTTCCGGAGGCTTTGTAAACGGCCTTGGGGCCTTCAACGGTAGCCAGAATATCGGGATGGTCCTGGCCATGTACCCAGCCGATAAATTCAGTTTTATATTGAACGCCTTTGACGGCCTTGATTTTGATCGTCAGTGTGTTTTTGTGTTTGCTGAAATCGATGAGTTCCACCCCGGTAGTAGCATAAAAATCGCCTTTCATCATCGACTGATAAAGTGCTTCAGGGGTTAACGCTTCGGCTCTTACCATTACCCAGCCGCGACCGGGATTGGCATTGCCGACGCTATATTTGTCATACTGATGGGCATCATCGGTGGCCGTTCCCAGAAGCATATCCTCATTTCGGTCCACCCTCCACTTGTTAGCCTCGTCCCACATAGTCTCGGTGCCTGGATGGGCTGAATCACCATAGTTGCGGACCGAAGGATGGCCGTTGAAAACTTCGAAAAACCGCGCACCGCACTGAGCCAGGTCGTTCGCCGTAAGTCCCCAGCCGAAATTCGGATGGTTAACCGATATCCATTCTGGATTTGGTGTTCCGGCAAGCGCCTCGCGGATGTTAATAACATCGGTATCCAGGGTCTCTTTCACTGTGGCAGCCCTCACCGGATTCACCACTGTACCAAGGTTAAATCCATTCAGGTGCACCGGCTTTTTTTCAGCGCCATCGGTAATCTCTTCCGACTGTAACAGCATGAATTCTCCTGTTTTATCAAACTCCGTGCGGAGTTCCGAAAGCTCCTTCAACCGGACGGAGTCTTTACCCGAAACCCGATACCTGATACCCTTCTGAAGGAGGTTATGGTCCGTTATTGCGAGGAACTGATATCCATGGTCGCGATACCACCTTGCCACTTCCTCGGGATAGGTATTTCCATCGCTCCAGAAGGAATGGGTGTGCATGTTTCCCTTCAGAAACCGGGGGAGTTGGTTCTTTTGAAATCCAGATAAAATACCAGTCAGTAGAATGGCCGAAGCAATTATTGGAATTCGTAATTTCATTTTGGTGGTGATTGAATTTTGTTTCCCACCAAATATACTCATGATGGAGCTAAAAAAAGCACCTGCCCGGTAATTACAGGCAGGTGCCGGATTTCAGGCAGAACTTGTGTTAAAGCTGCCCTAATCCTTTACGCAGCGGACCGACATTCCCCAGTCGTTGTATTCGTTATATCGCATGATTCCGCTTTCATTATTAATCATGCACCGCTGCCATGTCGATTCAGCTCCGCCTGCAGTACCAGTCCAGTGAAGTGCCACGGTGAAAGTTGCCCAGGTTCCGTCGGGCATGCGGCAACCACCGGGAATTGCATTAAACCCACTGGTATTGGTGGCAATATTGGGATTAGCCCAATGGGTGGTTCCTGATTCTTTTAGTTTGCTCCCGACCTCACCTGAAGTCCTCCAGGTTGCTGTAAATACCTCCAGATCAACATCATTCATTCCCAGATATTTTTCCATTTCCTTCCATTCCATATCCGTGGCAGCATGCCATCCGGCCGGACAGGCATCTTTGGCTGCAACTCCGTTATAGAGTACACCATAGGTTTTGTACTGGTCAGTCTGTTTGGCTTCGGCAACATTTGTTCCCTCATAATACTCAACATAATAGAGCTTTTCTGTACGGCTGCCCTGTGATCCGGGGCTTACCGATGGCAGCCAGGCCATATCCCTGATCAGCCAGGTTTTGGATCCTATCTTTTTATAAGGATAAACATTCCCATCCCTCGGATCGGTGATTGAAGGCCAGACCACGGTAATGGTTTTGGTGGCAGTGGTCATTAATCCATTACCATCTTTTACCATTAAGACCACCGTATAGGATCCGGGAGTGCTAAACTGGCAATTGAAAACTTTACCGGTATCGAATTCTGTATCCCAGGTACCGTCGCCATCCAGGTCCCACTGTATTTGAAGCTCATCTGCAGGAGTTTCAGCATCAGAACTGGTTGATGCATCCAGCTCGAATTTGGTTTCAGTGGTTCCATTTTCAGGATTTACAGTAAAAGCAGCAACTGGAGGAGTGTTCGCATTGGCTGCAATCTTGATGCATCGAACTGAAAATCCCAGACTTTTATTATCCGGCTCCCGGGTAACTCCATTTTCAGCATTGCCTAAAGTACGTGACCATGCAGTTGTTTTGCCCACTTCTGATGCAGTCCAGAAGTTCCCTTTGTAATTGCGTTTGGAGAAGCTACCGTATGGATCGTGACTTTCATCTGAAGTTCCGTTGATGGCCGGAAAGGGCATCTGCCGGTATCCTCCCGGCAAAGCAGTAAAACCGGTTTCGTTACGGGCACCTTTATTAGGAATCTTCCAGAATTCCGATCCTGTTTCTTTCAGCTTGCCACCAACAGCGCCAGTGATACGCAAACCTGATTCTTCAGCATCTTCGGAGGTCATGCCAAGAAATTTTTCCAGAGCCAGCCAGTCCGCATCAGAAGGTAATTTCCATCCATCCGGACATACTGATTTAGCAGCTTCCCAATTATACAGGGCACCATATTTTACATAATTGGATGTTGCCTTGGCTGCACTCACACGGCTGTCTTCATATCCGTATACATAGTAAGCGGGAAAATTTTCTGAGCCAGCCGATGATGGACTGACTGATGGCAGATAAGCCATGTTTTCAGCCATCCACAGCTGATCGCCTACCATGACCGTGGCATATCCGCGTCCACCGGCATCAATACAATCACTGAATTGAACAGGAACCATTTTCGAAGCCACCGGTATATCAGTCATCACCATGGATTGGTTATTGCAACTTTTGCAGTGATACCTGATAATATCGCCGGGGACGTAATAGATTCTGTAAGTACCAGTTGACGATTTTAAGCCGCTTCCTGCAGAGCCAATGGAAATGCCCGGCGACATCCCGGTATACTGAATGCAGTTATCAGAACCGGATGTTTCAGTACAAAGCACCTTATATCCTGATGTTCCCCGGTTGGTGGTTATGCTTACCAGATAAATATCAGGAGAGTTAACGCTAAGCCTGAAGGCATTTTCTCCTGCCGGCACATTAACCTCAGTTTCAGTAATCACCTGTCCGGTCAGATTCATCACCCTGACAAATACCTGCTGAGCCTCGGTTACTGAAGCTGTTAACGTGGTGCTGCCAGCGAACGGATTCGGGAATGCATTTAAGTTATTTGTTAAATCTGGTGATTCAGGTATTCCGTTGGAAATCGGAAATAGTTGAGTCAGGACAAGGGTCTCGGTTCCCGGAAGGGAAATGGTCTGCCTGCTTGTCAGGTTCGTTGCGGTAATTTTCTCGATCGAACTGCCTGTCATCGAACAGGTGAAGTTGATCTTGATGTCCTGCCCCTGGGTTGTCAGGGCGGCAAACATCAAAGTCAGAAAGGGGAGAAGTCGTGTCATAAAGATTTGAAATTTAGGTTTATAACTCGGTAAATCTTTATGTAAATTTCCGACATATTGCAGGGTCATGCATAGCAATTCCAAATCAGAATCTTGTAATTTCTGATCAAAAAGTTTCAATTTTAGATCAAATGCTTTTATCTTAGTAATAACAAGAATATAAATCGCATGAGAACTGTTCTATTTCTCCTGACAGTCGTTGTCTGCCAGTTTGGATTCATACAGGCACAGGATTCTGGTTCAGGGAAGTTCACTGATTCCCGTGATGGGCATGATTATGCCTGGATAAAAATCGGTACACAGGTTTGGATGGCTGAAAATCTGGCTTACCTGCCATCAGTCAGTCCCTCTGCCGCTTATTCGACTTACCAGGCGCATTATTATGTTTATGGATACGAAGGAGCCGATCTCCAGGAGGCACTGAATACTAATTATAAAAAGTATGGTGTCCTTTACAACTGGGAGGCTGCCAATACTGCATGCTCACCGGGTTGGCATTTGCCAACGGACATGGAGTGGAAAACGCTTGAAAAATACCTTGGCATGCAAGCCGCTGAGGTAGAAAAGGATGATATCCGCGAGACAGGCAACGTTGGAATTAAGCTCAAATCCAGATCGGGATGGACATTAAAAACGGCTAATGGCGACAATAGCAGCGGTTTTAATGCCTTGCCGGCCGGTTACCGTTACCAGACCGGGGGATTTTACTCTCTGGGTTACGAAGCTCATTTCTGGTCAGCCACCGACGACCAGAAAGAAAACAGATGGGACAGAAGTCTTTATTATGCCAGTGATGGTGTGCATCGTTTTAATCCCCTGAGGATTTACGGTTATTCAGTAAGATGTGTCCGTAATTAAATACTGGCGAGCTTTTTAAACCCTGATAGATTTCTGAGGGGTATCCACCTTGGATCCAAGGCCAGAAGCCTCGGCGTTATTCGTGATGGAACAGACAACAGCTTCTTCAATTGATGAATGGCTTCCTGATAATTTCCAACCCGTGTGAAAATGTAGGCAAGATTTTCAATCATGAATGATTCCAGTATTGGATTTTGGCAATACTTGCAAAGTTCAACTGCCTTTTTTCCCAGTTCAACAGCCTTATCCTTTTTCCCCAGCCCTGCCCAGGCAACTCCGAGGGTACTCATCGGACGGGGATCGTCGGGGAAAGTGGTATCCTTGTTCATTATCCAGTATCGGGTGGAATCCCAATACTGTTTTTCCAGATCAGGCTTATTAAGAAATGAGTAGGTGATTGCGTACATATAGGCTACCGGTTTGAGGCTATAGAAATCTGGAAAAAATCCTTTGATCCCTCCTAAAATCTCAAGGGCTTTTTCATAGCTGCCCTCATATAAATGAATCCAGATCCTCCGGTAATAGAAAGCCATCATGTCCCAGCCATCATAAGCGAACTTTCCGACAGGCTCATCTAAGATGCTGAGTGCTTTACGGGTATCCCCCTCAGTTCTTATCACAAGATCTGATTTGTACAGATACGAAAAGGAATGGCGGGGATTAAATTCAGCCATCTGGTTGTAATATTTTAACGCTTCAGGGAAATCTCTGAGCATATCAAAAGTCAGAGCGGTATGGAAATTTATTGTGAAGCTCTTTTCATATATTGAAGCGGCTTTAACCAGGTGTTCCTTGCCTTTTTCCCAGTTTCCAAGGTTTCGGTATACTTTCCCGATATTAAAATGGGCTCCCGGGCTGCCGGGATCAATTCTTAACATGGAATCAAAAATCAAAATCGCTTCCTTGTTTTTTCCGGTAGCTATATCATAATAGCTTAAGAGCCAGTTGATACCTGGATTATCGGGGTCGATCTCCCTTGCCTTTTCCATGGCCCAGGTGATTATTGGCATGGATTCCTGATAACTTGCCAGATCCAGGGCGTGAGCAGCCAGGCAGGCCTGAGCGAAACCCAGATAAGCCTCAGTAAAGCGGGGATCCAGTTCAAAAGCCTTTCGAAAAGCTTCCATGGCAGCAATGGGTTGAACGCCGCGGTTGCCGTCGTTGAAGTACTGCCCTTTCTGATATTGGGCATAAGCATCGGAATTTTCGGTCAGTTTTTTATCAATTTGCCTTATCTCTTCGGGAGAGATTTTTTCCTTAAGTTTCTGTACAATATCCTTGGTTATCTCGCTTTGAGCTGAAAAGAGGTCATTTGTCTGTTTATAGATCGTATCGCTCGACCAGATAAAATGGTTGCCTTTGACATCAAAAAGCTGAACCCATACCTTGAATTGTTTGTCGGCAATTCCGAGAGCTCCGGTGACCAGGTAATTCACATTCAATTCCCTGGCAATTTCTGCCCAGGGTTTCTTTGTATCCCGGTAGGCCTCGGTACTGATTTCGGATCTTATCAAGATGCCCTTGACTGCAGATAAGTCAGTGACAATATCTTGCTTGAAACCATAAATAAACCAAGGGGAAGCAGGCTTGGTGCTCAAATCTTCAAATGGCAGCACAGCCAGAGTTTTCTGTTGCTCTTTCGTCACGGCTTCCGAATTGCTCAAGACAGTAAAGAAAACGACACAGAATAAGATGATTGTGAATCCGGTTGCCGCTGAAAAAATGATGAGCCCCTTTTTCTTTTTCCAATAAGTTTGGTATTTTCTGAATTTCTTCTGATTTCTTTCTTCTTCCGGGTTTTGATTTAAATGGGTATCCTGGAAAATCTCAGTTTTGCTTATGGTCTGACTATTCACACGGTGCTTGTTTTTCGCCTCACCGGGAGGATATCCAAAATACTCATGGAAACAATTGCTGAAATAAGCTGCCGAGCTAAATCCTGTTATATGAGCGACTTCTGATGCTGTGAGACCATCCTTTTGAAGCAACTCCAATGCTTTCCACAGTCTGATTTCCTTAATAAACTGATTGATGGATTTTCCGTTAATTGAATTTAGCTTACGAAATAGACTCGAGTGGCTCATGTTCATTTCATTTGCCAGTTCATTAACACCAAATTCATGATTACCGAGGTTTGCCTCAGTGATTTCAGTAAGTTTTTTTAGAAAGTCCTGTTCCATAGGGGCTCTGGATTAGGGGCTGACTACTCACCAACACTATCTCAAATATACTGATAATCTTTGAATTAAACAATGGTCAAGTTGGTTCCGCATTATTCTGGTCACTGGCATCGGTCCAACTATTTTTCAGGAGACTGATCGGCAGGCTTTCCGGTGTTGCATTTAAGTCGCCTGCCAGAATTGTCGGATACTTATTGGCCGAAAATTCTTCATTTATCTTTTTTGCCTGATTCACCCGGTCCGTTTCATCTTTTGCAGCCTCAAGGTGAGTTGCCCCAAACGCAATGGTGTCGGTTGAAGGCAGGGCTATAGTGATTTCAACGGCTACCCTGGCTTCACCTTTAGGCGAGCAGGGCAGGGGAACCGTTCTGGATTTAATGATGGTATGGTTAGATAATATTGCGGCAAATGGCAGAGGGCAGATTTCGCGGTTAGCGACGGGGTCCCCGCCTCCGGCTTCGCCTGCGCGGGGATGACAACTCTTCGAGGGCAACCTGATTCATGCAACTTGTTTCTTTTTACTAATTTCTGCCTTCTGCCCTGTGCCTTCTGTCTTTTGCTAAAGTAATACTCCCCAAAGCCACCAACACCAGCCCCAGGTACATAACCACTGTCGGTATATTCGTCGGAATCTCCAGATGTGTGGTAATTCCCAGTATCCGGGATAATCCTCCCGGCAGCAGCATCAGTTCATCGTTGAGCACGGTGAGGGTTTTCTCGAATCCGAAGAATGAGGCCACTCCGCCACCTGCAGAAAACAAAATACCCTGTACAAGCAGCATGATTCCAATCGATTTCATCACCGGATGATGGAGTGTGGTTGTCAAGGTCACCGCCCACGTATAATAGGCGCGTAGGTAAAACAGTACAAAAATCATCATGAATACCACCCGGAACGATGCCGAGGTCCAGAAGAAATACCAGAATGCAGTTGGACCGCGCCATGCGGTAAAAATCATCAGCATACCTAAGAACAGCATTGCCGGGGAAAGGAATGATGCAATTTTAGCTACCTGATCGCAGTTGCCCGGTGAGGAGGCCAGCTTCATATTAAGCGCGATATACAGGATAGTAAGTGCCGTGAGAGCCCCCACAAAAACCGGAGCCGCAAAGGAGGTAAATACTGCTAGTGCAAGTATGATATATACAAATGAAAACAATCCGAGCGGAGCGGTATCGGCCCGCTCGCAAGAGGTGGCACTGCTGCCTGATGGCTTAATGCTGCCATACCAGAGCATCGAGGCTGCCCTCTTTCCTTTATATTCTGGCATGCTCTTTTGCAATAGCGGGGAGCCCAGCGTAAAGGCCAGTATAATTATTAATGCCAGAAAGCGTGCAAGCCATATGGACATATCAGTGCGCTGAGCAATTTTGGCCGCAACGTTTGCCTCACGGAAATTGTATGCCGGAAAATTAAGATCGGCAGCATAAGTCAGGGTGTGGCTTCTTTCGGCTGCAGCATACTCAAGCATCGAAGTCTGCCAGGTCTTCTTCAGGCCACTGTCGCCTGTTGCCATCCATTGGTAATAAGTAAGCATGTATTTCCTGAAATGCGCAAGGGTCGTAAACAGGTTTTGCTCATACGCCAGCGATGCTTTCAGGGTTTCAAACTTGTCCTTGTTTTTGCTCACCCGTTCGCTCACCGCGTTCAGTCCGGCAAGCATCTGCTGTGCTTCCTCAGAAGCTTCAAATCCCTCTGAAATGGCTGAGCTGATGTGCTCCCTGGTGATATAATATATGTTGCTGAAAACCGAAGGTGATCCGCCAACAATGTCCCATTCAAATATCCAGAGCATCGGTGGCGGCTCAAGTCCGAGGGCTCTCACGTCATATTTGGCAAATTCGCTGATATATAAGCCTTTGGTTGTGGTATTATGCGAATCCATAAGCACATGGGTCAGCGTTTTCTGCATCAGGCTGTCGTCTCCGAAATTGAGCGTAACCCAGTCGGCTGTGATCTTTGTGAGATCAGCTGCCGGATTATTTACCAGCCTGCCAACAGCATAAACGTTTAGGTCAGTAATCGTATTAAAGCCATGAAACGGGTATATCGACATTGGACCGGCGCGCAAGGGACCGCCTTCCTGAGTCCAAAGCCAGACCCCATCGAAATTTTCATTTTTCCCTGCAAATTCAAGCAGGGCTTTCTGATAAAGCGGGCCCATGTAATTCGGAAATGCATTCAGTCCTTCAAATTCCCGTCGCAGCTGGAATTCCGCTATCCGCCTTTGTTTCCCTTGTTTCAGCGTTTCGTTGAAAGGGAGCCACGAGTAAAAATCACCGCGTGAATATTTGGTGGAAATAATCAGGTTGTCCGACTGGATTTTTCCCAAAACGCGCTCATAGGTTTCCGGATTAGTGTGCATGTCGCCGATCTGCCCCACACCAACTGACCAGGTACGGAAAATGATTTTTTTATTGTGCTTTTCCGCCACTTCCAGAAATGCCGTGAGCATTTTCTCCACTGCCTTATCGGTGCGCACCAGCAGTTGACTGTAATAATTCCATCCCGGCTTATTGTAAATCGATCCGGCCTCGCCAATACGCAGCATCACTCCGCTAACTTCCGGCAGACGGGTGAAAACTTCATCGCAAGCCTCTTTGTAAACCTCCCAGAATTCATCCGTTTCAGGATCTATTTTCCCGTATTTTTTAAGCAGATATTTTTCGAGGGGTGGGGTGAGGGCTACCATATCGGTATAGAGATAAACATCCATACCCTTTTTCCCGATTTTCCCCATCCATTTTCCAAAGCCCTTTTGCAGTGCAAGATGCCTGAGTTTATAAGGATCATTATCAGGGTAAATATCTTTCCCGGCCGAGCAGTCTCCAAAGCTTACCAACTCGAGAAAAGCAGGGAAAACGATGCCATTGATGTTGAAAGTCTGCATTCGGTTTACGAACGTATCGAGCTCCGTTTCAATTCGCTGATAGGCTTTCGGATCGAGAAATGGTGCATTCTCGGTAATCAGGTCTTCAAA
>CAIXHD010000421.1 GCA_903919065.1 uncultured Bacteroidota bacterium
ATGGCTCCTCCCTTTTACTTGGATGGCTCCTCCCTTTTACTTGGATGGCTCCTCCCTTTTACTTGGATGGCTCCTCCCTTTTACTTGGATGGCTCCAATGCTTCATTGGGAGGAGCCATGGCTCCTCCCCTACAATGTACTCCTTGTCACCCGTCACCCGTCACTTGTCACCTTTTTATGGTATTTATCATAGATTTTCCGATCTATAATTAGTACTTTTGCCCCCGATTTGAGAAAGGTTGTCTTATCTAAATATTATCAACATGTCAAAAAAGAAATTTATCACCTGTGACGGGAATCAGGCAGCTTCGCATATCGCCTATATGTTCAGCGAAGTTGCGGCTATCTACCCGATCACTCCATCATCCACAATGGCGGAAAATGTGGACGAATGGGCAGCTCACGGCCGGAAAAATATTTTCGGCGAAACTGTACGTGTCGCTGAGTTGCAGTCGGAGGGTGGAGCTTCAGGTGCAGTTCACGGAAGCTTACAGGCTGGAGCATTAACCTCTACCTATACCTGCTCTCAAGGTCTTTTACTGATGATCCCGAATATGTACAAAATGGCCGGCGAACTTCTGCCAGCTGTCTTCCATGTTAGCGCACGAAGCGTTGCCGCTCATGCCCTTTCAATTTTCGGTGACCATAGCGACGTATATGCAACCCGTCAGACAGGTTTCGCAATGCTTTCAACAGGCAGTGTTCAGGAAATCATGGATCTGGCAGCTGTTGCTCATCTTGCAGCAATAAAATCACGCGTTCCTTTTCTACATTTCTTTGATGGATTCCGTTCATCAGCCGAAGTTCAGAAAATCGAAGTTCTCGAAAAAGAACAACTGGCTCCATTGTTGGATTATAAAGCTCTCCAGGAATTCAGGGATCGTGCCCTTAATCCGGAACATCCTGTAACCCGCGGAACAGCTCAGAACCCTGATGTATTCTTCCAGGCAAAAGAAGCTTCGAATACTTTCTACGATAACGTTCCTGATATCGTCGAAGACTATATGCAGGACCTGAGCAAGCTTACCGGACGCGAATATCATCCGTTCACCTATTACGGTGCACCTGATGCTACCAATATTATCCTGGCAATGGCCAGTATCACCGAAACCACTAAAGAGGTTATCGATTATCTTGTAGCCAAAGGCGAAAAAGTGGGCCTCATTACCTGCCATCTGTATCGTCCGTTCTCCGCAAAATATTTCTGGAAAATTTTCCCGAAATCAGTGAAGAGAATTGCCGTACTCGATCGTTCAAAAGAACCTGGTGCTCCGGGCGAACCTCTTTACCTCGACGTAAGAAATCTTTTCTATGGACTGCCTGATGCTCCGATGATTATCGGCGGACGCTACGGCCTTAGCTCTAAAGATACCACTCCGGCTATGGTTCTTTCAGTTTTCGAAAATCTGAAAATGAACGAGCCGAAGAACGACTTTACCCTGGGTATCGTTGATGATGTTACCTTTAAGTCACTTCCTTTATTGCCCGATATCGACCTGGCCACAAAAGGCACTTTCCAGGCTAAATTCTACGGTTTGGGTGCTGATGGTACCGTTGGTGCAAACAAGAACTCAATCAAGATTATCGGCGAGAACACCGAGAAATACTGTCAGGCTTACTTCGCTTATGACAGCAAAAAATCCGGCGGTTTCACCACATCGCACCTGCGTTTCGGCGATGCACCGATCCGTTCACCTTACCTGGTTAACTCCCCCGACTTTGTAGCCTGCCATGTTCCGTCATATCTGGATAAATATGATATGCTGAAAGGTCTGAAACCTGGCGGTACATTCCTCTTCAATTCAATCTGGGATGTTGAGGAAACAAAAAAACGCCTGCCTGATCATATGAAAAAGACTCTGGCAGAGAAGAATATCCGGTTCTACACGATCAATGCAACTGAAATTGCTGAGGAAATCGGTCTGGGTGGTCGTACAAACACGATCATGCAATCCACTTTCTTCAAGATCGCCAATGTAATTCCTTACGAACTGGCAGTTACCCAAATGAAGGATGCCATCAAGAAATCATTCGGAAAAAAAGGGGAACATGTTGTTGCAATGAACAATGCCGCTATTGACCGCGGATGTGATTACGTTGAGGTTGCTATACCGGCTGAATGGAAAAATATCGTTCTGAAAAATGATAAGGACGATCGCGATATTCCTGCATTTATCAAGAATGTTGTTGAACCTATCAATGCTCAGAAAGGTGATGACCTTCCGGTCAGCGCTTTCCTTGGACGTGAAGACGGAACGTTCCCTAACGGAACCACCCGCTATGAAAAGCGCGGTATCGCTGTTAACGTTCCTGAATGGCAGGTTAGCAGTTGTATTCAGTGTAACCAGTGCGCATACGTTTGCCCTCACGCTGCAATTCGTCCATTCCTGCTGACCGCCGATGAACTCGCCGGTGCACCTGCAGGAACCGTATCAGCCAAAGGAACAGGCGGAACCAAAGAGTATCAGTTCAAAATGCAGGTCAGTGTTTTGGATTGTACCGGTTGCGGCAACTGTGCCGATGTTTGTCCTTCAAAAGAGAAATCACTCATCATGAAACCACTGGGGACCCAAATGGAAGAGGTCGACCGCTGGACATACATGCATGAGAAAGTTGGTTACAAGGATACCGTACTTGGTAAGGAAAAATCAGTTAAGAACTCACAGTTCGCTCAGCCACTGTTTGAATTTTCAGGTGCCTGCGCAGGTTGCGGTGAAACACCATACATCAAGCTGATTACCCAGTTATACGGTGATCGGATGATCATCTCCAACGCTACCGGATGTTCCTCTATTTATGGCGGATCAGCTCCTTCCACTCCTTATACCACCAATAAAGACGGTAAAGGACCAGCCTGGGCTAACTCACTGTTTGAAGACAACGCCGAATATGGTTATGGTATGTCATTGGGCGTAAACAAGCTGCGTGACAGGATCGAAAAACTCATGGGCGAAACCATGGATGCAGTTAATGCCGATACAAAAGAAGCATTTGGCGAATGGATTGCTACCCGTGAAGATGCTGCCGGATCAAAAGCTGCTTCTGAAAAGGTTTTGACCGTACTGAAAAATGAAACCCATGCGGTTGCTAAAGAGATCGCAGCACTGGAGCAATACCTGATTAAAAAATCGGTTTGGATCTTTGGTGGTGACGGTTGGGCATATGATATCGGTTATGGCGGCCTCGACCATGTTCTCGCTTCAGGTGAGGATGTGAACGTATTGGTTGTTGATACCGAAGTTTATTCCAATACCGGTGGCCAGTCTTCGAAATCAACCCCGGTTGCTGCAATCGCCAAGTTTGCCGCATCTGGTAAGAGAATTCGTAAGAAAGACCTCGGAATGATGGCCATGTCTTACGGATATGTATATGTTGCTCAGGTTGCTATGGGTGCCGGTCAGAATCAGTTTATGAAGGCATTGAAAGAAGCCGAAGCTTATAAAGGACCATCTCTTATCATCGCCTACTCACCATGTATCAATCATGGTTTGAAGGCTGGCATGGGACAAACTCAGCTGGAAGAGGAAATGGCAGTGAAAAGCGGCTATTGGGCCAACTATCGCTACAATCCTATGAATGAACAAGCAGGTAAGAATCCGTTTGAACTCGATTCTAAAGAACCTGATTGGTCATTGTTTAAAGACTTCCTCCTGGGCGAAGTTCGCTTCTCTTCATTAAAACAGCAATTCCCCGAAGTGGCTGACGAATTGTTCACCGTTGCGGAGGAAAATGCAAAATGGAGATTGAAGGGCTATCAGAGACTGGCAGCTATGGATTTCTCGAAATAGGTTTAAGTACCATATAATCAATATTGTAGAGACGCATAATTATGCGTCTCTACTTATTTTAGGGGTGTTTCGTAAAATATTTCTAAAAATATTTGGTTGTTATAAAAATATTATCGTCTTTTGAAGTGTAATAATACGTGTTCTGATTTAAGATTTTTTTTCTCTATATCCGCGCCGTTTAGGTGTGGGCCGTCAGAAAACCTTGGTTTTCTGTCATAATGTTATCTAAATTGAGTTATCCGGTTAAAGTTGCAAAAACCCCGATTTCCTCCAGGAGATCGGGGTTTAGCAATTTATAGGGGTGAACCCAATAAAATAGGGCAGAGGGTAGAAGGCAAAAATTAGTTTTATATTAATAGCCTCTTCAACCCGGGGTGGTTTTAAATTAAGTAATAGGTCTGGTACAAAGACCACCTGTTTCTTCCTTCCTATTTCTTGTTCCCAATTTCTGCCCTCTGCCCTCTGACTCCTGCCTTCTGGCCTCTGCCTCCTGCCTTATTTTGTCCGCCCCCATAAAACACGTAGAGACGCATAATTATGCGTCTCTACATCAATGCGTCTCTACATCAATCAAATATGTTATTTGCCTTTATTTTCCAGGGCACTGGCTAACAATGGACTGTGGTAAATTATTGTTTCCGTAAGCTTTATCGAAATGATCACTAAACTGCTTGGCAAGTTTCTCTGCAGCAGCGTGATAAGCATCATGATTACCCCACGTGTTGATCGGGTTGAGCATCTCTGATGGTACTCCCGGACAACTTGCAGGAATCTGCAGGTGGAACAGCGAGTCTTCAGTATATTCAACCGACGCCAGCTCTCCATTCAAGGCAGCATTGACCATCCGCCGTGTCAGGGTTAAATCGATTCTCTTGCCAATACCATATCCGCCACCGCTCCAGCCTGTATTAACCAGGTAGACTTTCGTCTGGAATTTTTCCATTTTTTCACCTAGCATGGTAGCATAAACATTTGGCTTGCAAGGCATAAACGGTGCTCCAAAAAACCTCGAAAAGGCAACCTGTGGCTCAGTAACACCAGTCTCGGTGCCAGCTAATTTGGATGTGTAACCCATCATGAACCAAAGCATTGCCTGCTCCTTATTCAATCGGGATACCGGAGGTAATACCCCGTAAGCATCGGCTGTAAGGAACAGAATGGTTTTCGGATGCCCGGCAACAGAGGAGGGCTTGATGTTCTTCAGAAAGCTCAGCGGAAATGAGGCACGGGAGTTTTCGGTGAAACGATTGTCATCGAAATCAAATCTTCCATCCGGATATACCATCGCATTTTCAACCATGGCTCCGTGGTTAATGTAATTATCCTTATGCATGACCGCATCATAAATATCAGGCTCTTTCTTGGGATTGATATCGATCATTTTTGCATAGCATCCAAACTCAAAATTGGCAATACCATCTTCACTCCAGCCATGCTCGTCATCACCCAGCAAAGCTCTTGCCGGATCAGCAGATAAAGTGGTTTTCCCGGTTCCCGATAAGCCGAGCAAAAGAGCAGAATCTCCCTTGTCACCTTCGTTTGCCGAACAATGCAGCGGAAGAATGCCCCTCAGTGGAAGGAGGTAATTCATTACAGTAAAAAGCATTTTCTTCATGCTGCCCATATAGGCTGAGCCAATGACCATACCGATCTGACGGTCATAATCCATAGCCACAATCAGGTCGGAAGTTTTTCCATTGGGAAGCTTCCGCAATTTTCCGGCATATTTCTCACTGTCGAGCTTGTGATACGGCAAAGCGATCAGAAGGAATCCATTGTCCGCATAGCAGCTTTTATTAATGTCGTTCGGAACCGGCCTGAACATATTATCGATAAACAGCGTGTGCAGAGCCCTGTAGGTAACTACTTTAACAGGCAAGGCATATTTACTGTCAGCGCCGATAACGCGGTCAGTTTCATAAAGCTGTCCGGAATTCTGCAAATATCCAACAGCATCTTCAAATATCTGATCAAAAGTATCTTCGTCAATGGGAAGATTATTCGCGGCTGTCCAGTCAATGTTATTCTCGCTGGATGACCTCTTAACCATGTAAGTGTCCTTGGGACTCCGGCCAGTCGATTCGGGTGCAGTCCAGGTGCCAAGCGCCCCCGATTCCGTGACCATAGCTTCATGACGCTCTACAGCGATTCTGATCATCTCTGTTCGCGCAATGTTCGTTAAAACCTTGGGATGCTTTTTAAGCACCTCACTCACCATTAATTTTGGATCTTTCATAAGCCAGTTGTTAATTATTGACCTTGTTGATAATAAACAAAGATAAAAATTGATCGTTATGTTGTTATATATTTGCAGGCAAATCGCAGATGGCACGACTAATAGGAATAGATTACGGCGGGAAACGGACCGGTTTGGCAGTCACGGATCCTGAACAACGGATTGCCGGAGTTCTGGGTACCGTGGAATCATACGGTATATATGATTATCTGGCTAAGTATATTAGTAAAGAACCCGTTGAAGGTTTCGTAATTGGCTTTCCACGGCAGATGAATTTTCAGCCGTCAGAATCTGCTCCGGTGGTTCAGGCGTTTGCAAAGGGCCTGGCAAAAAAGTTTCCTGATATTCCGATATTTTGGGTGGATGAAAGGTTCACTTCAAAAATGGCTTTGCAATCTATGATCGACGGCGGTGCATCAAAATCCGACCGGAGGGATAAAGGTAATATTGATGCAGTGAGTGCAGCTATTATTCTTGAATCCTGGTTACAACAAAAAAAGAACGAGCGAGAAAGAGAATTATGATATTGCCTGTTTATGCATACGGATCCCCTGTCCTGCGAAAAGTAGCCACTGATATCGCAAAGGATTACAAAGGGCTGAAAGAATTAACTGAAAATATGTTCGAAACAATGAAGGCAGCCGACGGGGTAGGTTTGGCTGCTCCTCAGGTTGGCCTGCCAATCCGGGTTTTTGTGATGGATGCCCGCGCATACTCAGAAGATGACCCTTCGCTGGTGAATTTCAGGAAGGTCTTTATTAATGCACATATCCTTGAAAAAGGCGGGGAAGAGGAAATGATCGAGGAGGGTTGCCTGAGCGTGCCTAATATTCATGAGGATATTCTGCGTCCAGGCAAAATCCGGATAAAATATGTGGATGAGAATTTTACCCCCGTAGAGGAATGGTATGAGGGTATGGTGGCCCGGATTATCCAGCATGAATATGATCACCTCGATGGAATCATGTTCCCCGATCTGGTTAACCCACTCAAAAAGACACTGCTGAGAAGCAAACTCCGTGATATATCGAAAGGAAAAGTCTCCGTGAAGTATAAAATGTATTTTCCCCTAAAAAAATAACTATGAACTCCGTTAAAATAATTCTGGTCGCTTTTTCTGTTATTCTCATGACAGGTTGCGGAGTAAACTCCGAAAAGAAAAAGGTGCTGGACCGAATTGCTGCCAGTGAAGCCAAAATTTTTGGTGATTCCACAGCAACCATTCCCGATGAAAAAACCGGTCTCGACATGATTCAGGCATACACTGATTATGCAACAGCCTGGCCAAAGGACACTATTTCAGCTGAATACCTTTTTAAGGGAGCTGAAATCGCCATGAACCTGAATAAGTCGGCAATGGCCATTGATTATTATAACAGAATCCTGCTGGGGTATCCGGATTATAAGAAAAAGGCCTATTGTGTTTTTCTGCAAGCTTTTATTCTTGAAAACCAGATGAATCAGTACGATCAGGCAAAAGCACGGTACAAGGAATTTATCGATAAATATCCTAATCATGTATTGGCAAAGGATGCGCAGGCCTCTATTGATAATATGGGCAAGCCCCTCGAAGAACTGATAAAGCAGTGGGACGAAAAAAATTCCAAATAATTTTTCCAGTCGAGGCATAAAATAGCGTCTATTCTCTTGAATAGGCGCTTTTTTTATGAGTTATCAATTGCTGATTTGTCTGAGTGGACTGATCTTTGGAATTCTTTTTTCGTGCGGAATTCCCGATGGGCACCTGCTGAAATATTTGCTCCCCCTGGCAACAGCTGTGGTAGCCTCATTGCTGTGGAAATCTTCCCGTGTCATTTTCGATCGGCTCAAAGTCTTCACCATCATTCTGGGCTTTTGCTCCTTCTTTTTAGCTGGTTGGATATCAATAGCTGTAAACCGCTATCAACCCGGGGAAAATATCAATGGAAAAACGAAAATCATTGGTCGTGTGGTAAGTTACCGTGAAGTCACTGACAAGATGGGGCAACTCGTGGTCAGCGTCAGGAAGCAGCAGAAGGGCAGTGGCTGGGAAAATCGGACCGGGAAAATTGTTCTTTTGCTGCGGCCTGACCGTTCAATCCAGTATCGACCCGGGGATTTGTGGGAATTTGGGTCTCTCACAATTTCAGCGGTATCCTCGAAACCGTCAAAAAATGGCTTTGTACCAAGTCGCTACTGGATATCAAGAGGTGTGCAATATGAAGCCAGGCTTGTCGCTCGCGAAAGCAGGCTGCTCAGGCTTGCCCGGCTGCCATCGGTGACCGGTTTCTTTTCTGATTGGCAGCAAACACTCTCTGACCGGATCGACAGGATTGATTTATCGGAACCCAGCCGTGCTTTGGTCAAAGCCATGGTTCTCGGTGACCGCAGCGATGTTTCGGCAGCAACCATGACCGATTTCTCCCGCGCAGGAATTATTCACGTGATCTCTGTGTCGGGTTTGCATGTTGGAATAATTTATTTCATTATCGCTTGGTTGTTAAAAGGAGCAGGGTTTCTGGGACCCAGATTCCGCTCGGTGATTGCCTTGCTCGTCGTCTGGATATATACCGGAATTTCCGGGTTTAGCCCTTCTGCACTCAGATCGGCAGGCATGATAACGCTTTTTGAAGTTTCCCGGATAGGCAGGCGAGGGACCCCCGGATTGGAAGTGCTGGCCGGAACAGCCATTATACATTGTCTGATAGATCCTTATACCATCTTTAGTGCCGGGGCTCAGCTCTCTTATCTGGCGGTGGCCGGAATATTTTTCTGGAATCCAGTTTTTAATCCTATCCTGGTAAAAATGGGCAGGGTGGGCAGGTATTTCGGCGGTACCATTGCTATATCACTTGCCGCACAAAGCCTGATCACACCACTCCTGCTTTTCTGGTTTGGCTGGGTACCCCTTTATTTTCTGATTGGAAATATCGCCTTGATGCCACTTCTGGTATTTGCATTTTACCTTGGCCTCGGAATTACCGTGCTGGATTTCACAGGTCTGTCAATCAATCTGTTCAATAAGGTCATGGATGTTCTTATCAGCCTGGTGATGAGCGGAGCTGCCTGGCTGGGTAATCTTCCGGGAAACCTCGTAAAACCTGAAAATCTGGTCTGGACTGACCTGATCCTCTATTATTTTCTGTTATTCCTGATAAGATTCTATCTTGATAAGCCTCATCCGGATATAGTCCGGCGTATGCTTGCCGGGACAGGATTGCTTTTTTTTCTCAGGTATTCAGGAATGTTGATTTTTGGCTGAGCTCATTACCACTCCAACGTGCCCAGTCCCTGCCTCACAATGACGACTTCAGGACCTGTGCAGTCAACAATGGTTGAAGGTATGTTATTGCCGAACCCACCATCGATTACGAGATCGACCATATGCCCCATATCCTCATGAATGAGTTCAGGATCCGTAGTGTAATCCAGAATAACATCACCACTGTGCACAGAGGTGGTTAAAATCGGATTTCCCAATACCCGGATGATTTCGAGTATTATCGAGTTATCCGGAATACGTATACCGACGGTTTTCTTTTTGCTTTTCAGAATCTTTGGAACATTATTGCTGGCTTCCAGGATAAAGGTAAACGGTCCGGGAAGGTTTCTTTTCATCAGCTTGTATGTCTGATTATCAATGGGTTTTGTGTAGTCCGACAGGTGGCTGAGGTCGTAAACGATAAATGAGAAATTTGTTTTATCCGGTCGGAGGCCTTTGATCTGGTGTACACGTTCAATAGCCTTGCTCTGGGTAATGTCGCATCCCAGTCCGTATACTGTATCTGTCGGGTAAATGATAACACCTCCGTTTTTCAGGATTTCCACCACCCTTTCGATCTCTTTCGGGTTGGGATTTTCGGTGTATATCTTCCGGATCATCGGAATTATTTTATGAAAAAACTCATTTCAATACCTTTGGTATACCAACGTAATAAAGGTCGACTCCGCCTTTGCCGCCCGGGCGGTTGGAAGAGAAGATCATGAGGTTATTGGTGAAATAGGTGTCGAGGAAGATGGCCGGCCTGTATTCATCATACTCCGTATTCATTGTCGGACCGAAGTTTACCGGGGTGCCCCATTCTGTTCCGTTATGCTGTGAATAATAGAGGTCGTAACCACCAAAGCCACCGCTTCTTTTGGATGAAAATACGAGGGTGTTCCCGGTTAAATATGGAAACATATCGGAGGAATCGGAATTCAATACAGATAATCTCTCTGCCTGATAGAGTGTGTCTGCTCTGGCCCAGACAAGATAATCCACTTTTTCAGCAAGCTTTACCCGATAAAGGTCGAGATCACCATCGCGGTTGGAAGCAAAAATCACTTGTTTTAAAGTAGCATCGATAGCAGGATAAGCATCGTATTGCGGAGTATTCAAGCCCATCAGCCTTGACGGTGAGGGGTCGATAGGTGACATGCCCCCAAAACTGGCATCGTTATAATACGAATAATAGATTTCCATATTTCCGGTCCGGTTGCTCGCGAAGGTAAACATGTATTGCTGTGCGCCGAGATAGGAGGTAAAAGGCCCGAACTCATCGTATTCAGTATTTGCGTAATCTGTCAGGTAATTATAAGGATATGCCTGACCTTCATATCCTGTAAGCAGCAGAGCGCCGGATGTTTGATTAAAGGCGATCATCAGCTGGTAAGCAATCAGGTCATATTTCTTCCCCAGTGTATAACGGTTTGATGAAAACACAAACGGAATCGCAAGAGAAATAATTCCCGGCCCCGATGTGTTATAATCATCATAAACACTATTGCAGGTGGAGAGATTCTTTACCGTATCAGAAAAAAAGCCGTCGGCATAATTGATAACAGGAGTCTTTATGCAACTGCTGAAAAAAACGGAAGAAAGAATGACGGTAATCAGCAGTATCCTGAAGGACGTTTTCATTTGCTTTTGGTTTTGATCCGGCAAAGGTAGGAAACTGCAGCTAAAAAAAGAAGGGTAAGCTACTTATATCGCGCCGCTACGACCGCGTACCCTTGCTGCCTTCCGGCCCTGGGGGAGTTCGGCGGGAGCTGGCCGTATAAGACTTACCCTGCTGCAAAGATAGTAAAACTTTTTCAGTTGAGAGATTTTCGCGCTATATTTGCGCTTCAGCAAAACGAACAACTGAAAATGGAATCCAATAAACCCTCAATTCTTCGACCAGCCATGACCTACGGGCTGATTATAGCCCTGGTTATCATTATACTTGCAGTTGCAGTCTGGATTTCCGGCATTGAAGGCGCCGCCTGGATTCAATGGATTACCTGGGCAGTCTATTTTGCTGTTCTGTATTTCTGCCTCAAAAACTGGAGAGATCAATATAATGGTGGCTATATAAAGTATGGTAAAGCCCTCAGCGCGGGTATTCTTTTTATGTTCTTTGCTTCAATCATTTATGGCTTTTATAATGTGATATATCTTACCTGGATTGATCCGCACGCCGTGGACCGCATGCTTGATCTCATGGAGGATCAATATTACAAGCGAGGTTTAAATGAAGAACAGGTATCGGCAGCCATGTCATTTGCCGGTAAACTTCACGGCCCGGGCATGCAATTCTTTTCAGTAATTATAGGAACCACATTCTTAGGGGTAATTTTATCACTCATCGTATCCATTTTTATTAAGAAGGAGGGTGATCCCTATCAACAGGCAATGTCGGAAATTCAGAATACTGAAGAATAGCCAATTAACCGCAGCTATGGACCTATCGATAGTCATTCCTTTATTAAACGAAGCCGATTCCTTACCGGAACTGCTGCAATGGATAACCAGGGTTACTGAAAAAGAGGGGATATCTCATGAGGTTATTTTGGTCGATGACGGCAGCCGAGATGGATCATGGGCCGTTATACGCGATCTGTCGACACGGTTCCCTCAATTGAAGGGCGTACGTTTTCAGCGTAATTACGGCAAGGCCGCTGCTCTGCAATGTGGATTCAGTTTGGCGAAAGGTGATGTAGTGATTACCATGGATGCCGATCTTCAGGATAGTCCTGATGAAATTCCCGGTCTCATGAAAATGATCCGTCAGGATGGTTTCGACCTGGTTTCAGGCTGGAAAAAGAAAAGGAAAGACCCTGTTTCAAAACGCTGGCCATCGAAATTCTTCAATTATGTTGCCCGGCTGAACAGCGGAATAAAAATTCACGATTTCAATTGCGGATTGAAAGCCTATCGCAATGAGGTAGTTAAAAGCATTGAAGTATTTGGTGATATGCACCGTTACACTCCGATTTTAGCCAAACGAAGCGGATTTGGTCATATTGGTGAGAAAATTGTTGTTCATCAGGAACGGAAATACGGGAAATCAAAATATGGAATAGGCAGGTTGTTTACCGGTGCCCTGGATTTGCTGACTGTTAGTTTTATTACCCGTTTTGCGAAAAAGCCAATGCATTTTTTCGGATCACTCGGCATGTTGATGATGCTGTTTGGTGCAGTTGTAACTGCCTGGCTTATCGGGATTAAGATTCATGATATTACTAATCATGTTGTTCCCCGTGAAATTACTGCCCAACCATTATTCTATCTAGCACTATTAGCCGTAATCATTGGTGTGCAATTATTTCTGACAGGATTCCTTGCCGAGCTGGTATCACGCTCTGCCACTGACCGGAATAAATACCTGATCGCCGAAGAGATATGAAAAGCCTGATTCGCTGGGCCCTGCGGATTTTTCCCCGGCCTTTTCTGATCCGGGTAAGCTATCTTTTAATGGGTCTTTTTAAACCCTTCCTCAGGGGAAACTCCGTTGAATGCCCCGTTTGCGGTTCCACCTTTCGTAAATTTCTTCCTTACGGAGTAAACTCCAGATCAAATGTCTTATGTCCTTC
>CAIXHD010000422.1 GCA_903919065.1 uncultured Bacteroidota bacterium
ATTGTAACGATAAAATAGTGACAGGTGACAGGTGACGGGTGACCGTAGGGGAGGACCCGTGAGTCCTCCTTCGAAACGCGAAACACCGAAGAGGAAGATCGGAAGACGAAGAAGATGTTGGTAAACTAAGGCAGAGGGCAGATGGCACAAGGCAAAAATTAGTAACAGGGAAAAAGAAACAAGGAGAAGACTGCCAGCTGCCAACTGCTCCCGGCACTGAAGTGCCGGGCTATTGATAATGCAATCAGTCTATTTCTGACTGACCTGAATCTGTAATTTCAGAATTCGAAATTGGATTTCGAATCTCATCTTTTCAACTTCATTTGCAGACCATTGTCCCAGCCAATATATTTTCCTATATTTCCCCCTCGTTCCCCACAGTTTTATACATTTATATATCTATCAATTTACCTATATGGATTACGAAAGTAAGCTGGAAAGGGTCGCAGTTCTTGGTGCCGCAGGCAAGATGGGCAGTGGGATTCTGCTGCTCACAGCGATCGAAATGGCTGACCTGAGCCTGTTGCCGGAAAACCGCGGCCGCACATTTGCCATTCAGGCTATCGATATGTCATTTGAAGGCCTGGCCGGCCTGATGAACTATCTCCGTGCCCAGGTGCTTCGCGCAGCTGAGAAAAAGATGGTGTGGTTACGCTCCGTTTATGCCGACCGGGCGGATCTGGTCGAGAACGGACAAATTCTTCAACAGTATGTTTTTGATGTGCTCAATATCGTCAGGCCAACCATCCGACTCGAGGCCGCATACGACTGCCATATCATTTTTGAGGCCATCAAGGAGGATCCCGCACTCAAGAAAGAGATTTACAAAAAGATCGATGCAGCCAATCCTTATAAACCCTGGTACTTTACCAATACGTCCTCTATACCGATATCGGAACTCGATACCGATGCCGGTCTGGATGGCCGGATTATCGGATTTCATTTCTATAATCCACCAGCGGTTCAGAAACTCGTTGAGCTGATCAGCTCCGGAAAAACAGCTCCGGAACTGGAGTCCTTCGCACTGGAATATGCATCGAAACTGGGCAAACTGGTGGTCCGCTCGAACGACAAAGCCGGATTCATCGGCAACGGACATTTCATGCGCGATGCCCTTTACGGCATCAGTGAGGCTGAACGACTGGCAGCAGATATGCCTTTGCATGAGGCAATCTATTTGGTGAATAAGGTGACTCAGGATTATCTGGTCAGGCCGATGGGGATTTTTCAACTGATAGATTATGTGGGTGTTGATGTGGTGAGCTATATCATGCAGGTGATGAATCCACACTTCCCGGGCGAGGAACTCCATAGTAAACGTCTGGATAACTACCTGAAACTGGGTGTAAGAGGTGGCCAAAACTCTGACGGATCGCAAAAGGATGGTATCCTCAAATATGAAAAAGGTAAGCCTGTTGCCGTATATGATGATTCTTCAAAGCAATATATCCCGATAGAACAATTCCGTGAGTCCTGCGACAAACTGCTTGGACCGCTTCCCGGATCTTATCAGCCCTGGAAACAGGTGGTAAACAGCAGAACCAGGGAGGTGATTTTCGCTGCCCTTTTTGCAGAGATAAAATCGATGGATACGCTCGGAGCGAAACTTGCCATCAATTATGCCGGGCGGTCAAAGGAAATTGGACTGCAGCTGGTTTCCGATGGCATTGCCCGCACAGATGAGGATGTAAATACCGTTTTGCTCACCGGATTTTTTCATGCCCTCGGGCCAATAACCAATCATGTTTAATTAACAGGCAGGATCCCC
>CAIXHD010000423.1 GCA_903919065.1 uncultured Bacteroidota bacterium
GATTCACACGAATATTTCACCGAAGTTCCTGAGTTGGTTGGTCGTCCGGAGATTAAGCGTATTTGGGAGTTCATTGAACGAAAGATATTCCCGCATTTATCATCAGTTTATACCGTAAATAATTCAATTGCTGATATTTATACAAAAAAATACAAGGTTCCGGTGGGAGTGGTAAGAAATGTCCCGAATGTAAACCGGCCACTGCCGGTTACAGGAAATCTACCCGTTGGTTTTACTGATCGTCCTGTTATCATATACCAGGGAGCATTGAATATCGGAAGGGGACTTGAAGAGATGATCCGGGCAATGGTGCTGATACCTGATTGCCATTTACTCATTGCCGGTGATGGAGATATCAGAGGATTCCTGGAGGAATTAGTTCAAAAGCTTGATTTGGGAAGCCGGATTTATTTTACAGGCCGGGTGCCTTTTGAGCAGTTATCGTGGTTTACGAGTCAGGCAACACTGGGTATAAGTCTCGAGCAGGACATGGGTTTAAACTATCATTATGCACTGCCAAATAAGTTGTTTGATTACCTGCATGCGGGATTGCCTGTTATTGCATCAGACCTGCCGGAGATCAGGCAGGTAGTGGAAGACGCAGATTTTGGAATGATTATAGATCGATTTGATCCAGAATATCTTAGCTCAACCATTCTTTCGATCCTGGCAGATAAGAGGCAATTGGAATTATGGCGCAATAATGCCTTGGAAGCGGCGCCAGGCTATACTTGGGAAAACGAACAAAAGTCTTTGCTGACCTATTTTCCCATAGTGTAGAGACGCATATATGCGTCTCTACTGATTGTCAAATTATCGACGCATTACTTTCTCGAAGTCGAAATAATTTGTAGTCGGCTCAACAGGATCAAGTCGGCCACTTTCGCATTTCACTGTCCTGAAGGGGAATTCCCTGATCATATTATAATCATGCGTAGCCATGAGTATAGCCCTTCCGGTTCGGCTGATGCTGATCAGCAGGCGCATGAGCTCTTCACTGGTATCCGGATCGAGGTTACCTGTGGGCTCATCTGTCAACAGGATTTCCGGATCATTCAGCAGGGCCCGCGCAATAACTACGCGCTGTTGCTCACCACCCGAAAGCTGATAAGGGAGTTTATCGTCCTTATAATGGAGGTCAACATGCGTAAGCACATCTGAAATCCTTCGTTTGATAGCATTCTTATCTTTCCAGCCGGTTGCACCGAGAACAAAAGCGAGATTCTGGTAAACGCTGCGGTCGTCGAGCAGCTGAAAATCCTGAAAAACCATGCCGATTTTCCGTCTTAGCTTTGGAATATCGCGTTGCTTAATGTTTTTAAGATCATAACCGGCGATATGTCCTTCACCGTCGCGTAAAGGCAATTCTGCATAGAGAGTTTTCAGCAAACTTGTCTTGCCAGTGCCAACTTTGCCGATGAGATATACGAATTCTCCTGATTTAACTTTAAGCGAAACGTTATCGAGAACCAGATTCATCTGCTGGTAGACCGATGCATGATTGAGATCGATTACTGAATCCATCGTTGCAATTACTTTATTAACCGTATGTTGTTAATTTATAAACCGGAAAGGGGGCCAGTTAACCGACCAACCGCCTTTATCTTTGCTAAAGTAAAAAATAAAACCGGGGAATTGCAGTTATTCTCTTTGGAAGCAATACAAAAAGCCATGAATCGCTATCGAATCTTCATACTCTCCTTTTGTCTTTTAATGGGGTCTGCAGTGGGTTTAAATGCTCAGCAATCAGCAATTTATCGTGATCAGGATAAAGATCTTAAAGAGGGGCTGGAATTATTTAATAAAGACCAATTTGGTGCGGCACAGCAAAAGTTTACTGAATATCTTAGAAGAACCGAGGGTGGGGGATCAACTTCGCGAGCCGATGCCACCTTTTATAAGGCAATGTGTGCCCTTCAGTTGGATCAAAACAACGGTGAAGCCCTGGTTGTAAGTTTTCTTGATAATTTCCCTGAAAGTTCAAAAGCTAACCTGGCCCGTTTTGAGATGGGGAAAGTGCTGTTCGTTGAAAAAAAGTTCAAAAAGGCATCAAGTTGGCTGCAGCAGGTTCGCGTTGAAAAGCTTAGTGCAGATCATCACACGGAATATCAGTTTTATTCGGGTTACTGTTTTTTTGCAGATAAGGCGTATACAAAGGCACAGCCTCTCTTTGAGCAGGTTATGAATGCCGGAGGTGATTTTGGTGATGCAGCTACCTATTATTATTACTACACTGTTTTTCAGGATAAAAATTACGATACGGCCCTGAAAGGGTTTCTGGAATTGCTGAATAGTAAGGAGTATGCAAATTCATCACGTTTTCTTGTTGCACAGATCTATTACGCGCAGGAAAAATTCGATGAGGTTGTTAGTCTGGCACCTGAGCTGATGCGGAATGCAAAACCTGATCAGCAGATCGAAATGGCCAGAATTCTGGGTGATTCTTATTTCAGGTTAAATCGCTATGCAGAAGCTATTCCATATCTGGAGCAATACAAAAAAGGAACAAAAACCCTGTCGCGCGATGAACATTATGCGTTGGGTTATGCCTATTATATGAATAACCAGAATTCTGAAGCGGTTCAGGAGCTTCAGATGGTCACGGATGCCAATGATTTGCTGACACAATCATCAAACCATCTCCTTGGTGGGATACTGGTGAATATGAATGATAAGCTGAAAGCCAGAGCCGCATTTCGAAAGGCGGCTTCGCTGACTTTAGACAAGGCCCTTCAGGAGGAGGCGTTGCTCAATTATGCAAAATTGAATTTCGATTTATCGATCTCCGGAGAGACATTGCGGGCATTTGAGGAATTTCTCAGTGCGTTTCCTGATTCCAAATATCAGGACGAAGTATACGATTATATGGTCAAGGTATTTATGAATACCCGCAATTACAAGGAAGCCCTGACAGCCCTCGATAAAATCAAGAATAAGAACCAGGAGGTAAAGAGAGCCTACCAGAGGATTGCTTATTATCGGGCACTTGAGCTGTTCAACAACCTTAAATATCGCGAAGCCATTGATTTATTTCAGCGTTCGCTGGAATTCGGGAACTACGATGATCATTACAAGGCGCTCTGTTATTACTGGGAGGGAGAAGCTTGGTATAATATCAAATCGTTTGAAAAGGCGATCGAGAACTATAACCTGTTTCTTGAGAGTCCCGGTGCTAAAAGGATTCCGGAATATCAACTGGCTCAGTATGGTTTGGGATATTCCTATTTCAATAAGGAGGATTTCACAGAGTCTGCGAATTGGTTCCGGAGATTTTCGGGAAGTGTAAAAAAGCAGGACAAGCTGGTTGCGGATGCTTATAACCGGATTGGAGATTGCTATTTCATGGGAAGAACCTACTATCAGGCTATTGAATACTATGATAAAGCACTGGCTTTACGCACGGAAGATGCCGGATATTCATTGTTTCAGAAGGGATTTTCGTATGGATTGGTTCAGAAATCCGCCCAGAAAATTGAGGTCCTGAATACCCTGATCAGAGATTATCCAAAATCACCTTATACAGATGATGCCAGTTATGAAATCGGGCGGTCGTATGTTGACCTGAACCAGTCGCTTGACGCTATTCAGACATTTAAAGATCTGATTGCCAAGTATCCTAATAGCTCTTATGTCAGAAAATCCTATGTTCAGCTTGGATTGATTTACTTCAATATGAACAATAATGAGGAGGCCATGGCTATGTACAAAAAGGTGGTGGCAACTTGGCCCGACACGCAGGAATCTGTTGATGCACTTAATGGGATCAAAAATATCTATATCGAAAATAATCAGGTGGACGACTATCTAACTTATGTTCAATCCACTGGAAAAACCACAGATATATCATTAACTCAACAAGATAGTCTGATCTATCAGGCAGCTGAGAATGTTTATCTGCAAGGAAACTGTGAAAAGGCTGTCAAGAATCTCGAACAGTATACGACGCGTTTTCCGCAAGGTCATTTCGTTCTGAATGCCTTGTATTACATTGCCGATTGCTCTTATCGATCCAACGACCTTATCAAAGCACTCAATAGCTATTCCATGATTCTCGCGCGGGGGAAAAGTGAGTTTTTTGAAGTCTCTCTGGCCCGAAGCGGAGAAATCAATTATCAGCAATCGAATTTTGATAAAGCAATGGTTCTGTATCAGCAATTGATTGTTATGGCTGAGGTTCCGGCGAATATTATGGATGCTCGTGTGGGAGTGATGAGATGTGCTTTTAAGCAAAAGGATTACTCAACTGTGATACAGTCGGCCAGTAATTTACTGGGCAGCGAAAAGGTGCCCGAAGAAATTATCAGGGAAGCGTCCTATCGAATGGGTAAAGCATATATGGAAACCGGTGATGAGGAAAAGGCACTGGAAATACTTAATGCGGTAGCCAAAGATGTTAAGAATGTTGAAGGAGCCGAATCCAAATTCCTTATCGCTGATTTGAAATTCAGAAAAGGCCTGATAGATGAATCTGAGAAAGACATCCTGGAATTTCTGGATCAGAATACCACGCACCAATATTGGCTGGCAAAGGCTTATATTTTATGGTCGGAAATTTATCTGAAACGCAGCGACCTTTTTCAGGCGAAGGCTACTCTCCAGATCTTAAAGGAGAACTATGTCCGTCAGGATGATGGAATTATAAGCACTGTAGATGAGAAGCTTAAATGGATTGACTCCCAGAATCAAGAAAAAAAATAGCATGAAACGATTGAATATAAAACCGGACGGGTATTTGAAAATTTGTTTCGCCCTCTTTTTATTAGTTTCCCCGGTGCCGGGTATCCTTGCCCAGGAAGGGATGAATAAGGAGGTTAGTGTTGTCAGACCTTTTAGCCCAACCATAGGTGATGCCTTTAAAACTCGCTTTATTCCCCGACTGGATGATTCTCTTCAGGTGGCTACCCAATTTGATTATTCCATTAAGGCAGCCAGGATTAATCCGCTTTTACGTCTGAAGGATCTTGAAGTTGCTGAATACAAGCCTGCCTCCCGGGGTGACCTTAAACCGTCGATGATCTCTTTAGGATTCGGTAATTATTGGACCCCAATGGGAAAGCTATCTCTGAATACCCTCCGGAATCAGAAGATGAGCATGGGTTTCGATGCCAGCCATCTTTCCTCGCAGGGATCCGTCAGGATGACAGATACGAGTAAGATTTATGCAGGTTATGGCGAAAACAAGGTTCGGTTGTTCGGTCAGGGTTTCTTTGGAAAGTCAACTTTTTCTTCCGAAGCATATTTTACGGAAGACCATCATTACTTGTATGGTTACAGTACTGATTCATACAAGGATAGTACTCCGATAACGCCAAGGAACCTTATGATTACGCAAAAGGATTCTGTTCCGTTGCAGAGGTTCATTAACCTGGGTGCCAAGATGAGTTTACGCTCAAATAAAAAGAGTAGTAATGGGTGGCAATACCGTGTTGATGGCGGCTATGATTTTCTGATGGGCAAAGTTGATGGTGGTTATGATGCCACTTTGCGCGACAGTGCCAATTTAGAGCATGAAGGAAAACTGGACTTTGCATTGTCCAAGGACCTCGAAAAAATATCTTATGGAGTGGAAGCTGGTGTGGATTACATCAACAGGACCCTTAAAATCGATGCAGTCAGTAATGTTGTTGCTCATGTTGATCCCTGGATCGGTTTCGACTGGAAATTTGTGAAGCTGATTGCAGGACCCAAAGTTGCCTACGACAGCGATCCTGCAAATGCGAAGGATAGTGTCCCTTTCAGGTTCTATCCGCGGTTAAATGTCGATGTGAATATTTCGAATATCATGGTGCCTTATTTCGGATTAAACGGGTACTATGAGAATAATACTTATCGATCGTTGACCCGTGAAAACCCATATCTTATTAATAATCCCGATATCAGGCCGACGAACCACCGTTTTATTGCCTATGGTGGCATAAGGGGTAAAATTGCCCCTTCTGTGGCCTTTAACCTCTCGGTTTCGTGGGAAGATGCTGATAGTCTGGCTTTTTTTATAGCGGATCCTTCGATACAGTTAAGGAACAGGTTTCTGGTAGTGTATGACAATGGAAGCTTACTTAAGACAGGAGGTGAAATATCTCTCCGGCAGAGCGATAATCTTTCATTCATTCTGAAGGGTAACTATTATCAGTATAAGCTCGATAATTTGGCAGCACCATGGCATAAGCCGGGCTGGGACCTGAATTTTACCACCCGTTATGCCTGGAAAAAGAAATTGGTGGCCAAGGCAGAATTATTTATGTTCGGAAAATACAGCGTGCCTGATGCAGATCCTTTAGTTACAAAAGTTAAGGAGCTGGATGGTCTGGTTGATATTAATCTGGCAGCCGAATATCGCATCACGCCGTGGATGTCAGCATTTGCGCAGGTAAATAACCTTATATCAGACAAGTATTTTATCTGGCAGAATTATCCTATGCAAAGGATCAATTTTATTGCTGGATTGACCTGGATTTTTTAGGTAAAATTCGACTATTTTACTATCTTTGCCTGATCTTTTGAAGGGAACAAATTTTGTATTTAAATATCAGACTATGAGTGATTTACCTATAAAGTCAAATGGTAACGAATATTCAGCGGACAGTATTCAGGTTTTGGAGGGGCTGGAAGCGGTTCGGAAGCGTCCCGCCATGTACATCGGGGACATATCAGAACGCGGATTACACCATTTGGTCTATGAGGTTGTAGATAATTCCATTGATGAGGCACTGGCAGGATATTGTAAAAATATCAACCTGTTCATTCATCCCGACAACAGCATTACTGTAATTGATGATGGCAGGGGAATTCCCGTTGACCTTCATGAAAAAGAGAATAAGTCGGCACTTGAAGTTGTTATGACTGTTTTGCATGCCGGCGGTAAATTCAACAAAGAGAGCTATAAAGTATCCGGAGGTCTCCACGGAGTAGGTGTTTCCTGTGTTAATGCACTTTCCTCCATTCTGACTGCTGAGATTCACCGCGACGGCAAGATTTACCAACAGATTTATAAAAAAGGGATACCGCAGGGTGGAGTCTCGGTTGTTGGAACTTCAGATAAAACCGGAACAACCATACATTTTCTTCCTGATGATGAGATTTTTACCGTATCAGAATATAAGGTGGAAATTTTATCAGAACGGATACGTGAACTGGCCTATCTGAATAAGAGAATTCGTTTGACACTGACCGATGAACGTACGCCACAGGAAGACGGCAGTTTCTTTTTTGAGGAGTTTTATTCCACTGAGGGATTGAAGGAATTCGTTGCCTATGTTGATGAAGGCCGTGAAAAACTGATCGATGAGGTAATCTGCATCGAAACGGAAAAAGGTGATATCCCGGTTGAGATTGCCATGCAATACAACACCACCTTTAATGAGCATGTTCATTCTTATGTAAATAATATCAATACGATAGAGGGTGGTACCCACCTATTGGGATTCCGCAGGGGATTAACCAGGACGCTTAAACGTTATGCCGATGATTCAGGTATGCTGAGCAAGCTGAAGTTTGACATCGCCGGTGACGATTTTCGTGAGGGTCTTACCGCTATCCTTTCAGTAAAAGTTCAGGAGCCCCAGTTCGAAGGCCAGACTAAGACCAAGCTTGGCAACAGTGAAGTTGCTGCTTCGGTTGACCAGGCGATCAGCGAGATGTTGAAAAACTATCTCGAAGAGCATCCCAAAGAGGCACGTGCGATTGTTAACAAGGTAATTCTGGCCGCTACGGCCCGTCACGCTGCCCGTAAGGCCCGTGAACTCGTTCAGAGGAAGAATGTGTTAACCGGATCTGGATTGCCCGGAAAACTGGCCGACTGTTCGAATAATGACCCCGAGAC
>CAIXHD010000424.1 GCA_903919065.1 uncultured Bacteroidota bacterium
GCCTGCTTACAGGAAGCGACGTGATTGACTACCTTGCAGGGCTTAAGCCTCAGATCATTGAGTACGAAGCAAATCATACTATTTAATTTAAGTTGCCGTGGAGTTTAAAATTGCTGTTCTTCCGGGTGATGGTATCGGACCGGAAATTATCGCTGAAGGAGTGAAAGTGCTTGATGTTGTTGCTGTTCGCTTTGGCCATAAGTTTTTTTACCGCTATGCAATGATTGGCGGAGCAGCCATGCGGCAGGGCCTCGATCCATATCCTGAAGAAACACACGAGATCTGCACCGAGGCCGATGCCATCCTTTTTGGAGCCATCGGCGATCCGCTTTATGATAACAACCCCGATGCTAAAGTGAGGCCGGAACAGGGATTGCTGGCCATGAGGAAAAAACTGGGACTGTACGCGAACCTCCGACCGGTAAAGATGTACCCTGAACTCGTGCATTTCAGCCCGTTGAAAGAAGAGCGCATACTGGGCGCCGACCTGCTGGTTGTGCGGGAACTCACCGGAGGCCTCTATTTTGGCGAACCCCGGGAGCTCAGGAATAACGGTACCCAGGCTATCGATACCTGCGTATATTCAGTGGATGAAATTGAGCGCATCGCCCGCGTAGCCTTCAAAATGGCCGGGCTGCGAAGAAAGAAAGTCACGCTGGTTGATAAGGCAAATGTGCTCGAAACCTCACGCCTCTGGCGCCGTGTGGTTACCCGCATGTCTGCTGATTATCCTGATATCGAACTCGATTATATGTTCGTTGATAATACCGCCATGCAGCTGATCATTAACCCGGCACGGTTTGATGTTATCCTGACGGAAAACCTTTTCGGAGACATACTTTCCGATGAAGCCAGCGTGATCAGCGGTTCCATTGGCCTATTGCCGTCGGCATCCATCGGTGATAATGTGCCACTTTTTGAACCTATTCACGGAAGCTATCCTGAGGGCGCCGGGAAAAATATTGCCAATCCGCTGGCTACTATTTTATCGGCTGCAATGCTCTTGCGCACGGGGCTCAACCTTCAAGTCGAAGCTGATGCAGTGGAAGAAGCGGTGGAAGAAACCATCCGCCGGAAAATTCTCACTGCAGACCTGAATCGCGATAATCCTGTCGGCACCTCACAGGTTGGGGACTTCGTAGCAGGATTAATTACCTGTTAGTTCAGTCGAATACAGATTCATCATGGCCGATCCGTTAACGCCTTGATTCGTGAACCAGACACGGTTGTTATACACCTTTAAGTGATCTATCCACATGAAATTCTCTATCTTTCTGGTATACTGCGTGGCTCCGGTAAAGGGATCGATATTGGCCAGATAGGCATATCCGCTCAGGGTATAGTATAAATACAGGCCACCGGTTACCGGGTCCTGGAGCAGATCGGGATTCTTGGCATTTTTTGGTACAACAATCATCATCTTCTCCGGATTCATGAAGGTCAGATCGTATTTCCATAAATTATATCCGCGGTCCTCAAAAATCAGGAAGTTATTCCGATACCGGTACAGGTGCGTCAATATTGGCCGGTAGTCGAGCTGCTCCTGTGCGCGATTAAGGAAAGGAGTGTAGTCATCCCAGTTAAATTCGACCCCCCAGACTCCAGAAGGGATATCTGGTATGGAGCTGTGACGAAATGTTTTAGCCGGAGCTCCCCCTCCAAATTTTTCGCGATCGTATGACTGATGGATGACTGTTGGAATTGCCACAGTGTCGCTGAAATCCACCAGCACATATTCCTCATAGATTCCATTGTTGTATACCCATTTAAAGATTCCGTTTTTTCCAAGAACCAGCTGCAGGTCGAACAGGTTTTGCTCCCAGCCGCTGAAGTCACGCGGCTCACCAATCTTGATCTCCTGGTTCCTGAATTCCACACTGACCATTGATTTTGCATCCATCAGGTGCACCCAGCCCAGGGCATCCTTAAATAGCTTGGTCCTTCCTTCAGCCGGCTTTTTCTCAATTATATTCCCATTCAGGTCGAGCAAAATCAGTTGCGGTTTCAGGATACTCTTGTCCGCATATCCCACCACCCACATTTTATCCTGGTCGAATTCGTAATCACTGACATAGAAGTTCTCCCGTCGCAAAACCTGGTTGTATTTCCCCCCTTCAATCAACACCTCTTTTATTGATTTCACTTTAGGTTCCAGCGTAATTTCAAGAGGTTCCTCCGGATACTTACTGATAATAGCGGAGTTGGATTCGTAAGCGATATGCGTGAACTTAATCGTCGCCGGCATCCTGTTGATGGTTATGCTGAATTGACCATTCTGGTTGGTGGCAGTAGTAGCCTTTCCTTTCTCGGCCGACAGGTTTACCGACCCAATCGGTTGCCCGGTTTTTGCATCTGTAACGGTCCCCGTAATGTTTTTCTGCCCGAACAACAAGTTCCCTGATCCCAAAAACAGAATCAGTAAATACAAATAGAGTTTCATCTCTTTTGAATTTAAGTAAATGATAATCAGAACTGCGGGGGATTTTCAGGATAAAGTTAACCCTTTTTATTTATTTCCCAATGGCCTCCTTTATCGGGCCCTATTCTTTGGAGCTTTTCTGCTTTTTTTAAATTCTCCAGGTTTCTTTCGACCGATCGCTCAGTAATCCCAATGATAGCGGCAATTTCCGGAATTGTAATTCGATTATTGCTTTTAATAAGATTCAATATTTTCACCGACGTTTTCACCGACGTTATCACCGACGTTATCACCGACGTTTTCACCGACGTTAATTTTGTTTTACGTCTTTGTTTATAGGTACTTGTAGCATCGGCAAGATTGGTGGATAAAACCTCTTTTGTGAAAACAACCCGAAATGATATTCCCGGCTCCTTCCATTCCATTTTTATGTGAGGGTAATCTTGCAGTTCATCAGCAATTATCATGAGCCCATTTCCCCATTGTTCAATGATGCCCAACCGTTTGAAAACAGGTGCCAGAATCTTATTACGTATAACAGACTGGCCTGCTTCCATGTTGCTGAAATCAACCGCCGGTGATAATCTTCCAGGGCTGGTTATTTCAATCCTGTCGTCAAAGATTGCAATTTTTATATCCTGACCTGAAATGGAATAATCTCTATGAATCACTGCTTATGTAAAGCCTTGTATTATGTAAAGAATGCACCATAAGTCATTGTTACAGTGCATTCTTCTTTGTGATTCACTTTACATAATATTTTAGTATTTCTGTTGCAATTCTTTTAACCAAGAGAGCAGTTCTCCATCTTTCTGCCAGGTTGATTTCTTATTTGTAACGATGGTTGGATTCACTTTTTGAAGCGCTTCCAATTTCTTTTTTGAACTTGCACGTGCATACACCTCCGTTGTAGTCGTAGATGAGTGCCCCAGAAAATCGCGTATATAAACAAGATTAATGTCTGCTTCGAGCATGTGCATCGCTTTTGAGTGTCTAAACGTGTGACAACCAATTTTATCGGGGATTAAAGTTGGTTCCACTTCTCTTGCCATTCTTGCATACTTATGTACGATATCCAATATGGCAACTCTTGACAAACGGTTACCTTGTGGATTGCCAAATAGTGGATGTGCACTGTTTTGTGTTTCCAACAATCTGTTTTCCAACATAAAGCGTTTGAGGTTCTTTACCTGATTGGAGGATAATGGAACGATTCTTACTTTGCTGCCTTTTCCTAAAAGTCTGATTGTGTTGGTTTCATCGAAGCGTAGATCTGACGGAGAAAGGTTCGCCAATTCCTGAACCCTGGCCCCACTGTCATACAACAGTCCAAGTAATGCAAGGTCGCGTCTTCCATATTTGTTTGTGATATCAGGCTGTTTAAGAAGAAGTTTCAAACCTTCAACAGTCAAATACGCCATTTCAGGAGAAGAATACCTTTTAAAGCGGACAGATAATATCTCCTGCCATTCCTTCAACCCATTTATATCCCTGTATTGTAAAAAGCGGAAGAACGAGTGCAAAGCTGCAAGCCTGGCATTACGAGTGGACGCACCGCATTTACGCTCTTTTTCCAACCATTCAAGAAAGTTTATTACTCTTTGTTTGGTTATATCCTTGAGATACAGTTTCTCCGGTTTAATACACTCTTCCGATTGCATGTACTTAAGGAAGATCGTAAATGTGTGACTATAAGCCTGTATGGTATTCCCGGATACGCCACATTCAACAGGTAAATACCGCGATAAGTAGTCGGTTAAATATTTTGAGAAGTCAGTCGGTTTCATGGTTCATCATCATTTTCAGGTTCAACATTATTAATGTCAATGTCGATATCCGGGAATATATATTTGTAGGCTTCATCCACCTTCATAAGTAGATTCGGATACATTTCCGATGTTAACCGGACATACTTGTTTGTTGCTTCCACCGATTGATGACCTATAAAAGTCATAAGGATAGGCATGGAGTAGTAAAGGTCCAAGCCTGCTTCAGACATTCTGACCAGCGTATTTACGCAAAAAGTATGGCGAAGGTCATGTAGTCTCGGCCCTATGCCGCGTCCTTGATAAGATATGCCAGCCTTAAAGAGTATGGTTCGAAAAATTTCATACACGGTGCAAACTTTGCAGGAACTGCCATCGGGTGCGGTAAAGAAAACAGATTCAGAGTCGATATTTACAGACTGATTCTGTTTATACATGAGGTAGTCCTTGAAGACTTCAACCAGCGAGTTGGACAATGGTACGGCACGGTCGCAACCATTCTTGCATTCATGCAGTATTATAAAACCTTGTTCAAGGTTTACATCTTTGTGCTTTAGCTTTAAAGCTTCTCCTACTCTTAATCCGGTACCATACAAAAGCCTGACCAGGGTAGGCATCACGCATATCTGCGAGTACATATACCTACGTTTGACAAAAAGCTTGTCGCAGGCTTCAAAAATGGAGCTTATTTCTTTTTTCGTATATATGTGCGGAGTAAATGTACTACTGTATTTAGGCAACTTCGGGATATACGAGTCATATCCGATCAATTGCAGGTAAGCGGAAAACTGCCTGAGGATGGATATCCGGATGTATCTGTTGCATTCGGATTCTTCAGGGAAGGGCTTGCTCCACTGGTCAAACAGTTCTTTGGATATACCAGTCTTTGTTTCTTCATGTTCAATGGTTAGTGTATCAAAACGGCGAAGCCGCTCGTCCGTATCTTCCATTTTGAAGCCCAATGAACGCTTATAATCTATATACTGCTTTATCAAGTCAGCATATATTCCATGGTTAAAACTCTTGCTGGCCATACAGGTTATCGTAAAATGAAGATGGAACACAAGGGACATCCAAAGTGCACTGTTTGAGGAGCTTCATATCTACGCGCAGGTAGCTCATTGTGGATTCCGAAGTCGAGTGGCCGAGAATCTCTGAGATTACCGGCAATGACTCGTTGGATTTGAGAAGATTGCTGGCCAAACTGTGGCGGAGAGCATGAGGGCCATGCTTACGGTCCTTGAAACTGACTCCGGCCAATCTAAAATAATCGGAGATTGTGCGATTCATTCCTGTGCAGGTCGTTTGTCCATAAGGGGCATGGGCTGTAATAAAAATGTAGGGAAGATTTATATCCGGACGACCATATTTCAGATATTCGATAATGGCATTACCAACCTCTTCCGATAAGGGAAGAACAACCTTCTTTGATGTCTTCAACTGTATGACAACGATGTTGTTATGCTCCCAATCCAAATTGCAGTGTCGCATTCCAACAATATCTGAAACTCGAAGGCCATATCTTGCCGCCAACAATATCATCGCGTAATCACGCTTTCCTTGTGGGCAACCTCTGTTTATTGTATTTATCAGGGCGTTAACTTCTTCCTGCGTATAAACCGATTGTATCTTCGGCTGGTAGATGTTGCGGCATTTCAAAAGTGACATCCAGTATTCCTCACGATTATTCTGTAACAAATTGCTGGAACACAGATAACGGAAAAAAACACGAATGGTCATAATTGTGTTGTTTCTGTCTATGGAATTTTTCTTCTCATTAACCTGTTTGACATATTGAATCAGGTTTTGAGCGGTAATGTCCTTGACTTGATTATTGGTGGCAGCAAGATGCTCATACAGTGTATTTATACGGTCCCTGTACCGACTTATGGTTGATTCTGTACGCATGGTAGAACGAGCATATTCTATGAATTGATTAAAAGGCTCGCCGAGTAGGCCAACAAAGACAATTGGCGTAATCATAAAACGGCGTTTTCTAATGAATCCATGCTCAAGAAAGTCCGTCAATACTGCTATATGACGAACTTTCTCTTTTTGAGGGCGGGTTAATTCCTGGTGATCCTTTACGTCAAAACGGTTATTCAAGTAAGATTCGCCAATAATTCGATCGTAAAGAGGCATCCCCTTCACTACCATATAGGCTTGAAGATATTCCCAGGTTATAGAATATCTTTTAATACATGATGGCTTATATCCATTCTCTCGAAGGATCTCTAAAACGCCACTCGTTAATAAAGACAATTGTTCTTTTGCTTCCATAATTATTTGTATTTAGACTTGGTAAAAAGTTCCAAATACAAAAATATTATGTAAGGCAGTTATGTAAAGTTGAGTAGGTTAAAACAACTGTATATCTTTACGTTACATTTTACTAAAATGCAAGAACTTTACATAATAAATGACTTTACATAATGCCTGTTATGTAAAGGTTTACATAACACTGCATTCCGGATTACTTCACGTATGGCAATAACCGGGTATTCCCAACGGTCGTTGCGGTACACTCCGGTATAATCTTCTGATCCTTCTGATATATGACGAAGCACAAATTGATAGGCCTGTTCAGGTTGAAAGCATATATTACCATCAATTGTTTTCTGATCAATGAAATTCCCTGGAACTATTCCCTTAAATCGTGCACATTCAATTTTAGCATAGGGGAAAAGCTGATGACGCAATGGGTCCTCTGATAAGAGAATGAGCGCATTGGTTGGAAGGTTTCCTGATTGTTCAGATTGAAATAAATCGAATTTCTTAAGAACTTCAACGGTTAGTTTTTCGCCAGACTTATCAAAATAAAATTCCCCGAAGGACTTAAAATTAAGTTGTTCGGTTGATTTTTGATAGTAAAGTTCTCTGTCGAATGAAATTTTCCTTTTCTGCCTCACCATCTCCTCAATGATTTCCGATGATGCCAAACGGCTCGTTGATCCAACCCTGATGTAGGTGCCTTCTTCGACCGATTTGTTTTTAAGATGGTATGGGAGGTTGCTGCCTCTGTAAATAAGAACTTTCAGAATAAACTTATTGTCAACGGATAAAAATGAAATCTCAGGTAGAATAACCGGATCACAATTGTCGTGTATGATGCTGCTTATCTTTTCTTCCAGCGCCATACGCTTGTTTGCATCAATTCCGATAATTTTTCTCGGATGATCTGAAATTCCGATATATAGCTCTCCCCCGGCATCATTGGCGAAACTTATAATAGTTTTTGCCAGATCTGCCTTGGAAGGGAGTTCTGATTTAAATTCAAGCCTCCTGCCTTCAGGTTGATTTAATATATCTGAAAATTTGTCCATTTATGAGCCAGCTTGCCAAAACGGGCCCGAAGGTACTAAATATATCAATAGCTGTTCGATGGCATTATTTCCCAGGATTTTATCGAAATAACTTTGATATCACCTCCTTCTGAAAATAATCTGATTCCGGTTCCGCCCAAAGTGGGATAGACGGCCCGGGCGATTGCCTGCCGGTCATTTGCATAGACCTCAACCAACGAGCGGTCGACAAAAACCCGCAAAACCAGAGGCTCTCCCGCCTTTAATTCAAAAGGTGCACTTTCAATGTTCCGGCGCCCTATGGTCAGACTCGATTTTGTGGCGTCGCATATCAATTGTTTTTCTGTCCTATCGTAAAAGAGGGCAGTCTGCTCCCGGCTATTTGCGGAGTAACAGACTTTAACTCCGGCTCTTGAGGCAGTTCCCGGATCGATAGTGATTTCGAGTTCCATCAATTCAGCACCCATCTCGTCCAAATTGATTTCGGCACCTGCTTTAACGATGAGGTTGGTTTTTGCCTTTTCATTCATCCGGAGCATCTTCAATTCACTCACCGGAGCCATACAGAGGTTTCCGTCTTTACCCAACCAGAGCGATCTGGGCAAACCATAAGAGCCGGTCCAGCCGGTCTGGTTCTTCAGGCTGTCGGGTCGGTCGTCGAAAATCCAGGCCCACATCACCTGACGGCCTTTGTCATCAACCAATGCCTCAGGCGCAAAATACCCATTATCCACCCAGGTCATCCTGCCATGCTTTTCGGGATAAAAATGGTCTTTTTTATAGGTGCCGGTATAGTACTGACAGCCCTTGTTATGACTGATAAAAAGCATCAGGTGCTTGCCGCTGAAAGAGCCTCCGTCGGGGCCGTCAGAGAGTGGTAAAAAACTCGGACACATATCGTCTTCACTCTGGTCGGTCCAGTCGCGCCTCGATTCATAAAACGGATGCAGATATTCCCACTTCTTCAGATCCTCCGATACAAAAAGATAGGTGCGATCGCCTTGCATCTCTTTAGGCGAGTCAGGCTGCCGGCCATATTTATTCAGCACCAGCAAATTGCCGGTCAGCATGTAATACTTACCATTATTCTCCCATATATTCGACGGATCCGCCGATCCAAAGATTTGTCTTACGGTCTTTTCGTCTATCGTCTTCTTGTCTCCTGTCTTCCCGTCTTCTGTCTTCTCCGTAATCCCCCATTCGGTAGATTTAATCACCGGATTCTCAGTTAACTTAGCCCAGGAATCAAAGTTATCGTCCATGCTTTCCGCAACCCCGATCCCCTTGGCGCCCCATAATTCCCAATAGCTCAGATATGCTTTCCCTTCGGGTGTGACAAAGGCACCTCCGCTAAAAACACCTTCATCACCATTCCCCGGAATCAGGGCATCCGGATGGTTACGCCAGTGAACCAGGTTATTGCTCGATATATGACCCCAGGAAAACCCGCTTCCTTCCCGATTATACAGGTACATCAGGTGATATCGGCCTTTGAAATAAAATGCCCCGTTGGGATCGCCCGGCATGCCATTGTCTTCCGGCACACAAAAGTGATAGGCTGGCCGGTAGGGATCTGCAAGCAGTCGTTCCCTGAATTCCCTGGTGGTTTGTATCACCTTTTTTGGAATCGGCAAATCATCTGCAAGTATTCTTGCCACAGAAGGTTTTTTGGCGGTTCCGCCGACTGAGGCAATCACTGTAGCCTGCTTGCCCCCCAGTATCAGGCACCCGTCTCCTGTTCTTACGTCTCCGGTAATCCGGATGTCGGAATAGTGACCGGTCTGGTCTGACAGACTGCCATCAGTGAATGTCCACCAGGCCCAGGGCTCAGGACCGGTAATGTTATCTGGCTTGAGTAGTCCAATTTCATTATTGCTCAGGGCACGGTCGTAAATCCGTGCATCAGTGATCTTTCCCTGAAAATAGCCTTCTCCCTGCATTTCGATATGTCTTTTTCCGAAAACGATGCTGCTGTTCCGGTTGAAGGCCTGCTTGTTATTGACGGTATATGATTGGCAATTTTTCCCATCGATATAGATGGAGATATTCATGCCTTCATAAACAACGGCAACCTGACTCCATGCCACAGGGGCTTGAGGCTGAACAAGGCAGGAATTTTCAACTTCGCCCGACCTGGCGAAGCCGTCGCTCCCGGCCATCCAGCTTTGCTTTTTCCGCTCACCGATAATGATACCGTCAAAATGCCCAAAACCGTCATCGATGGTCAGGGCGCTGCCTCCCTGTTGGTTTATATCCTGGACAGATACCCACACAACCAGGGTCTTATCGGTCAGCGTCTTGCTGGGGTCAGATTGACTAAATGCTGCAATCGTGGTAAAACCTACGAGAAGAAGGGAAAACAGGGCTTTGCTGATTTTCATCTTTTTTAGTTTGAGAAGGTGTTATTTATTGTCAGTAACCTTCGTAAAATCCAGGTCCTGAAAATCGAAACTGAAATCTGTATTGGGGGATATCGCCTTCATCTTTATTCCTGATGGCCTGCCATCATAACCGGTCTGGAACAAAACAAAGGCATCTGCATCCATGCTCCGGTCGTTCCATTTTGCGACGAAAGTCTGACCTTGATAAAAGATCAGCTCACCCGTTAATCCCGGCGACCTCTTTGCCCGAATCGTCATTTTTCCATCTTTCAGGTCAATGAAAATATCTCCAAACCATGGATCCCGATAGGTTCCGGTGAAAAGTTTTAAATCCGGTTTAGCTCCCGATTCTGCTGATTGTTTCTTAATATCTTCCCATACCTTATTGGTCACACTGGCTGCATCGGAATTGCTTTTTGTAACCCGATCGCCCAGCATTTTCACCCAATCCATGCCGGGAACACCCAGGTAGCTGTCTTTAATCTGATTGGCGATGGCTGTAAATGCTGCCCCAACCTGTTGGTTCGTCAATACGATTATCGCCAGATTTAACTCCGGATACATCAGGATTTGCGTAACCATACCTGCCAGCCCGCCAGTGTGGGATACTTCCAGATATCCCTTAACGTCTGACAGCCTGAATCCCAGACCGTACGCGGCAAAGTGCGAGCTGTAGGGTGGGGCAGTGTTCACTCCCATAAGTGTTTGCGGCGTCAAAAGTTCCTGCTGATTTCTTTTGCTGATGAGCTGCGTTTTCTTTTCCGGACCATAAACTCCCTTATTCAGATGCATGATCACCCATTTGCTCAGGTCGGTTATATTTGAATAAATTCCCCCGGCAGCATTCATAAGTTCGCCCTTTGAGCGTTCAATAACCTGAACTTTGCCGTTTACCTCGCAATGGGCAGCAATGACATTTGAGGTATCCTTAAGGCGGATAAATGAAGTGGCAGTCTCTTTCATTTCCATTGGTTGCAGGATTCTTTTCTGCACAAACTCCTCCCATGACATGCCCGCAACTTTTGCAATTACCTCCCCGGCAACAATATAAAGGTTGTTATCATAATCGTATTTTGCCCTGAAAGGAGATACCTGCTTGAGGAACCGTAAATTATTGATGATATCTTTCCTGGTGAAATCACTTCCATCGGGCCAGATCATCAGGTCGCCGGCACCCAAACCCAAGCCGCTCCGGTGAGTGAGCAGATCCCTGATGGTAAAGTCCTGGGTAACATATGGATTGTACAACCGGAACTCGGGAATGTAATCAATCACCTTGTCATCCCATTTAAGTTTTCCCTCATCAACCAAAATTCCAAGTGCTGTTGTTGTAAAGGCTTTTGTATTGGAGGCAATGCCAAAAAGGGTATGTTCATCTACCGGTTTCCCTGTTGCCAGCGAGCGGACACCATAACCCTTGGCAAAAATCAATTGCCTGTCCTTCACGATCCCGACCGCAATACCCGGAACATCAAAAGTTTTGATAGCATTGGTTACCAGCTTGTCGATCGCTTCGGGAGCAATCTGAGATTTTAGCGTGTAAGGAAACGCCAGCACAAGACACAGCACAAACATCAAACGGAAAATATTTTTCATAACGATTAATTCTAGGTCCTATCAAAGATAAATTATGCGCTACCAATTCTATGTCCTTTTTGTTAAATTTGGTACCAATCAAACATCGACAGATTTGTCATCCCCGCGAAGGCGGGGACCCCGTCCCAAACCACGAAATCATCAACCTAACAACATATGAAATACCTGGTCTCCCTTTTGCTCGCAGCTTTGCTCGTGTTGCCGTCGTGCCGCGAATCCCGCCCAAAAAGCAATTATGTAGCCATTAAAAAGGGCGAATCGTCAGAATCGATTATTGAAAAGGCCTCACGGGTAGCGCCGTCCGATCGCCAGGTTGCCTGGCAGGAACTGGAGTTCACTATGTTTGCCCACTTTGGGATGAACACCTTTACCAACAGGGAGTGGGGCGAAGGAACCGAAGATGAATCCCTGTTTAATCCTACCGCTTTTGATGCCACGCAATGGGTTAAGGTGGCTCAGGATGCCGGAATGAAAATGATCATCATCACCGCCAAGCATCACGATGGTTTTTGTTTATGGCCGAGCGAGTACACTACTCATTCGGTTAAGTCATCCCCATGGTTGGATGGAAAAGGCGATGTGGTGGGTGCTCTGGCAAAAGCCTGTCACGATGCCGGTATGAAATTCGGTGTTTACCTGTCGCCCTGGGATCGTCATGAAAAAACCTACGGAACCGATCAGTATAACGACTATTTCGTTAATCAGATGACCGAGCTGCTCACCAAATATGGCACGGTTGATGAAGTTTGGTTCGATGGTGCCTGCGGCGAAGGTCCGAATGGCAAGCGCCAGGTATATGACTGGCTGCGTTTCTATTCCACGGTGCGTAAGCTTCAGCCTGCAGCAACAATTGCTGTTATGGGTCCTGATGTTCGATGGGTAGGTACGGAATCCGGTTATGGAAGGCCAACGGAATGGTCGGTAGTTCCTTATACATCGAGCAGCACCGAAGCTATTGCAGCCGGATCACAGAAAGCCCCTACTGATGGAGTATTCATCCCTGCAGGAGATATGATGCAGCAGGATCTCGGCAGTCGCAGTAAAATCATACAGGCACCAGCCCTCATCTGGTACCCGTCTGAAGTGGATGTATCCATACGCCCGGGCTGGTTTAATCATCCTTCTGAGGATCTGAGTGTGAAAACTCCGGAAAAATTGCTCGATATCTGGTTTGCTTCTGTTGGACAAAACTCCCAGCTGCTGCTTAATGTGCCACCTGATAAGAATGGACTGATTCATAAATATGATCATAGGATACTGACCGAATTCAAGGCAGTACGTGATCAGATTTTCGGTGAAAATCTTGCCGAGGGAGCCGTGGTGGAAGCATCGTCTTCAGCTGCTGGAACCCGTCCGTGGAATGTTCTCTCTCGTGGTCTCGATAAATTCTGGATGCCGAAAAAGAGCTCGGAAGTGCCATTCCTGACTTTAACGCTGAACGGCGAAAAGACCTTCGACTGTCTGGAGATCAGAGAGAATATCAGGTATGGTCAGCGTATCGAACAATTTTCGGTGGAGGTCTGGAAAGGGGAGCGGTGGAGAGAAGTCACCCGGGCAACCACTGTGGGTTACTCACGCCTGCTGAGGTTTGAGCCGGTTACCGCATCAAAGGTGAGAATCCGGATTATCCAATCCCGCTCAACACCTGCATTGGCTTACGTGGCTCTGCACAAAAGATTGCCGGCTCTGACTCTTAAACCCGAATCCGGTGCCTTCCTCGATTCTATCAGCGTACAACTATCGAGCGATGCAGAATCCGACAATATTTATTATACCCTCGACGGTTCCACTCCGGATCAGCATTCCCTGAAATATACTGCTCCTCTGACATTGCACGAGACGACCTTTATGCAGGCTGTTTCTATTGATGCCCGTGGGGTGAGAAGTTTCCAGAGGACTGGTGTATATACCCACGCCACTTTTTCAATCAAATTTACAAATCCTCCAAGTTCGAAGTATAATCCAAAAAATCAGATTGTTATGTTGGATAACCAGACCAGTGATCCTGATTTTGCCAATGGGGAATGGCTTGGATGGGAAGGAACCGACATGGTTGCCGAGATCGATCTTGGGAAAATGCAAAATTTTAAAGGCATCTCCGCTGATTTTCTGAACGCGCCGGGAAGCTGGATTTTATTACCCCTTGAAGTGGTATTTGAATACTCATCCAACGGCAAAAATTATGAA
>CAIXHD010000425.1 GCA_903919065.1 uncultured Bacteroidota bacterium
ACTCCCCGACGGGCGATCGGCATTAAGACTGATAACCCGTGATGCATTGACTATAGTGCCCATCGTCGGTGGAAATTTTCAGAAACATGATCTCCGGATAGCCGCCGGATTGGCCGACCGGAATTTTCTGGGCCGCAATATCCGACTCGAAATAAGAGGGCAATATAGCATGGACGAACCTGCTTACGGAGAGGTCAGATTAAACATTCCAAGACAATTGCTCTGGAAAAATATGTCGATCGGAGCGAACGTCAGGAGGGAGCAATTGGATAGTGTTATTTGCGACCAGGCATTTTTTACTATCGTCAATCCCTTTCATCAGGATTATCATTACACTTTTTCACCCGATATTGAAACCGGTTATACGCGACTTAATAGAAAATACTTTTTTGGTCTTTACGATCCGTACAATCCTCCTGTGGATTTTGACCATCGCTTTTGGTTTTTCAGGGTGACAGAATCTGTTGGAACCATCACGCATCGCCGCCATCAGATGGAAGGATTCAAAATCGCCGGAATGATAGGTGCCGGTTTAGCTCTCAATGCCGGAACAAAAAGCTATTTCGAAGCATCACTCAACGCGGAATACCATAGGCTCCTTTCTCCAAAACTCCAGCTCAGTCTGAAATGGCAGGGATGTTTTGATAACAGCGATTATCCCTTTTTATGGAGAAGATATGGTCCGTCTCAGGTTAGGGGAATTGAATATGGTGATCTTACCGGCCGATTGATGCAGCTCGCATCCGCCGGACTATATTATACCTGGCTCAACAGGGATTATCTGGCAGTTGAACAATCCATCTTTGCACAATACGGCTCTGCAATAAAAACCATTTGGGACCCGGCAACTGCAAAAAGCAGTTATGCCATCGGAACCGGATTCCAGTTTACCATACCCATGTACCCTGCAGCCAGCCTGCTTATTTCTTTCAGCTATAATCCAACCGGCAAGAATTGGTTCTATGTTGAACTGTAATACTTAAAAATGTTCAAATTTATTGCCCTGATTATTTGTATTGCTGTCGTTTATAAGGCAGAAGCGCAGTTGGTGATTTATATCGACCCGGACAATTCACTTGATCAGCAGCAGGATGGTTCGTATAGTCATCCATATGATTCCTGGACCGATTTTGCCATAGAAAGCAATAAGTCTTATTTGCAAAAATCGGGTACCCTCTGCGAGATGTCTGGAAATATAAGCATTACCGGTCGCACAGGTGTTGTCCTGGGCTCTTACGGAACGGGAAGTAAACCCAGGATTCTCAGCCTGGCTGCCTCGGTTCATGTAATTGATATTACGAGCTCATCACTATGTATCATTCGTGATCTGGACATAGGATCAGGTGGGATGGCCACCTCAGGAATTATTATTGACGGAGCTGGATCTTCCGGGAACCTGATTGATCAGTGTTTTGTGCATAATACTGAATGGGGAATCAGGATTATTACCAACGGGGCGGGCAACCGGATACTGAATAGTAATGTTTATCTTATAGGTGATGATGGAATATTTGTAAAAGATGTCCCTGACATTGAAATAGGTTATTGCTCCATTTATGAAATCAACCAGAAATGGTTTACGGATAGAAATGAAAATTATTCCTCCGGTGATTGTATACAGATTG
>CAIXHD010000426.1 GCA_903919065.1 uncultured Bacteroidota bacterium
AGGTATGGAGTAATTAATGCAGTCATCCACACAAATCAAATTCGACAGTATACTTTCATTGCCAACAGAATCAACTGCTGTGATAGCATAGCACCCCGCCATGGTTTTATCGGGAAAATGCAGGTAGGAGGTTTTATTTGCAGGTGCAACCGAATCGATTCGTATCAGGTCACCCTCGGCTGAATTCCTGTAATAGATTCGATATTTGGCAGCATCGGCGCAGCAGGAGTCATTAACATTATTCCAGGAAAGTTGATTTCCCTGGCTTTCGCAAACACTTTTCACCACAAGGATTGGCGGGCAGGGAGCAACGGTATCGACAGGAACAGCACAGTTGATCTGTGAGTAATTTACTATCCCCGTAATTCCCAGGTCAGGGAATCCACCAATACTTTTAACCCGGTAGCAGTAGGATACCCCTTCCAGGAGACCTGCATCTGTGTAACTTGTCTCAGAGGTCTGGGCGATAGAATCTTCCTGATTCCCCGCGTTTCGGTATATTACATAATTCGCGTTCACCCAGGGAACATTCTTCTCAAAGTTTAATTTTATTGCCTTATTAAAAGCTCCTAGCGTAAGAAAAACCGAGGAGGCCATCTGTGGAGCCCCTAACCTGAATCGGTTTCCAGCCTCTGTATTCCAAAGTTCAACCTGGTAGGACCATTTGGTATTTAAAGTGTTGATATATTTGTCCGTATAAGTTGTACTTCCAAGGTCACTCACCGAATCGATCAAAACCGGATTCTGAGAATAGAGACCTTCGGAACGATAAATTTTATAAACAAAGGGTCCGGGAGCGCCATTCAATTGCTCCTTGGTCGGACTCAGCCAGGCAAGCTGCATTTCCCCTGAACTTGCATCGGTTTTCGAAACTGAAACTTTAATAAGCAAAGGAAAACCACGAACAAGGCGGGTGCAAACTTCATCAGAAATCAATGATTCCGCGCCATCCGCAAAGAATGCAATTACCCGGTAACAGTAGTCTGTAGCCTGATCTAATCCCTTGCCATTATTAGAATCGATAAATTGGGTAGCGGTATGGCCTTGAACCTCCCCGGCAATAGAATACCCCAATTCAGCAGGTACGCCTGTTCGGCAGGTGTCGATCGTGTATGAAGCAGATCCTGTTTTTCTGTAAATGCGGTAACCCGTTGCAGTGGCGCATTCGCTTGGGTCCCAGGTAAGAGTTACAAACGAAGAAGCCGGCGAAGCCTTAAGGTTTTTCACCGGGGGCGACTGAATAAATACTTCAATATTCTTACTATCGATCAGCTGCAATTCATTTAGTGTATCCTTTGCCTTGATGATCATGAGGTAAGGCTGTTTCCTTACGAGATTACAATCCGTTTTCCAGGTAATTGTTCCAAGGGCGGTGCCGGGTGAGTGTACAACCTGACGAAACACGGCAGGATTAACATCCAGAGAAAATGGCCCTCCTGATTCTTTTAGATTGATCTGGTCACCATTTGGGTCAGTAGCCCTGATCTCGGTACGGAATGTTTCCCCGGCAACAACACAGAACTTGCCTTCTCCTGTAATTACGGGCGGTTTATTGGATGATTCATAAACCTCTATCTGCATATCCCTTTGTATCCTGCCAATCCTGACACCGCTGCGCCATTCCTCAATCGTCATGGCAACATTATATTTTCCGATTTCAGTTGGTGCTGCCCAGATCAGATCGCCCGTTCTTTCATTTACCACCAGGGAATCACTGAATGAAGGAAAGGTGTAACCTTCAATTTCCTTGCCCCCTTCACCGGTGCAAACAGCAAGTTTATAGGAGAGACTGTCACCATCAGGATCGAAAGCAGCCGGGTTATGAATAAAAGTATATCCGAGCGCAGCCTTGTCGATAGGTGGATTAAGCAGAACCGGCGCACTATTACGTCCGATGGAAGGATTAATGATCAGTATACTTTTGACAGAAAATACGACGTTTACTGAATTTGGAATATTTTTAACATCCCTGTTCCGGTTTGGGTCTTCAACAAATATCTGATAGGTCCCAGGCCCCGGATAGGTATGATCATAAGTATAAGTATTCCTTTCATAACAATCCGGAAGCAAATCCTGTTTTACCCTTAAGACCTCAGCTTGGGTACCATCACCAAACTGAACATAGAGAGATCTCCTGAAGGCAACCAAATCCGGGCATAGCACTTTGTTTTGTTCACCAGGATAGGTATATGTGGTAACTGTTATTCTATAGGTTAAATCGCTGATTTGCTTATACGTAATCTCCCCTGCCCTGTTGTGAGTTGCATATAACGACATTGTCGGCCAAGAGAGGAGAAACAATAAAACAGCTATATTGAAACGTACTTTCAAATTCAGAAAAATATTCGGTTAAGCTACAAATTTCGTACCTACTTATTCAGCTTGATGACGGTTTCCTGATCCTTATTTTTAAACTCAAATGCTGATTGAGTCTGGCCCATAACAAGAATAAACAAATTCTTCTGATCCGAATACAAATCAAGGAGAATTGAATTTCGGATTCTTATTTCGGACACAGGAAGCGGAGCAGAAATCAAAAATGTCAGCCAGGTAGCATCATCTTTGACCTTTATCCCGTCTAACTTCCAATTAGTCATTTCCACTGGCCTGGTATCGAACCATATAAGAAATTTTTTATCAAGCCAAAGTTTCAGCAGTTTTTCAGTTTCGTAGCTTTTGTCCTTGGTGCCAATAACTGCTTCCCGACCGGTTGATGTTTTCAGGTTTGATGAAAAGTCATCGGTGAATACTTTGATTGTCAATTGCCATCGGCTGGTTTTTGTATTAAACTCCAGATTCGTGAAACTCAGGTGCAAAGGATGGCTGTGCGCATTTATTGCAGCACACATCAGAACACCTGCCAACAAATATTTTAGTCTCATCATTTCTTCTATAACCTTGTAAAATTAATACTTTTACGGTTAGCTAAATCAAAAGTCCATGTCCACTTTCCAGATGTACCTTCAGCTTGGCATTGAACATATCACTGATCTGAAAGGATATGATCACCTCCTTTTTCTGATCACGCTGATGGCTGTTTATCAGATAAAACAGTGGAAAAAGATACTCATTCTGGTCACAGCCTTTACCCTCGGACATACAACCTCACTTATAATTGCCTCATTTGATTTAATCAGCATACCGTCGAAATGGATTGAGTTTCTGATTCCTGCAACCATTTGCCTTACCGCCCTGATTAATATATTTCAGATGAAAACGGATACTTCCAAAGGACACCATATATATAAGTATGTAATGTCTCTTGGATTTGGGTTGATTCATGGGCTGGGATTTTCCAATTACCTGCGATCCCTGATTTTGAATGAAGATTCTATGGCCGGCCCCTTGTTTTCATTCAATCTGGGAATTGAAGCCGGTCAATTAATAATTGTTTCCGCATTCCTGATCCTGAGTATCATTTCGTTAGAAATATTCAAGGTAAAACTCAGGGAATGGAATCTGGTTTTTTCCGGTGCTGGATTAGGTATAAGCATATTGCTAATGTTAGAAAGGTTTCCAATATGATAAGAAATACAATTATTGTTCTCGCGATCATTGCCGGAGCTTTCAGCCAATCTTTTGCCCAACGTGAAACATCTGTATTGGCCGATACTTCAGCGATCAGAAAGTCGCTGGAACTGATCGGGCTACCCTTTACACCGGCTGAGATTCTACAGATGCAGCGTGGAATTGCTGACCAGAAAAGGAGTTACGAATCACTTAGAAAAACAGAGATACCCAACCAATGGATTCCCTCATTAGGATTCAACCCGATACCCGCCGGGTTTAAAATTCACGTATTTCCGGTAAAATCTGACTGGCCAAAATTCGTCGATCTAAGAAAACCGGGTAATGAAGCTGATATCGCATTTTTAACTGTTCCCGAATTAGCCCAACTGATTTCTTCACGGCAAATTACATCAACGGAGCTTACAAAATTATACCTCAGGCGACTGAATCAATACAAGGACACCTTGTTATGTGTTGTCACCATTACTGAGGAGTTAGCTTTAAAGCAGGCAGCCCAGGCGGATAAAGAAATTGCTGCCGGCAAATATCGTGGATTGCTTCACGGAATACCCTATGGTGTTAAGGATCTCATGTCGGTCCCCGGCTACCCAACCACTTGGGGAGCCAGGCCTTATAAGGATCAACAGATTGAAGAAACTGCAAATGTTGTAACCAAACTCACTGAAGCAGGAGCCGTTTTAGTAGCCAAGCTAACGTCAGGAGCGCTGGCCATGGGTGATGTATGGTTTGGCGGCACCACTCGAAATCCATGGAATCTAAAGCGCGGATCAAGCGGATCTTCAGCAGGGCCTGCTTCAGCAACCGCTGCAGGATTGGTCGCTTTTGCGATTGGAACGGAAACGCTGGGATCAATAGTTTCCCCATCAACCCGGTGCGGCGTTACCGGATTGAGAACTACCTATGGAAGAGTGGGCCGTACCGGAACCATGGCATTAAGCTGGTCGATGGATAAAATCGGGCCGATCTGCCGAAATGCCGTTGATTGCGCCATAGTGCTTAGTGCGATTCACGGATTGGATTCTCAAGATCCTGCAACCACCAGCACAGGATTCTCATACCAGCAGATAAAATCCCTTAAAGGCCTTAAAATTGGCTATTTGAAGAATTATTTCGATCAAAATTCATCCAGCAAAAAGACAGACTCACTGGCTTTAGTATATTTCCGTGAGCTTGGGGCAGATTTAATACCGGTGACATTGCCAGAACAATTCCCGGTCCAGGCAATGAGGATAATCCTCTCAGCTGAAGCAGCAGCAGCTTTTGATGGATTGACATTGTCAAACCGCGACTCATTGCTCAACGCTCAGGAGGCTTTCGACTGGCCAAATACCTTCAGAACAGCCAGATTAATTCCTGCAGTAGAATACATTCAGGCAAATCGTATCAGAGAACAACTCATCATCGAGACAAACAAAATCATGCAGGACTTCGATCTTATTATCACCCCTACATTTGCCGGGAACCAACTCACTCTTACCAACCTCACCGGCCATCCATGCCTGGTTATTCCAAATGGATTTGACAAGGATGGCAATCCTTTAAGCATAAGCCTTATAGGCAATCTATACCGTGAAGATATCTTATGTGAAGCCGGATCATTATATCAGGATAAAACCGGCTATTTTAAAATAAAACCCATACTTTTCAGCCGATAAATGGAAAACAAACCAGTACTTTTCGACCTGGCAATCGTCGGTGGACGCTGCCTGACCCTCGATCAGAATTTTAGCGAAATAGCAGATTCTTTGATCCTTGTACGTAATGGCCTGATCAGCTGGATGGGAGAAAGGAAAGAATACAAGAATCGTTATCAGGCTACCAAAACATTACAGGCATCCGGAAAGCTGATTATTCCATCATTCATAAATGCACATACTCACCTTAGCCTTTCGCTATACAGGGGATTGGGTACTGATCTGAAATTACATGATTGGCTGCGAAAGATCATCTGGCCGCTGGAGAAACAGTTCTGTACTCCTGACAATGCTTATTTGGGCAATTGCCTTTCGTTGCTTGAAATGATCAAATCAGGAACCGGAACTATTGCCGATATGAACTTTTTCTCAAAGCTTGCTGCTAAATCAATAGAAGAAAGCGGATTACGCGGTTTGATAGGTGAAGCTTTATTTAGTTCACCCACACCAAGCATTGCCGATCCGCAGGATGGGTTAAATGTGACGGCCGAACTGGTTGCCAACTATAAGAACCACCCGATGGTTCACCCATATGTAGTTCTCCATGCCCCCTTTACGTGTTCCGGTGAGCTTTACCAGGAGGCATCAGAAAAAGCAAAATCTTGGGGAGTAAAGGTTTGCGGACATGTTGCCGAGACCTTGACGGAAATTGAACAGATAAACGAACGGTACAAGATGACGCCCTTTGAATGGCTCGATTCACTGGGAGTGTTGAATAAGGATTTTATTGCAATCCATGCCATTCATCTTTCTGACCATGATAAAGAAATAATTTCGGAACGGAATGTTGGCATTGTTCACAATCCACACAGTAATATGATGCTTGGCAGTGGTATCTGTCCCGTTTCAGAACTGGTTATAAAAGGAGTACGCGTAGGTTTGGGTACTGACAGTGCCTCATCAAATAATTCACTGAGCATTTTGTCGGAGTTGCAGACTGCAGCAAAACTACACAAGCTGGTTTCACTTGATCCATCCATGATGCCAGCAAAACAGGCTCTGCGGATGGCTACTTCGGTAAATGCCGATATCCTTGGCTTTTCAGGAATCACTGGTCACCTTGAAACCGGATATTCAGCTGATCTGATTCTTATTGACCCTTCTTCACCAAATATGATTCCATTGTATGATCCCTATGCTCAGATTGCCTACAGCATGGAAAATCAGGATATTGAATCGTTGGTATCAGGGGGCAAACTGATCATGGAAAAGAGGAAGATACTTACGTTTGACGAAGAAATTATACTTAAGGAAGTTAATAAATGGATGAAAGCATCGTCTGTTTATGATTTTATATCCATATAAAATGTCAGAAATACAAAATATTGATCTCGCCATAACAGGAGCACATATCCTGACAATCGACGAGACTATGAAAGAATACAAACAGGGTTCCATTTACATTGCCGGCAATCGGATTAAATGGATGGGGCCCGATACTGAACAACCTGAAAATTTTGTTGTACGGGAGAAAATTGATGCATCAGGAAAAATAATCATGCCTGTATTTTTCAACGGGCACAACCATGCATCCATGTCCTTTCTCCGGGGGCTCGGTAATGATCTTAGTCTGGATAAATGGCTGAACGACTTCATCTGGCCAGCCGAGAAGGTCATGATCAATCCCGATACGGTATACCTTGGAACCATGCTGTCAGTCATTGAAATGATCCGTTCGGGTTCAGGCATTTTCTCCGACATGTATTTCTTTGAAGATCAGGTTGCCCGCGTTTGCGAGGAGACAGGTATGCGTGGAATTATCGGGGAGGCAATTTTCGATTTTCCATCACCCAGCCGTGCCACACCTCAGGAATCCATGCAATTTACACGGGAATTACATAGCCGGTTTCAGGGTCATAGCCTGATAAATGTATCTGTGGCAGTTCATGCTCCCTATACCTGCTCACCTGATCTGATCAGGCAAGCCGGTGAACTTGCAAAAGAGCTCGATATTTCAGCCAATATACATCTGGCCGAAACGACTACAGAAATTGATATGATAGCCGGTTTATATGGAAAATCACCGGTGCAGCATCTGTATGATCTGAACTTTTTATCTGAACGGACCGTTGCACACCATTCTGTATACTTATCTCCTGAAGACAGGCAGTTAATTAAAGATAGCGGAACCAGTGTAGTTACACTTCCAAACAGTAATATGAAACTGGGATCCGGTGCATGTGCTGTTGGAGAGCTGATCAAGCTTGGTATTAATGTAGCTTTGGGAACTGACGGACCGGCAAGCAACAATCATCAGAGCCTGCTTAGGGAAATGCAGCAACTGGCTCGATTGGAAAGGGTTGTCAATTATGATCCAACCAGCATTTCAGCTCAAGAGCTGATACGTATTGCAACAATCAACGGGGCCAGAGCGTATGGTCTCGACAAAGATCTCGGTTCTCTTGAATGCGGTAAAAAAGCTGATTTTCAGATTATCAATCCGGACCAGCCCCATTGGTACCCCCGCTACGACCCATATAACAGCATAGCTTATGCCATGCAGTCAAATGATGTTGAATCGGTAATCATTGATGGTAAAATCGTAATGCGGAACCGTGTATTGGTTAACATCGATGAGAAACGGATTTCAAAGGAATTAAAAAAGAAAGCAGGAATGCTGTTTTAAATTCACTGCAACTCATTTTAACCTTTATCCGAGAAGATCTGAAACCTTGCTGATCTCAAGGAATGAGGCTCCTTTTCGGGCACCAAAGGATCCACCAACAACGACGATCCGGTCTGATGGTTCCAGTTCACCATGATCCAGCAGATAGGAAACTACTGAACCTTTAAAGACATCCGTGCTTTCCTTGGGATCCATATAGAATGGATAAATGCCATAGGAAAGGGCAAGCTCACGCATCACCCTCACAGAATAGCAAGCTGCAAAAACCGGATTCTTATTTCGGAAGGCGGCCATATAGCGTCCTGTGCGTCCGGTCAGGGTATCAATAACCACAGCGCTGATATTCAGGTTTTTTGAGGCATGGTAAGCAGAGTTGGCCAAAAATGCAGCAATTTCATTGTCGATTGAACTGATAGCAGCGCTCTGCGGTTCACTTGAATTTTCAACTTCGAGAGCAATTCGGGTCATCATGCTCACAGCTTCTGTGGGATATTCGCCGTATGCGGTTTCTCCACTGAGCATCAGGGCATCAGTTCCTGTATAAATGGCATTTGCAACATCAGAGATTTCTGCACGGGTGGGCCTGGGATGCTCAATCATCGTATGAAGCATCTGGGTTGCAATGATTACCGGCTTTTTGCGACGAATACAGGCTTTGATCAGCATTCTCTGGATACCCGGAATCTTTTCACCGGCGATCTCTATACCAAGATCACCCCGGGCAACCATAATGCCGTATACATGGTTCAATATTTCCTCGATATTATCGACGCCTTCCTGATTTTCAATTTTAGCAATAATCTTGATTTTCGATTGCTTCTCCTTCAGTATGGATTGAATTGCCAAAACGTCCTCTTTAGTCCGGACAAAAGAATGCGCAATAAAATCAACATCATTATCGATTGCAAACTTTATATAGTCCTTGTCCTTTTCATTAAGTGACGGCAGCTTCACTGATACTCCAGGAACATTGACACTCTTTCTTGATTTTATGAATCCGGAATTCATTACTCTGCATTGCAGAGATTTTTCAGCTTTTTCCTCAACGATCATTTCGATCTCTCCATCGTCGATAAGAATTCTGTTTCCGATTTCCAGATCATCAACAAAATTGATATATGTGACACATATTCTTCCCGGAATACATGGCAGATCAGGATTTCCAATAAATTCAACCAATTCACCGGCAATCACTTCAATAGGATCCCTGGCAACCGTGGTTCTGATTTCCGGTCCTTTAGTATCAATCAGAATAGCTATCTCGTCTGAGACATTTCTAACCGAATCAACGACTTTTTTGGACCCCTCCAGATTTTGGTGAGCCGTATTCAGGCGGACCACATTCATTCCAGCCTCAAAAAGTTCACGGATATGGTCCTGCGAACAACGCTGATCTGAGATTGTGGCAACTATTTTGGTATGTTTCTTTTGCATATTGATGAATTACAATTATTTGGGTAGATTAAGAAAGACTCTCAGGCTTTCCACACCCAGTCGATATGAATCAAGGCCGAATCCCATTATGGAACCAATACAATTTGGCCCGATGATAGATTTATGTCGAAAATCCTCTCTTTTAAGCAAATTGGATATATGAACTTCGACTACAGGCACTTTTATCGCAGCAACTGCATCTGCCAGGGCCACAGAAGTATGTGTATAACCCCCGGCATTAAGAACTATACCATCATAAATACCGGGAGCCGAATGAAGTTTATCGATCAGTTCACCCTCGAGGTTGCTTTGAAAGTACTGCATTTCGATACCTTCGAACACCGGCATCAGTAATTTAAAGTAATCCTCAAAAGATTGATTTCCATATATGCTTTTCTCCCTTGACCCAAGTAAATTAAGATTTGGGCCGTTCATGATCAGTATATCCATTGGAATAATTTTGTTCAAAAATACTAAATCCCGCCGGAAAAGAGGTTAATTTCGACTTTCAACACTGGCTTATGGGTGACAGTTTTCCATATCGGGAGTCTTTCCGGGCGCATTTGCGACTGGAGAAATCATTGGCTGGCAATAGCATAGATGGATATCTTGCCGATGTTTCCAAGCTCTTCCAATTTTTGGATATGACCTACCCTACTTTACAGCCGGCATCAGTAACACTCAATCATCTCCGGGAATTCCTGTCGTGGCTCAATGAAATCGGACTGGGTGCGCGCTCACAGGCAAGAATAATCAGCGGGATCAAAAGCTATTTCCGGTTTCTGGTTCTCGAGAACCTTTTACCTGAAAGTCCGGCGAGCCTTATAGAAACGCCAAGGCTTCCGCGGAATCTGCCAGAGATATTATCTGTAGAACAGATCGAAAAAATGATCGGTGCCATTGATCTGAGCGGTAAACACGGACATCGCAATAAGGCAATGATAGAAATGATGTATGGCTGCGGTCTCCGGGTATCTGAGATAATCGGACTGAAGATCTCTCACATTTCATTCCAGGAAGGCTATATCAGGGTTCTGGGCAAAGGCAGCAAGGAACGGCTGATTCCTCTTGGCCATTCAGCCGGTCTGGCGATGGAGCAATACATTAATTTCGAACGGGTGCATCAGAATCCTGCATATAAAGATGCTGACCTTGTTTTTATCAATAACCGCGGAAATGGACTCTCGCGCGTCATGATTTTCACTATTGTTAAAGCTTTAGCCCAGAAAACCGGAATCCGGGCACCGGTGAGTCCCCATACTTTTCGCCACTCTTTTGCCACACATCTGATAGAAAACGGTGCCGACCTCCGAGCAGTCCAGGATATGTTGGGCCATGAATCCATCTTAACGACAGAGATTTACACCCATCTCAACCGTGAATTCTTAAAAGTTACGGTGAACAAGTATCACCCTCGGGCAAAAAATTCATAAGGTGATATAATACAGGTTTCTTCCTGATGAATTTTATGTAATTTTGCGCCGTTTTTAAGATTATAATATAGCTCTATACATAATTTAAACAATTAACTATGTCAGTAAAACGAGTTTACACCTTTGGAGACAAGAAAGCTGAAGGTCGTGCCGACATGAAGAACCTGCTCGGCGGCAAGGGTGCCAACCTGGCCGAAATGAACCTAATCGGAGTTCCTGTTCCTCCTGGTTTCACTATCACCACTGATGTTTGTACCGAGTACAATCAGCTGGGCGAGGAAAAAGTAGTTGAATTACTTCGCAGCGATGTTGAAGCAGCCGTTAAACAGGTTGAAACTATTATGGGGACCAAATTCGGCAGCAGCGAAAATCCTTGCCTTATGTCGGTTCGTTCAGGTGCGCGGGCTTCGATGCCGGGCATGATGGACACCATCCTCAACCTTGGATTAAACGACGAAGCGGTGGAAGGTTTGATCAAAAGGACTGGAAATGCACGCTTTGCATGGGATTCATACCGCCGTTTCGTTCAGATGTACGGCGATGTTGTATTAGGCTTAAAACCAGCTTCAAAAGAGGACATGGATCCATTTGAAGTTATCATTGACGAAGTTAAAGAACATAAAGGTGTTGAGCTCGATACCGACCTTACCGTTGAAGATCTGAAAGAACTGGTTGTTAAATTCAAGGCAGCCGTTAAGATCAATACAGGAAACGATTTCCCGACTGACCCATGGGAACAACTTTGGGGAGCAGTTATGGCTGTTTTCAACAGCTGGAACAACGACCGGGCTATTTATTACCGCAAGCTGAACCGTATTCCTGATGAATGGGGTACTGCAGTTAACGTTCAAGCTATGGTTTTCGGAAACATGGGTGATAATTCAGGGACAGGAGTTGCCTTTACCCGTGATGCAGGAACCGGAGAAGATATTTTCAACGGTGAATACCTGATTAATGCACAGGGTGAAGATGTTGTTGCCGGTATTCGTACCCCACAGCAGATTTCGAAAGAAGGATCTCAGCGTTGGGCAGTTCTGGCCAATGTAACAGAAGCTGATCGGGCCTCAAAATTTCCTTCCCTCGAAGAAGCTATGCCAGCTATTTTCACTGAACTGAACCAGATTCAGCAGAAATTAGAAGACTATTTTAAAGATATGCAGGACATTGAGTTCACCATGCAAGATGGCAAACTTTGGTTACTGCAGACACGTAACGGAAAACGTACCGGTGCTGCCATGGTAAAAATTGCTATGGACATGGTTCGTCAGGGTTCGATCGACGAAAAAACTGCTCTTAAACGTGTTGAACCAAATAAACTTGATGAATTGCTTCACCCGGTTTTCGAAAAAGCCGCTATGAAGAGTGCATCAGTTATTACCAAAGGGTTACCCGCCTCTCCAGGTGCTGCAACCGGCCAGATTGTATTCCATGCTGACGAAGCTGAAGAATGGGCTGCTGACGGTAAAAAGATCATCCTGGTAAGAATCGAAACTTCTCCTGAAGACCTTAAAGGGATGAACGTTGCTGAAGGTATCCTGACAGCCCGTGGCGGCATGACCTCTCACGCTGCAGTTGTTGCACGCGGAATGGGAAAATGCTGTGTTTCCGGAGCCGGCAGCCTCCAGATTGATTATAAGAAACGCACTTTGATAGTTAACGGAAAAGAATTGGTCGAAGGCGACTGGATTTCACTGAACGGTTCAACAGGTGAGGTTTATGATGGAAAAATCAAAACCATTACTCCTGAAATGAGCGGAGATTTTGGTGTGCTGATGACTATGGCTGATAAATATTCAAGGATGAAGGTCCGTACCAATGCCGATACTCCCAATGATGCGCGCATTGCACGCGAATTTGGTGCTATTGGAATCGGCCTTTGCCGCACAGAGCATATGTTTTTCGAAGGCGACAGGATTAAAGCTGTTCGCGAAATGATTCTTGCTGATGATGAAACTGGCCGCAGAAAAGCGCTTGAGAAACTTCTCCCGATTCAGCGGAGCGATTTTGAAGGCATTTTCGAAGCCATGGCCGGACTTCCTGTAACCGTACGGTTACTTGATCCACCATTGCACGAATTTGTTCCTCACGAAGAAGCTAATCAGCTTGAGATGGCCAAAGAAATGGGCATTTCTGCTGCTGAGGTTAAGGCTAAAGTTGAATCACTTCACGAATTCAACCCAATGCTCGGACATCGCGGATGCCGTTTGGGTAATACCTATCCGGAAATCACCGAGATGCAGGTTCGCGCCATTATTGAGGCTGCCTTGATTCTTAAGAAACGCGGAATCGAAGCCAAGCCGGAAATCATGATACCGCTGACCGGAACTTTCGAGGAAATGAAACTTCAGGAAAACATCACCCGTGAAACTGTCAATAAGGTTTTCGCTGAAATGAACGACACTATTGATTACCTCGTTGGTACCATGATTGAAGTTCCCCGCGCTGCCCTGGTTGCAGACAAGATCGCTGAATCAGCTGAATTCTTCTCATTTGGAACCAATGACCTTACCCAGATGACCTTCGGTTATTCCCGCGACGATGCAGGAAAATTCCTCCCGGTATACCTGCAGAAAGGTATCCTGAAAGATGATCCTTTCCAGGTACTTGATCAGGTTGGTGTTGGTCAGTTGATCACCATGGCTGTTGAAAAAGGCCGGAGTACACGTCCAAAACTTAAAGTTGGCATCTGTGGCGAACATGGCGGAGAACCTTCTTCCGTTGGCTTCTGTCACCGTGCCGGAATGGACTATGTTAGTTGCTCTCCTTTCCGCGTTCCTATTGCAAGATTAGCTGCTGCCCAGGCTGCATTATAGTTCATATTGCATATTGCTTTTCAGCATTTTTTAGAAAGTTGTCAACTCTTCATGAAGAGTTGACAACTTTCTTTTTAACTTTGCTCCCGATATATAGAATTATATGAATATCTGGATATCAATAATTTTCTTATTTCTGGCTTACCTGATGGGTTCTGTTTCGTCAGCTGTATGGCTCGGTCGGTGGATGAAAGGCGTTGATGTACGTAACCTTGGCAGTGGAAATGCAGGATTTGCAAATGTGATGCGAAACCTTGGTCCACAGGTTGGCATACCTGTTCTGGTTATTGATACCATGAAAGGCTTTCTTGCAGTTGGACTGGCTTATTTAATCCCGGGACTGGAATCGGATACTGAAATATTTTATGTTGCCCAGATTGCTTTTGGAATGGCCGCGCTGATTGGTCACCTGTTTCCGATTTTCAGCGGATTCCGCGGAGGGAAAGGCGTTGCAACCGGATTAGGAATCGTTCTCGCATTATTTCCACTTGGTGCTATACTTTCTTTAGCTGTATTTGTGATCGCTCTGCTGATCAGCCAGTATATGAGTCTTGGTTCCTTATTGGCTGGAATATCATTCCCTCTTTTTGTGATGTTTCTTGAGCCAGCAGACAATGTGCCACTAATTATTTTCTCCTGGCTGGTAGCTGTCCTCCTGATACTTACACATCAGAAAAATATCGACAGGATATTGAAAGGGCAGGAGCACAGGGCCTCAATTTTCAAGAAAAAATAGTATCCCCGATTATCTGGGGTAATACTTTTCTCAACTTTTCACCAGTAACTTTTCGTACCAGCTGTCCTTGGTTTGCATAGGAAATACTTCCTGTTTCCTCTGATACGACAATGACAAATGAATCGGAATTTTCCGACATACCAACTGCGGCGCGATGTCGCAGACCTAACCCACCCGGAATTGATGGATTTTCCGATACCGGAAGAACACAACGGGCTGCAGAAATCCGGTTACGCACCAATATCATTCCACCATCATGAAGGGGACTATCCTTTTTAAATATAGTCTCAATAATTTCTGCTGAGATCGCAGCATCCAAAGAACAGCCCGTTTCAGCAAAAGCTCTTAACTCTGATTTTTTTGCCAGAACGAGCAAGGCACCGGTTTTTGCTTTTGCCAGCCTTTCACAAGCGAGGATGATAGCTTCAAAATCCCATCCGCTGGAGCGTTGATTGTCGAGATGGAATAAATGATCAAAGGAAATTTTCCCATTCCTGAAATAACGGGTACCCAGTACCAGCAAAAATCTTCTCACCTCCTGTTGAAAAACGATCAGCAGGGCAATCAGACCCAGACCGATTACCTGACCAAGTATGGAGCCTAATAATTGCATATTTAGTGCCCTCACAATAAGCCACAACATATAAATCAGGAATATGCCATAAAAGATATTTACAGCCACTGTTCCACGAACAAGTTTATAAACCTGGAAAAGCAACAATGCCACCAGGCCAATATCAATCAGGTCAATTAACCTTATCGTTTCAAGAATAAAATTCATTCAGTTCAGTTTAATCTTATCAATCAATTGAATACACTCGGAAGCCTGCTTAACGTCGTGAACCCTCAAAATATCCGCACCTTTTAATAAAGCCACTGCGTTGAGGACTGTTGTACCATTAAGAGAGGATTCCGGAGCACTCTTCAGTACATTATATATCATCGACTTTCTTGACAATCCAATCAGAATAGGTTTATCGAACATCCTAAATTCAGCAGTCCGGTCCAGAAGATTATAATTCTGATCAATTGTTTTACCAAATCCAAAGCCCGGATCAATAATAATATCTCCTGTCCCTAATTCTGAAAGTTGTTTGATTCTGTCCGCAAAGAAAAGAGATATATCGTTAACAATATCCCTGTAAACCGGATTATCCTGCATTGTGCGAGGTAATCCCAGCATATGCATCAATACGTAGGAAACTCTCAGCCTGCCAATGGTAGCCAGCATTGCCTGATCCTGATTGCCACCTGAAACATCATTGATTATCTGCACGCCAAATTCTTTTACAGCCCATTCAGCAATAGCCGACCGATAAGTGTCAACCGAAATTACCGCGTCCGGAAACTCACGTCTAATCTCCTTTAATGCGCTATCAAGACGGCTCTTTTCGGTTGCTTCATCAGGCTCGATAGAACCTGGCCGGGTTGAACAGGCACCCACATCAAGGATGTCAGCTCCATCTTCAAGCATTCGGGCAGCTTTCATCCGCATCAGATTCGGCGACTGGTACATCCCACCGTCATAAAACGAATCAGGGGTTGCATTTATTATGCCCATAATCAATGGCTTATCGAGAGACAGAAGCCTATCGCCAGCACGCAGATATCTTTGTTTATTGAAAATATGACCGTTTGTGATCATGCCTGATAAATATGCTCATAAATGTAAAACTTTGTCTGTGCTTTTCAGCCACAATTCGTATTTTTGACCCTTATTTCAGGCCAGATGCAGAAAACACTGTTGCAATATAATCAGATAGTTACTATGTGCCGGGACATTTTCGAAAAGAAAATGAAAGACTACGGCACCTCATGGAGAATACTACGGGCGGAATCAGTTACGGATCAGATCTATATAAAAGCTCAACGTATTCAGAGCATTGAGCAAAAAAAAGCCCAGATGATCGGCGATGATATCAGGTCTGAATTCATCGGTATCGTAAATTATGGGATTATCGGACTCATCCAGCTCGAAGCTGCTGTCGACCTCCCGGTAAATCTGGAACCGGATGATGCGATGTCACTATATGAAAGACATTTGGATCGCGTTCGGACTCTCATGATTGCTAAAAACCATGATTACGGGGAAGCCTGGCGTTCCATGCGCATCTCATCCTATACTGATTTGATACTAATGAAGATATATAGAACCAAACAAATAGAGGATAATCTGGGTCAGACAATGGTTTCTGAAGGTATTGATGCCAATTATATGGATATGATCAATTATGCCATCTTTGCCCTGATCAAAATAGATTTTAAAGAGTAATCATTTATGAAAGAGGCGATTAAGATTATCAGTAGGATAATAATTGCGGCACTGTTTATTTATTCGGGATTTGTTAAGTGCGTCGATCCAACAGGAACTGCAATAAAATTCGAAGAATACTTCGATGTTTTCGGTACGAATTTCATGATTCCTTTTTCCATGGCATTTTCTATCCTGATGTGTGGAGCGGAAATGCTGATCGGGATCATGCTCCTGCAAAATCTTAAGATCAAATGGGCAATATGGTTAGCCGTTGCACTGATGGCTGTTTACACCCCGCTTACCCTTTGGCTGGCAATTACCAATAAAGTAACTGATTGCGGTTGTTTTGGGGATGCCTTAGTACTCACCAACATGCAAACTTTCCTAAAAAACCTCGCTATTGACTTGATTCTCTTAATTCTGGTTTTTAACAGGAATCACTATAAAAATCCGCTTAAACAACCCATTCAGATTTATGCTTCAGCAGGTATGGCTTTGCTGGTTTTCGGATTTGAATTCTACAATCTCAGCCATTTGCCGGTTATTGATTTCATGCCGTATAAAGTTGGAGTGAATATCCCAAAAAGCATGATCGTTCCTGAGGGTGCACAACAGGATGTTTATAAGATGGAATTTTATTATGAAAAAGGGGGTAAGGTTCAGCAATTTACCCAGGACAATTATCCTCAGGACGACTCAACTTGGAAGTTTGTAGATTCCAAATCGATTCTGGTGAAAAAGGGATATTCGCCTCCGATCCATGATTTCAGCATTATGGCTTCGGATGGGCAAGATGTTACAGACCTGGTTTTATCGGAGCCGGGTTATACCTTACTCGTGTTATTCGGTTCATTCAAAAAAGCTGACCTTAAAAACATCGGAAAAATTAATGAGGTAGTAAACAAAGCCATATCAAAAGAATATAAAGTAATCGGACTTACTTCATCTGTGCCTGAAGAGTTCGAGGTATTTAAAGAGAAGGCGAAAGCTACCTACCCCATTTACCTTATGGATGGGACAACCCTTAAAACGATGATCCGATCAAACCCAGGCCTTATTCTTATTAAAAATGGGACGGTGATGGGGAAATGGCATCACAAGCAAGTTGGAAAAATTAAAGAAATTTAGTCAATATTCTGATTATTAAACACTTATTTATGAGAAAAAGAATTGTTGCCGGAAACTGGAAGATGAATACAGATGTTGCAGCCGGTGTGAAATTGGCAAGCGATTTAATGCAGCTATTACGCGATCAGCCAGCTCCTGAAAATGTTGGTGTAGCTATAGCACCACCATTTACCCATCTGAGTGAAGTAAATAAAGTTATAGATCCTGCCAGGATTTGTTTGGCAGCTCAAAATTGTGCTTCAGAAGCAAACGGTGCCTATACTGGTGAAGTATCTGTTGGCATGTTGAAAAATGTTGGCGTCATGGCCGTCATCATTGGGCATTCCGAAAGGCGTGCCTATTATAAGGAGGATCATGCAACACTTGCCAAGAAGGTAAATCTGGCTATTAAAAATGAGATGAGGCCGATTTTCTGCTGCGGCGAGGTACTGGAAGAAAGAAACGCCGGGATTCAGAATCAGGTAGTTGAAAAGCAATTGAATGAGAGTCTTTTTCACCTTGACAATGAAGATTTTTCCAGAGTGATTATTGCCTATGAACCGGTGTGGGCAATTGGTACCGGTGTTGTGGCTTCGCCAGACCAGGCACAGGAAATCCACAAGTACATCCGCTCATTGGTAGCCGCCCGTTATGGTGCCGGTATTGCAGGAGAACTCACTATTCTTTATGGGGGAAGCTGCAAATCATCCAATGCTGCTGAAATCTTCTCAAAACCCGACGTAGACGGAGGGTTAATCGGTGGTGCAGCGCTTGATGCAGCTGAATTTCATCGGATCGTTCTGTCCTTCTGAAAATGAAAATATCCGGCATTCTGCTTTTTCTTCTTTCAGGATGCCTGATTCATGTAATGGGTCAGGAAACGGTTCGTTTCCATGCCGACCCGAATATATTTATACAGGATGCCCGTAATTTTTTCGGATTTCGACAACCGGAAGAATCACGGGCAGTTCTTTTAAGGCTCGAGACTGCCCAAAAGAAAGGCCAACTGGAGGAAAACCATTGGATTGACCTTTCCGGGAAAGCTAATGCAATGATAAAATCAGATACCCAATCCGTTTCTGATTTATTTCTGTTGATCGATGCTTTTCTTGAGGCTGCCACTCACACACGGGAACGGGCAGGATACCTCATCTGGTCTGCATTTGCAGATAAACTTCTCATTCAGAATCGGAAGGATATTACCCAGGTCAAGAAATTCATGAAGTTCACACTGGACTATTCCAGAAATGGAATTCTATACAAATCAAGCGCTTTTGAATGGGGAGTAAAACCAGATTTAAATATTTACGGTATTGATTCCACATTTTATGTGATTGTAAATGCGGCTGACCTTGTTGCCAGGGGAAGTGGCGACAGTACAGTAATTTTTTCAACCCGGGGAAGATATTATCCGGAAACAAACCATTTTTTTGGTGAAGGAGGCAAGGTTTCCTGGGAAAAGGTCAAAATTCCTTCGAGCCAGGTTTGTGTGAACCTTAACAAATACACTCTCGATTTAAAAAAATCATTTTACGAGATAGATTCTGTTAATCTGATAGACCGGCGATATTTTAAGGAGCCGCTGATTGGCAGGATTGAAAACAAAATTCTACCGGGTGTTTCTGCAGAGACAGCCGGTTATCCCAAATTCACTTCATACGATCATCGGAACCGAATTAAAAACCTTTACCCCGGTATGGATTACGAAGGTGGTTTCGCACTTTATGGATCAAAAGTGTTCGGTATTGGGCCGGCTTCAGCAAAAAGCATCCTGACAGTGTTCAGAAATCAGAAACCCATTATAAGGCTTGCCTCTACCTATTTTTCATTCCTGCCTGACCAGGCCCGCGGGATCAACTCAGAAGTCAGCATATATCTCGAAACTGATTCAATTTATCATCCAGGGTTGCTCTTCCAATATAATGGCAAGCAGAAAGAAATTTCATTTATTCGTGATGGACAAGGACTCTCCCCTTCCCGATTCATTGATTCGTATCATGAATTTGACCTGAATGTTGACTGGATTAGATGGACCATCGGAAGTAATTTCATAAGCATGGCGGGCTTGCCCGGAAGTCTTGAAAACAAAGCTTCATTTGAATCAGCCGACTTTTTCAATATCGACCGGTACAATGAAATCCTGATAGTTGATAAAACCCATCCGGTAGCTGCAGTAAAGAAATGTTCGGAATATTACTATTCACGGACGTTTACTCTCGAGGACTTATCAAAGTTTATGGTAAAACCGCAGCATTTGGTTGAAGAAATGCTGCTTCGTCTCTCCTTTCTTGGATTTGTCAGATATAATTCTGAAACCAAAATAGTGGATGTTCAGGAGCGTGCGTTCGACTTCCTGAAAAAGAACGCCGGGCAGCAGGATTACGATGTTATCCGATTTGAATCCTTGTTGCAGCAACCAGAAGTCAATGCCATTCTCAATCTGACCGATAATCATCTGAAAGTAATTGGGTTAAAATCACTTGAGCTTAGCCAGACGCGGCAAGTAACCATTTATCCAACCAATGCTTCAATAGAAATTCTTAAAGGCAGAGACCTGCTTTTTGATGGAGAGATTCAGGGAGGGCTGATACGTTTTTATGGCAAGAAATTCCACTTTAACTATGATGATTTCTCTATAAGACTTGACGAGGTTGGAAAACTTAAGATCCAGGTTTATGAGAAGCCAAAAAATAAAAACCAGACCCCGGTGCTGGCAGATGTCACCTCGGTTATTGAATACACCAAAGGAACCCTGAAAATTGATGAACCGAGCAACAAGTCAGGCCTGCGGGCAGATAAATATCCCGAATACCCCATACTGCAGACCGACACCAATGCCTATGTTTACTATAACCAAAAGGAAATTCTCAATGGTGTATACCCACGCGAAACTTTCAATTTCAGTATATCCCCATTCACCTTGAGAGGACTGAATTTATACACATTCAGTGACTCCCTGAACTTTCCCGGTCGACTTACCACAGCAGGTATTTTTCCCCCTTTAGAACTTGCCTTGAGGCACCAGAGTGATCATTCGCTCGGCTTCGAGACACTAAAAACTCCGGAAGAAGGATATCCGGTATATAATGGTAAAGGTCGCTTTTATAATAGTATTGCCATGAGCAAGGCGGGGCTGAGAGGTTCAGGAAGGCTTGAATATCTTAATTCCGCAGTTGAGTCAGATGATATACTCTTTCTTCCTGACCAGGTTAATACTTTGGCCAGCATTGCCGTAGCCCAAGACTCTTCTGATACCGGCAATCCTGAAACAAGAGGTGAAAAAATGGCCATTAAATGGTATCCTGGCGGCGATAAACTTGTAGCTCAGAGCACCAAAGGTCCGCTTAACATGTATGGCAAGGGAAAATTCGATGGCGTACTGAATCTTGAGCCCAACGGATTGATAGGAAAAGGAACAGTTTATTTTGATGGCTATTCCATTACTTCCAATGAAATCAAGTTTAATGAGAATACCTATCAGGCTCCGAACAGCATTCTTCGGATCTTCAGGGATTCTGCAGAGACAAAAGCCGACAAGACTCCTTATCCTTATTCCGGAACCCTGATGCAGGCCAGTCAGTTTAATGGTATGATTGATGTTGCTAACAAGAAAGCGCATTTTGAACCGGCTGGAACTCAATCCAGGATTGAGTTTACCCAGAATCGCTTTGAGGGAAAACCAGCCCGTTTTGACTGGGATATGGACAAAAAACAGCTGGTAATGGAGGATCTTACGCTAAAAATGGCTCGAAAACCTTCAGATTCGTTGAATTTCAAATCCGGGCAAGCCGAATTTTCACTTCAGGATCAATTAATTAGTGCACATAGTGTTGATTTTATCGATGTTGCTGACGTGCGCATCTTTCCAGCTGACAGAAACATGGTGATCAGGACAGACGCAAAGATTGATTCTCTCATGCAGGCGACCATTGTTAGTAAGGATTCTTCATTGATTCACCGCATTAATTCAGCAACGGTTACCATCGTCGACAACAAAAATTATCATGCAAGCGGTAATTATCAGTATCGTGATGTTGCCGGACGAGAGTTTGCCATCCGTTTTTCCGATATCCAACCGGATAAAAACGGAATATCAACTGGCAAAGGGGATATCCCGCAGGAAAGTGAATTCAGTCTGAGTCCAGCATTCAAATATTACGGCAATGTTGAATGGAATAATAAGGAACCCCTGTTGCTCTTCAACGGGCAAACGCAACTCAGCCATTCCTGTCCGAATATTACTCTTCAATGGATTAAATTCAATAGCAGGATTTATCCCGATTCTGTGGCTATTCCAATCGATTCTATTACGACCAACGATAAGGACGAACGATTGTTTAAAGGCTTTTTCCTATCGAATCAGCCTGTTGAGTTATATTCCACTTTTGTGGGTCCGCATACCCGGTACAGCGACCAGCCACTGATTTCTGCCAAAGGCTGGTTATGGTATGATGAACCGAAGGGGCAATACAAACTTGCGTCAGACGAAAAGAGGAAAGATCCTGAGGCAGATGGCCCCATTCTATTCATGGATGCCAATACATGCAAAAACGAAGCAAAAGGACAGCTGACTTTTGGAGTCGACCTTGGACAGGTAAAATTAAGCGGTGCCGGAAAATTCGTTCATGATCTCAAAGCCGATAGTATCAGGGGAACTGTTCTTATGACCTCTGATTTCTTTATTGATGAGAAGCTTTTGAATTTTATGGCCAGTGCCATTAATAATGCATCAGGTCTTGAAGCGGTGAATTACAGTAAACCCGAATTCAGGAGTTCCTTCAAGGATTTACTTGGAAGGGCCACAGGGGAGGAATTGCTCAAGCAGATCAGCCTGACCGGAAAGTGGAAAAAAATCCCGGATCAGCTTCTTCATACCATTGTCTTTAGCGATGTAAATTTCAAATGGAACCCGGAAACAGGATCCTATCAATCGGAAGGAAAAATCGGGATTGGAAATATTATGGGTGAACCGATTAATAAGAAAATTAAGGGTTTCATGGAGATTCTTCATCGCCGTGGTGGTGACGTTTGGACGATGTACCTGGAGCTTGACAGGCAGAATTATTTCTTTCTCACTTATTCACGCGGCGTAATGCAATGTGTTGCTGGGCCAGGTCAGGAGAAGTTCAATACGATCATACGCAGTACCAAAGATGCGAACAGGACCCAAAAGATACTGCCAGGCGAACCGGAATACCAATATTATATTGGAACCTATGCCCAGGTTTCAGAGTTCTTGCGAAAGTTCAGTGTGGACAGATAATTCAGGCAATTCTTATCGTTGCATTTCCCAAAGATCAAGATTTTCAATGCGGTCCCCATCAATATCAAAACGCACTGCGGTTCTTACCTGGTGAATCCCACGATTACCTGCTCCACCCGGATTGATGTGAAGCATCTGCCTCGACTTATCGTTATTTATTTTCAGGATATGAGAATGGCCACAGATGAATAGCTTAGGCTTAAAATCATTTAACCTTTCAACCACTTCATGAAGATAATGTCCATAATTAAAGCCGATATGGGTGATCAAAACCCTGACTTTTTCAACGGTAAATACCTGAAATTCCGGAAGTTCCCTTCGAACCTCCCAATCATCAATATTTCCGTAAACACCCCTGAAAACCCTTCCTTCAGCCAGTTCATCCATCACCTTAATATCACCAAGGTCACCTGCGTGCCAAATTTCCGCACAGTCCTTAAAAAAATCCAATAATGGCTTATCAATGAAGCCATGTGTATCTGATAAAACTCCGATTCTGATCATTCAACAAATATAATGAGTTGGGGAATTTTTACATTTACAGAAATAATTCTAATCTACCTTAAATGAAAAAACTTATTACCCTGATTATGACGATCATCTTGGTCGCCGGTATCCAAACTATCAGCGCTCAGGAAGTGAAAGAAGTAAAAAAAATCTACAATCCTGAAGCTAATGCCAAGGAAGATATCAGCAAAGCAGTTCAAAAAGCAAAGGAAGAAGGAAAGCATGTCATGGTTCAGATTGGAGGAAACTGGTGCTCATGGTGCCTGCTCTTCCACAAATACATCAATGAGGATCTGGAAATCAAAAAGATGATTGATGACAATTTTGTTTTTACGCTTCTCAATTACAGCCAGGAGGTTAAAAACGCCGAATTGATGGCAAAATACAACAACCCTGGCCGGATGGGATATCCGGTATTCCTCATTCTCAATGGCGAAGGACAACTTATCCACACTCAGGATTCCGGACTTCTTGAGGAGGGCAAAGGGTATAATAAAACCAAAGTGATGACCTTCCTGAAAAATTGGACTAAGGCAGCAGTTGATCCAAAGAATATCAGATAAAAATGCATCTTTTTTACGCTCCGGAACTCTCAGACCAGAAGACATTCACATTGAATGCAGATGAATCCCATCATGCGGTGAGGGTTCTGAGATTAAGTCCAGGCATGGAAATAATTCTGGTTAACGGTCGGGGTGGCTGGTATCACACGAAGATCACCCACCCCGATCCGAAAGCCTGTACCGTTGAAATTACAAAGGTTCAATCCGATATTGGAAAACCTGGTCACGATCTTCGTATTGCCATCGCCCCTACCAAGCAAATAGACCGGTATGAGTGGTTTCTTGAAAAGGCTACCGAGATCGGGATCAGTGAAGTGATACCCTTAATCTGCGAACATTCAGAAAGAAAGGAGGTCAAGACCGATCGTCAGATGCGCATTGTCATTGCAGCAATGAAACAGTCACTTAAGGCATTTCATCCAGTTATCCGGGAACCTCTGTCTTTCCGGAAGTTTATGAAAGAAGACATCTCCGGTACTAAAACCATTGCCCATTGTCAAACTGGGGAAAAATTGTGGTTAAATGAGATAATAAAACCCGCTGAACCTATAACCATATTGATTGGACCAGAGGGGGATTTCTCTGGATCGGAGATCACGGAGGCAATAGAAAATGGCTATATTCCTGTTACTCTAGGAACAAGCCGACTGAGGACAGAGACTGCCGGAGTGGTTGCCTGCCATACCGTTTCATGGTTAAGCCGGGAGTTTTAAGGAAATATTCCGCAAAAAAATATTTCATATCTTTTTGTTATCTTCATGGCTATGTTAGGACGCACGAGAAACAGGCGACAACTTGATATTTTCGAGGTTCCGATTGAAAGGTTTATTAATCGGGATCACGAATTTGCTATCGGTGCTGTTAACATCGATTGGGAATCACTCGAAGAACATTTCAAGCCCTTTTATGCTCCTAAAGGGCGTCCGTCGGTTCCACCCCGAAAAATAATCGGCATGATTCTTTTGAAAGAAAGATTCAGTCTGAGTGATGAGAAAGTTCTGAAAATATGGCCGGAAAATCCATACTGGCAATATTTCTGCGGTGAAGTTCATTTTCAGACGAATAAACCATTCAGTGTTGGCGAGCTCACAAGATTCCGGCGAAGGATTGGTGCTGAAGGCCAGGAAATGATAAAAAACATCTCTATCAAACAATTCGGAAAACCGGATGGGAAAACCTATGATTCATACTCTGACCGGAAAAAGAAGAACTTCTGGAAGAAAATTATCGGATGATAAGAAGATGAGATGATTAGTTGATGTGGTGATGTGATGATTGAAAAAATGACACGGTTCAATCTTTTATTTCTTTTCGTTTTGATCCCGTTAGCGGGTATAAATCAAGAACCTATGCAATTAATAAAAAAAGACAGGCAGCCAGCGGTAGCCGGATCTTTTTATCCGTCGGATGCTATCGAATTAAAGAAGACTATCGCCGGTTTCATGAATGCTGCAAAGCCTCAGCACGCAAAAGGGCTTGTCAGGGCAATTCTCGTTCCACACGCCGGTTACGTATATTCCGGAGGTGTTGCCGCATCAGGATACAATCAGCTGAATCCCGACCAGGAGTATAAAAGGGTCTTTATTCTCGCCTCATCCCATAGGGTGAGTTTTGGCAAAGCATCGGTTTATACTCAAGGTGATTATATAACTCCATTGGGCAGGATTCCGGTCGATACAGATATCGCTAAAGATTTAATACTCGATTCCAGATCATTCACTGATTACCCGGAGGCTCACATTTCTGAACACAGCATTGAAGTGCATCTGCCTTTTCTTCAACTACACCTAAAATATCCATTCAAAATTGTCCCCATTGTTCTGGGGACGCAGGTACCGGCGGTATGCGAAGAAATTGCCAAAGCGCTCAAGCCCTATTTCACAAGCGAAAACCTCTTTGTTATCAGTTCTGATTTTTCACATTATCCAGCCTACGCTGATGCTGTAAAAGTTGATGAATTAACGGCCAATGCTTTCTGTGCAAACTCTCCAGCTGAATTTCTGAAGGTCATCAGGAACAACGATAACCTCCGGATATCAGAACTGGCTACCAGCATGTGCGCCTGGCCTTCAGGACTTACCCTGCTTTACCTGACTCAGGGAAACAGTGATCTGAGCTTTAACAAAATCGATTATAAGAACTCCGGCGATATCAAACCTTATGGCGATAAGGGCAGTGTAGTAGGATATCATGCTATCAGTGTAACAGAACAAAAAAAATCGGAGTTTGATCTTTCAGAAGCCGATAAGCATGAACTGTTACGAATTGCCCGTACCACCGTTGATTCCTATATAAATTCAGGAATCACGCCTGCCCTGAATCCCGAAGGATACAGTGAAAACCTTAAGGCTAAAGCCGGAGCATTCGTAACATTAAAAATTGAGGATAACCTCCGGGGATGCATTGGAACCTTTGAGCCAACTGTTCCCCTGTATAAGGTCGTTCAGCAGATGGCAATTGCATCTTCCACCCAGGACAGCCGCTTTCAGCCGTTAAAAAGCAAGGAACTGTCGACGGTGCATATTGAGATATCAGTTTTAACCCCAATGCGAAAAATAAAAAATATCAGCGAGATACAGTTGGGCAAACATGGCATTTACATTAAGAAAGGATTCCAGGGCGGAACATTTTTGCCTCAGGTTGCCACCGAAACCGGTTGGTCGCTCGATGACTTTCTGGGCCATTGTTCGCGGGATAAAGCTGGTCTTGGCTGGACGGGTTGGAAGGATGCTGACATCTATATTTATGAGGCTCTGATCTTTGAGGAAGATAGCGTTAAGAAAAAATGAACGCACCCTATTTACTGATACCCATAGGACTGATATTGTTGATCTTGTATGGGATAAGCTATCTATTCAACCGATTGGAAATTCTCAGCAAATCGGTACACCGGAAAATCTGGAACTACTCGTTACTTGTTACGTTTCTGACGGCTGGTTGTCTGGGAATTCTCATGGCAATACAAATCAATTACAAGCTGGAGGTCCCCTGGACGGAAAAAGTATTGAAATGGCATGTCAACTTCGGCATCGGCATGTCCATGGTTGGTATGTTTCATTTATTATGGCACTGGCGCTACTATCTGCCAGTAAAATCGCCCAGGCGCAAATCGAATAGCAGCCAAATTTCATTCCTGAGCAGACTAGGTTCTGGTTCATGGCCCTTTCTGACCGGGTTCATCAGCATTGCTGTTCAAACTTTGATGATTCGCGAGTTACTTGGCTTATTCCAGGGTAATGAACTTATGCTCTCCCTCATAATGTTCTTATGGCTTCTTATTACCGGCTTAGGGGCAATAGCAGGAAATCGCGGCAAATCAGGCATTCAAGAAGAATACCAATTAAATCAAAAGAAGTCATTTATACTGGTTCTTACCCAGTTCCTTCTGCCTCTTGTTCTCCTTCCACTGATGTATTATTGTAAAAGTATTTTTTTTGCACCGGGTATAGAGGCGGGACCGATAGCCTTTTCCGGATTTTGCCTCTTAGTCCTGACACCATTCTGTTTTCTGACAGGATTTTCTATCACATTTACAACCAGGTTATTTGCTTCATCAGGATTAAATATTCGGAGAGCCTATGCCTGGGAGAGCATCGGGGGAATTTCATCAGGAATTCTCTGTTCGATTGCCATTCTTACCGGAACGTTAACGCCCCCTGCCAGCCGGTGGTCACAAAAACTCTTTCATCCTAACGATGAGATCATTGCCTCCCGATCTGGTCCTGCCGGTCGACTGACCATTACGCAAAACGGCGATCAAATTAATATTTTCGAAAATGGCCTTCTGACTCAGTCCTCTGGAAATACCCTGATCATTGAAGAAATGACACACTTCGCAATGATTCAGCATCCTGATCCCCGGAATATTTTGGTCATCGGAGGATTACTTTCCGGTATCAATCAGGAGTTGTTGAAATATCCTTTAACCCGGCTGGATCTGGCTGAACCCGACAACCAGATTTTCAGGTTGGCGAAAAGGCTTCACCTCCTTCCCCCCCCTGCTCCTTCGACACGGTTTATCGATAAAAATCTCAATTCCTGGATTAATCATCCTGACATTCAATATGATATTATCCTGGTTATGCTTCCCGGACCTCAAAATCTATCTCTGAACCGATTTTATACTGCTGAATTTTTTACTCAGATAAAGAATATCCTAACTCCAGACGGATTTGTCTCGGTGATGCTTCCGGGAACTGCCAATTACCTGTCAAAGGAGGCTATTGCTGCTATCAGCCCGGTGATAAATTCCATCAGGTCATCATTCCGCTTTGCTCAAATATTTCCCGGGGAGAACAATTACCTCATAGCAGGAAACACAGATCTGAAAACAGATATCTTATCAGAACTAAAATTAAAGAAAATCAATACCTTATATCTTTCAAAGGGTTATTTTGATGAGAGTCTTTTTCAGACCCGACTTAGTCAGGCAAACCTCCTGATGAAACCCTGGATGGCTAAAAACACCATACTCAAACCCGTTGCCTATTTTGCGCAGATTAACTGGTGGCTCGGACAATTCCCGGGAAGGCTCTCGTGGCTTCTTGCCGGGATTCTTATAATTCTGATTTTCTTTAGCTTTTTTAAGGGAGGTACCTCTGGAAGTGCTATGTTCATTTTGGGAGCCAGCGCCTCAGGGATTGAGATCATACTTCTGTTAATGGTGCAGATGATTTCAGGATCGCTATTCTTATTTACCGGTCTCTTTGCCGCGATATTTATGGCTGGGCTGGCGTTTGGCAGCCTAAAAAACTTTTCCGGCTATACAGGAAAAGTAGCAGGATCAGGAACAATAATCCTTATTTCATTCAGTATGATCACAGCATTGCTGGCCGGAATGGTTTTCTGGATGACATTATCAGGACAATATATATTGGTTAAAACCCTGGTTATTGCATTAATATCATTTATGTCTGCTTTCTTAACAGGATTGTATTTCACTTATCTGACAAGAATAAATTTCAGCACAAACGATCAGGGTAATATATATATTTACGATATGCTGGGCGCAGCCTTCGGAGCCTTGGCCTACCCGATGGTAATAATTCCGATGTTAGGAATTTTACCCGCTTTAGGGATTATTTCCGGTTCAGGCCTATTAATTTTGATAATTCAAAAGGCATTAAGGAAATGATTTCCGGAAGAAGAAATGAATAAGAGGGAATTTTTAAAGAATGTTGCTACGACAGGGATTCCCCTCTGTTTTTATGGTATTAATGGAATTGGAGCTAAAACTTTTATCAATATGACCAGTCAGGATAACCTTAAGCCCGGTGAGCGCGAAGCCAGACACTACATTGAGACTCCCAGGGGAATTAAATGCCTGATTTGCCCGAATGAATGTACTCTCAAGGAGGGTGAACTCAGCATTTGTCATAATCGTATTGCACGTGATGGCAAGTTATATACAATGGCATATGGGAACCCATGTGCTGTGAATATTGATCCCGTTGAGAAGAAGCCCCTGCTCCACTTTTTCCCTGGCTCCAAATGCTTTAGTATTGCTACAGCCGGATGTAATTTTGCTTGTCTGAATTGTCAGAACTGGGAAATCAGCCAGACTAGCCCAAGCAAAACCCGTAATTTCAATGCTAATCCGGAATCAGTTGTCAACCAAGCGATAAGAGAAGAATGCCACTCTATAGCTTATACCTATTCCGAGCCCGTTACTTTTTTTGAATACATGCTGGATACGGCCACTTTTGCGAGAAGCCGCAGAATAAAAAATGTATTGGTATCAAACGGGTATATTAATCAGGAACCGTTATTGGAACTTTGCAAAGTTATTGATGCGGCAAATATTGATCTGAAGACTTTCGATCCGGTTACGCATCTCAAGCTCACGGCCGGCAATTTGAAACCGGTACTGGAAACATTAAAAACGCTAAAAGATCAAGGGGTATGGCTTGAAATCACCAATCTTTTAATACCCGATTGGACGGATAATTTTGATCAGATCACGAAGATGTGTGATTGGCTCGCTAAAGAGGGATTTCAGGATTACCCATTGCATTTCAGTCGTTTCCAGCCTCAGCACAAGCTCACCCGGTTGCCATCCACTCCACTGCAGTCCCTTACCAAGGCAAAAGATATAGCAATGAAGGCCGGCCTGAAATATGTATATATAGGCAATGTCCCCGGCATAGGAGGCGAAGATACTTATTGTGCCAATTGTAAGGTTTTATTAGTCAAGAGGAATGGGTTTGAGGTTGAGCAGAATCTTGTCAATAGTGGGCGCTGTCCGAAATGCCAGTCGACTATAGCCGGAAGATGGTGATATATATCAATTTATTATTGATCTACATCAGTTTTTCAATGATAAATGATATTGTTAGCTATGGCAATATCTACATTTATATATAGGGGAAAATTCTACTTTTGGCTCATAATTTTCTAAACACTATGAGCAGCGAATCCCTGGTTCTGTTCTTTATTGTCGGTGTGGTTTTGGTTGGAGGAGCAGTTTTGTTCTCCCATTTTGTAGCACCGAGTTTTAGTAAGTCACCCGCGAAGTTCGAACCCTACGAATGCGGCATCCCGGCCCAAGGTAATGCCTGGATACAGTTTAATGTCGGGTATTATCTGTTTGCCATTGTCTATTTGATTTTCGACGTGGAAACGGTATTTGTATTTCCCTGGGGTGTAGTTATGAAAGAAATCGGCTTAAGGGCTTTTATCGAGATCGTAATTTTCTTCCTGATTCTCGGTTTAGGTCTATTATATGCCTGGAAAAAAGACGCATTGAAATGGGTGTAAAAATCAAATCCATGAAAAATGAAGATTTCCGGGATAATGAATCCCTGGAAATCTTCAAACAGTCTGGTGGCAATATTTTGTTGACTACCATTGATGACCTCATTAACTGGGGCCGGTCGAATTCGGTTTGGCCGCTTACCTTTGCAACAAGTTGCTGTGGTATTGAAATGATGGCTGCGGGTGCTCCCAGGCATGATTTCGCCCGTTTTGGCGTAGAAGTATACCGAGCTTCACCTCGTCAGGCTGATGTTATTGTTGTTGCAGGTACGGTGGTACATAAGATGGCTCCGGTACTTAAACGGCTTTATGATCAGATGGCCGAGCCCAAATTTGTTATCGCTATGGGTGCCTGTGCATGTTCAGGAGGCCCCTTCTATTATAATACCTATTCCGTGGTAAGAGGTGTTGACCATGTCATTCCGGTTGATGTATATATCCCGGGCTGCCCTCCCCGTCCGGAAGCCTTATTATATGGCATCATGCAGCTGCAGCGCAAAATGAGAACTGAAACCATTGCGAGTCCGCGCGACCCCATGGAGAACTTTATTTAATCAGCCGGATATGGAAAAAGAGCAATTAGGTTTAGTCCTGGCAGAATTGTTTCCTGCCATGGAGGTAGTTACCTCAGGGGAGCATGTGAGAGTTAAAGCCGCACCAGCGGAATTTCATAAATTGGCCACCACCCTGCGTGATGACAGCCGGTTTCAATTCGACTTCCTTTTCAATCTTTACGGCGTCGACCGTGAAGACAAGTTTTCGCTGATTTACAACTTTGAATCAACAAAACTTGGACATATCATCGATATTGAAACTGATCTCGCTGATCATGACAATCCTGTGATGGATACCGTGAGCGACTTATGGAAGACAGCTGAATTTCAGGAGCGCGAAATCTATGACCTGATGGGCGTTAAATTCTCCAACCATCCCGATTTGCGCCGGCTTTTCCTGGAAGATGGCTGGGGTTTTCCGCTGAGAAAAGATTACAAGGACGATATTAACTTTATCGAACGTTAGCACATGCAGGAAGTTGAATTTTCAGATATTCTGACCGCCCAAGAGGACGGAGATTATATCGTAAATATCGGACCACAACACCCATCAACACACGGTGTTATGCGGTTTGTCGTTTCATTGAAGGGCGAAATGCTGGATTACGTTGTACCGCATTGCGGATACATACACCGGGGCATTGAAAAAATGTGCGAACGGATGACTTATCCTCAAATAATCCATCTGACTGACAGAATGGATTATTTATCGGCACACATGAACAACGAAGCTGTTTCCATACTCGTGGAAAAAGCTCTCGGGGTTGAAGTTCCCGAACGAGTGAAATATATCAGAACTATTCTCTCTGAACTGCAGCGTATTGCATCGCACCAACTTTGGTGGGCTGCTTTCGGCATGGACATGGGCGGATTAACCTGTTTCTTCTATGGTTTAAGAGACAGGGAAAAAATCCTGGATATTTTCGAAGAATCCTTTGGTTCCAGGTTATTGCACAGCTTTATTTGCCCTGGCGGCCTGATGGGTGATATACATCCGAACTTTCAAAAACGCACCAAAGAATTCATTACCTATTTCCGTAAAAAGCTACCTGAATATGATCAGTTACTGACAGGTAATATAATATTCGAGCAGCGGACAAAAGGCATGGGGATCATGTCGAAAGAAGATGCCATCAGTTTTGGAGCTACCGGCCCAACCGGTCGCGGTTCAAATTTTGCCTGTGATATACGGAAGAAATTCCCATACAGTGCTTACGACAAAGTTGATTTCAAGGAGATCCTTTATACTGAAGGTGATTCCTGGGCACGCTACAAAGTCCGCGTGGACGAGATGTGGGAATCAATGAAGATTATTGAACAACTGATAGATAATATTCCTGAAGGTGATTATTCAACCAAAATGAAGCCGATTATCAAGCTTCCGGAAGGCGAATATTCCCAGCGGGTAGAAACTGCCAAAGGTGATCTTGGAGTTTTCGTGGTCAGCAAAGGGGAAAAGTATCCCTACAGGATGCATTTCCGGACCCCAAACTTCAGTAACCTATTTGTTATAAGCCAACTGTGCAAAGGAAACAAGATTGCTGACCTCATAGCGATCAGTGGCTCACTCGACCTTGTTATTCCTGATATTGACCGATAAATCAACCGTATATAATAATTAAGATGCCGTTTAATATTTACGACTTCTCCGGTACCACCAAGGCTGTTGATCAATTCCTTTATTCCACGATGTCGCCAACTTGGGCATTTGTGGTGGAATTAGCCATTGTGGGGATAATTATTTTGCTAGTATATGCTGTCGTTGGCCTTTACCTTGTTTATGCCGAACGTAAGGTATGTGCCTTCATGCAAAACCGTGTAGGACCCAACCGGGTCGGTAAGTGGGGGCTTATTCAAACCATTGCCGACCTTATCAAGCTTCTTATGAAGGAGCTGGTGGTAATTAGAAAAGCGGATCAACTTCTATTTAATATTGCACCGTTTATATTGATCATTGCTTCGTTCATGGCCATTGCTGCTATCCCTTTTGCTAAAGGACTGCAAGCAGTTGACTTTAATATCGGTGTGTTTTATATGATGGCCGTTTCCTCCATCGGAGTTATCGGAACACTTCTCGCCGGCTGGTCAAGTAATAGTAAATATTCCCTGATCGGTGCGATACGTAGCGGTGCACAGGTGGTTAGTTATGAATTATCTGTCGGTCTTTCGCTTCTGGCAGTTGTTATTTTCAGCGGATCAATGCAGTTATCGGTAATAATTGAAAGCCAGGCAAACGGCTGGTGGATTTTCAAGGGGCATATTCCTGCAATAATCGCATTTGTCATGTTTCTGGTTGCCAGTACTGCCGAAATCAACCGCGGACCATTTGACCTTGCTGAAGCAGAATCTGAATTAACAGCTGGTTTCCACACAGAATATTCCGGTATCCGGTTTGCCTTCTTCTTCCTGGGCGAATACATGAACATGTTCATTGTTGCATCACTCGCTGCAACGGTCTTTCTGGGTGGCTGGATGCCCTTACACATTGGCAATCTTGCAGGCTTTAATCATGTGATGGACTTTATTCCTCCCATCGTATGGTATTTCGGTAAAACGGTTTTTATCATATATGTGATCATGTGGTTTAAATGGACATTCCCAAGGTTAAGGATCGACCAGCTGCTGACCCTGGAATGGAAATATTTACTTCCGATCAATTTGGTGAACATTCTGGTGATTGCTTTCATCGTCCTCATGGGATGGTATATTAAATAACGATTATGAATTCAGTAGGCAAATACTTCAGTGATATTTTCTATGGAATAAAATCCCTCTGGAAAGGTCTTATGGTTACGGGATATTACTTCGTACATCCGGGAACTATTGTTACTCAGCAATATCCGGAAAACCGAAAAGAACTGAAAATGTTCGATCGGTTTAAAGGTGAGGTAATTCTCCAGCATGATGAAAATAATTTTCATACTTGCAACGGGTGTGGCATCTGTCAGTTGAACTGCCCGAACGGATCCCTTGAGATCATTACGGATTCCGTAACAAATGAGGATGGAAAATCAGAACGCATCATCGACAAGCATATTTATCACCTGTCAATGTGCACTTTCTGCGGATTGTGCATTAAAGCTTGTCCGAGCAACTCACTTGCCTGGGGGCAGGAATTTGAGCACGCCGTTTTCAATCGCGAAGCGCTCACCAAGATTTTAAATCAACCCGGATCTCTGATCAAAAAAACGCCAAAAGAGCCAAAAGCTCCAAAACCGGTGGTTACCGATACAGTTCCGACGTCAAACCCAGCTAACTAAACTGATATGGCACTGAATGTTTTAATGTTTTATCTCCTTTCAGCCGTTATTGTGATCTGCTCAATTCTGACAATCACAACTACGAGGATCCTGCGTGCGGCTTTTTATCTTCTGTGCGTGCTGGTTGCCACTGCCGGCTTCTATTTCATGGTGGATTATCAGTTCATGGCAGGGGTACAATTGGTCCTCTATGCAGGGGGTATTGTTGTTTTGATCATTTTCTCCATTTTGCTGACCAGTCATATCAGCCATAAATTTGCCAAACCAGAAGCCAGCCGGCTTATTATGGGCATTTTGGTTGGTGCTTCGGGATTCGCCCTGTCAACATTGGCGATTTTGAAGTATACCTTCATTCCAACCACGAACCCGGCAATGAAAGTTGACATGCAGGCCATCGGGCTTCAGCTTCTCGGCACTGGTAAAAACGGATATGTACTGCCTTTTGAAGTGATCAGTATACTTCTGCTGGCTGCAATGATCGGAGCGATCATTATTGCTAAGAAGGGTAAATAATATTAAAAGTTAAAATCAAAACATCCTCATATGTTACAAGGAATTCCAATAACCTCCGTACTGATTGTCAGTGCATTTATGTTTTTTGCAGGTGTTTGCGGTTTCATTATCCGGCGTAACATGATCACCATTCTGATGTCTATAGAACTGATCCTGAACGCTGTAAATATTAACATGGTCGTTTTTAATAAATTTCTTTTCCCTGATCAGCTTCAGGGACAATTCTTCGCCCTGTTTATTGTAGGTATCGCTGCTGCTGAAGCCTCAGTAGCAATTGCCCTCGTAATCAACATTTACAGGCGGTTGAATTCGATCAGTGTTGATAAAGTGAATGAAATGAAGTATTAATCCAACCAATAGGCTGTCATGAATTATTCATTAACCATATTGATCCTCCTGATTCCATTCGCATCGTTCCTGTTTAACGGACTTTTCGGAATGAAATTGAAACCGGTTATTGCCGGGCTCATTGGAACGGTTGGTCTTGGACTGGTCACCGTATTATCCTACCTCACCGCCTGGCAATATTTCTTTGTTGACGGTATGGTCAATGGATCTTTTCCGAAGATCATTGCCATGTCGATGGACTGGATAAGTTTCTCCGACTTTTTAACTGTCAGGATGGGAATCCTTCTGGACCCGATATCAGTAATGATGCTGGTGGTCATTTCCACCGTTTCATTCATGGTTCATATATACAGTCTGGGTTACATGCAGGGTGAAAAGGGCTTTCAGAGGTTCTATGCTTTCCTGTCGCTCTTCTCATTCTCGATGCTCGGGCTCGTATTGGCAACCAATATCTTCCAGATGTACATCTTTTGGGAGCTGGTAGGAGTTTCATCATTCCTCTTGATTGGATTCTATTATACCAAAGACTCGGCAGTTGCAGCCTCTAAAAAAGCTTTCATTGTTACCCGCTTTGCCGACCTTGGGTTCCTGATCGGGATTCTGCTTCTTTCGTATTTCACCAAGACTTTTGATTTCAGTGCTCTAACCGGTTCTGACCAGAGTATATTTGCCAATGCAGCAGGTGTTAGTTTTCTGGGCATGTCCGTTATGACATGGGCTGCACTTCTAATTTTTATGGGGGGTGCAGGTAAATCGGCCATGTTCCCGTTGCATATATGGTTACCTGACGCCATGGAAGGCCCTACTCCTGTTTCGGCCCTTATCCATGCTGCTACCATGGTTGTAGCTGGTGTTTACCTGGTTGCCAGAATGTTTCCGGTCTTTTATTTTCAGGCTCCCGAAGCTCTTACTGTTGTCGCCTATGTTGGAGGATTTACCTCCCTGTTTGCGGCAGTAATTGCCTGTACTCAATATGATATAAAGCGAGTGCTGGCCTTTTCAACTTTGTCGCAGCTCGGTTATATGATGCTGGCTCTAGGCGTTTCAGGATATGGCGGAGAAGAAGGAGTAGGATACATGGCCTCCATGTTCCACCTCTTCACCCACGCTATGTTTAAGGCTTTGCTCTTCCTGGGTGCCGGATCAATCATTCATGCAGTTCACAGCAACGTAATGCAGGATATGGGCGGACTCCGCAAGTATCTTCCAATTACGCACGCTACGTTCCTCATTGCTTGTCTGACGATCGCAGGAGTACCTTTTCTGTCAGGTTTCTTTAGCAAGGATGAAATTCTTGTAGCTGCCTTCCACCACGATAAACTACTGTTCGCAGTTGAATTTCTGGTTGCCGGTCTGACAGCATTTTATATGTTCCGCCTCTATTTCAACATCTTCTGGGGCAAGGAGAAACATTATCATCATACTCCGCACGAATCGCCAAAAACGATGACTATACCATTGATGATTCTTGCTTTTGGTTCAATCTTCGCTGGTTATATCCCATTCAGCAAACTGGTTACTTCAGATGGCATACCATTTGAGACCCATATGAATTTCGCAATTGCCATACCTTCCGTACTGATAGGATTGCTGGGAATTACGATTGCATGGATACTTTATAAAAAGGAAACTGCAATACCAGAACGGATTTCAAAATCGCTGGGTGGTTTCTACACGGCCATTTATCATAAGTTTTATTTTGATGAGCTTTATCTGTTTATCACCAAGAAAATCATCTTTAATTATATATCAAGGCCCGTTGCATGGTTCGACAGACATATCGTTGATGGCTCCATGAATGGTATCGGCTGGCTGACAGTTACCAGTTCTAAGAAAATCAGGAACCTCCAATCAGGTAACCTGCCACAATATGGAATGGTCTTCGTTCTTGGGGCGATCATACTCGTTCTTGTTTTTGCTTTTATTATCTGATCATTAAGGTTTAATCCGAAATAGAAACCGATTATGAATATTCTCAACCTGTTTGTTATTATTCCCGTCCTTACGGTCATTGCGATTGTTTTTACCAAGGATTTTAAAGGCGCACGTGTTGCTGCAGCTGTTGGCATGTCACTTCAGCTCCTTACTGCGATAATTCTTGTGTTCAGCTATTTTGCCCAGCGCAAGGCCGGGATCACCGGGGATTTTCTTTATCTGAGCGATTACACCTGGTTTAAAACCCTCAATATTCATTATACTGTCGGAGTCGACAGCATTGCAGTATGGATGCTCCTTTTGGCTTCCATCGTGGTATTTGCCGGTATATTCGCATCATGGCAGGTTGAATACCTTGCCCGTGAGTTTTTTATCTCTCTGATTTTATTGGCTACGGGGGTTTTCGGATTCTTTATCTCTCTTGACCTCTTTACCATGTTCCTCTTTTATGAGCTTGCAGTAATCCCTATGTACCTTTTGATAGGTATCTGGGGTAGCGGTCCGAAAGAGTATTCCGCAATGAAACTTACCCTTATGCTCATGGGAGGTTCCGCATTACTGATTGTTGGTTTATTAGGATTATACTTCTATTCTTCAGCTGCTGGTCCGGTTACCTTCAGTCTGCTGGAACTGTCGAAAATATCATTCCCGATCGCTATGCAGCGCTTCTTCTTCCCCTTCCTTTTTGTAGGATTCGGAATTCTTGGTGCTCTCTTCCCCTTGCATACATGGTCACCTGACGGTCACTCTTCCGCACCAACAGCAGTATCCATGCTGCATGCCGGAGTATTGATGAAATTAGGCGGATACGGATGCCTGCGTGTTGCGATGTTCCTTTTACCTGATGCTGCACAGGAAATGGCCTGGATTTTCCTGATTCTGACTACCATCAGTGTTGTTTATGGAGCTTTCGGAGCTATCTGGCAGAAAGACCTTAAATATATCAATGCATATTCTTCAGTGAGCCATTGCGGACTCGTTCTGTTTGCTTTACTGATGATGAATAAGACCTCCATGGATGGAGCTGTTCTCCAGATGATCTCCCACGGTTTGATGACGGCACTCTTCTTTGCTTTGATCGGCATGATTTATGGAAGGACACACACCCGGAATATTGATCAGATGGGTGGTTTAATGGCCGTTGTTCCTTTCCTCGGAGTTGCCTATGTTATTGCAGGTCTGGCTTCTTTGGGTCTTCCTGGCTTGAGTGGATTTGTTGCTGAAATGACCATCTTCTTTGGTTCTTTCCAGCACCCTGATACCTTCCATCGTGTTGCCACCATAATTGCAACAAGTTCTATTGTCATTACAGCTGTATATATCCTCCGGGTAGTTGGAAAATTGCTTCTCGGTCAGGTAAGGGAAAAAGAATATCTCGAATTCCCTGATGCAAAATGGTATGAGCGAATCAGTTTAGTTGTGCTGATTGTTCCGATCGCCATGATCGGCTTTTACCCATCCTTTCTATCCAGCACCGTAATGGTTGCTTTAAATCCTATTGTCGAACGGTTAACAGCCATGCTATAAAACATTACAGAAATGGACATTGCTTCTTTTAGCCTAATGCGAAACGAACTGATTCTGGTCGGTATCGTATTGATTTTATTGATTGCAGAGATCTTTACCAAGAAAGAGAATAAGCATAAGATTATCACTCTTGGGACGGTTTTGTTCGGAGTTGCGACCCTGATCAACTTCCTTCCACTTGCGGAAGGGATGTTATTTGGTGGAAGTTTTCAGACCACGCGAATGACCATGTTCATGAAGAGTGTTCTGAACCTGGGTGTTTTTATCGTTTTCCTTCAGTCAGTTACCTGGCTTAAGCGCGAAGAAAATAATGAAAAAATCAGCGAATTCTTCATCCTGATCATATCCACTCTGATCGGTATGAATTTCATGATTTCATCCGGCGACTTTCTGATGATGTACATCGGGATTGAATTGGCAACCATTCCAATGGCTGCATTGGCTGCTTTTGAAAAATACAGTGAAAAGTCTGCTGAAGCCGGTATCAAGCTTATCCTTACATCCGCGTTATCTTCAGGGATTCTTCTCTACGGGTTATCCTTCATTTACGGAACAACCGGATCGATCTATTTTGCAGATTGCGTTGTCAACATCAACAACAATCCATTACAAACATTCGGATTCGTTTTCTTTGTTGCCGGGATGGCATTCAAAATTTCTCTCGTACCTTTTCATTTGTGGACAGCAGACGTTTACGAAGGTGCACCAATAAACGTTACCTCCTATCTTTCTGTTGTTTCCAAAGGAGCTGCTGCATTTACATTCATGATTATTCTTTACCGGGTATTCGGTTCAATCACTAAAGTTTGGGAACCTTTACTTTATACGCTGGCCGTTGCCACCATGACCATTGGTAACCTGTTTGCCCTCCGGCAGAATAACCTTAAACGATTTATGGCCTTCTCATCCATCGCGCAGGCTGGTTTCATCCTTTTAGGGATTATGCAGGGTGGTGAATTAGGGATGACTACCGTAGTATATTTCATGTTGATCTATGTATTCACCAACCTGGCAGCTTTTGGAGTCATTTCTGCGATCTCAGAATTCTCGGGTAAGGAAGAGATCACTGATTATAACAGCCTTTACAAAACCAATCCAAAATTAAGCCTCATCCTTTTGCTGGCTTTGTTTTCCCTGGCGGGCATCCCCCCTGTAGCCGGATTTTTCAGTAAGTTTTTCCTGTTTGCTGCTGCTGGTGCAAAAGGGTATTATATCCTGATTTTAATTGCCGTTTTGAATGCCACGGTGTCTCTTTATTATTATTTAAGGGTGGTAAAAGCAATGCTTATCGACCATTCTGATACACCGATTGCCACTTTCAAAACCCCATGGCCAATGCGAATCAGCCTTCTGATTTGTGTTGCCGGTATTTTTGTTATCGGGTTCGCCAGTGCTATTTATGAGTATATTTCAAGTATTAGTTTCGGAATTAATTAGTTACAACCATGGCTCTTAATCAGGCTAAACATATCATTGAGGTTATCGACGGGACACGCTGCACTTTAGTAGAATCTGGCATGACTGCCGAGCGTAAAGAGTTTCTGAAAACTATCCTTGAGTTTAACAGCTACGTAGTAAAAGAAGCCTCAGATGAGGCAGGTACCTGGAAGATCGGCGTTACAGACGTTGTTTTCAATCCTACCATAAATATCTATAAGAGAAAACTTCACAGCCCGAATGGTCTTATTATAACCCCGTCCTACTGGCTGCAGAGCACTGATAAGCAGACTGAGGCGGAGGTTAATTACTGGATACAGTAAGAGGTACTCAGTACTCAGTACCCAGTACTCAGTACTCAGTCGGCAGTACCCAGTCTTCAGGTAGCAGTTGGCTTAAATGAAAAAAGCAAGAGGCCGTCTCAGTATTGAGGCGGCCTCTTGCTTTCATATCAGGTGATTTTGTTTACTGCAGACTGAGTACTGAGTACTGAGTACTGAAGACTGAGTACTGGGTACTGAAGACTGAGTACTGTAGACTGCAGACTATTCAGCATCCTCCGGAAGCCTTTTTCTTACCCGGCTTCTTTGTCAGACCTGGTTTGACAACAGCACCCTGATCAGCAGGTGCAGCAAGCTGAACTGCTCCCCCACCCCCTAAAGCAGATCCTGCAGCCTGACGGAAATCATAACGCGCAAGTTCTTCGTTTGGCGAAGTTGAAGCAGGCTTTTGCGGACTCATAATGGTTTCAATCCAATAATTCAGTCCACCTTCCAGCACAAACAGGTTGTTATATCCCAGCTGCCTGGTGATCATCCATGCCTCATTGGCTTCAACGCTTCCATTACTGTAAAAGATGTTGGCTTTTAAATCCTGATCCAGAACTTCCGTCCACTTCTCATTGAGCAAATCTATCAATGGGATATTGATAGCTCCGGGAAGACTGAATTTCTCAAATTCATCCTGATCACGGACATCGATCAATTGAACTGACGGATCCTTATTGACCAATTTTTCCGCTAATTCATCGGGGCTAAAAAACTGATTTCTTCCCTTGACCTCTTCAAGTAACTGACTTGGGGTTAGTTTATATGGATGAGTTGTATTTTCCGGCACTGCGGCTATTATAAGGCCGAGTCCAACAATGCTTATCGATAAGATTTCTCTGGCTTTCATAATATTACTTTTTAGTATTCTTCACGAGGAAATTTCTTTTCGGCCCACTCAGCAACATAAAACATTCCAATGGCTGCCAGGATTACCAACAAGGCTGCCATTCCATCGGACAGTCCGAGCGACTCGCTGATTTTAGGTGATCCTTTAAAGGCCGAAGTATACAGGTCATCCCAGAGTGGGTAACCTTCGGAGAAAATTATAACACCAATAAACAGGCCTCCGATAAAAACCATAGCATCAATTTTACCTATGGAAGCACCTGCAAAACTTGTTCCCGGACAGAATCCACCGATAATAAATCCGGCGCCCATGACGATACCGCCAATGATTGCAGAAGTCAGATAGGTTGGGTTAACATATACCAGGTTAAGGTCGAGCCATCCAAACAAGCTAAGGAATAGCATTCCAAGCATGGCGGTTATTGCTGCTGTAAAAAACACCTTTAGCACAACCGTATCATATCCATAAAAAACGCCGGCCAATTTTCTGCTCGATGAGAAACCACTGCTTTCGAGGACGAAACCAAATCCGATCCCAATAATGAAGCCAAGCAGTAAGTTCGTATTCTCAGAGATTAATTCATTTACAACTAACGGTCCCATAATCAATCTTTTTAATGTTATATCCAATTTTTTCTAAAGAAGTATGCCAGGGCGAAGGCAGTACCAAAAATCGCTGCCATGGTAATGAACCCGCCCAACGATAAAATAGCCATTCCGCTTAATGCAGAGCCGCTGGTACAGCCACGGCCCAGCTGCGAGCCAAATCCAAAGAGAATCCCTCCTGTTCCTGCCATGATGAGCCGTTTGCGCGAGGTAATTTTCGGGCTATGCTCAACTTTCAGTTTTAGCCTTCCCCAAAGGCTTCCGGATAGGAATCCTCCAATAAGAACACCAGCCATTTCAAAAACCAGCCAGTTTTTCAATGGATTGGGATGTTGCTTTACTGCTTCAGCATAGTAGGCATTGTTTTTAACATGTGTGGGAGCAACCACTTCTGTAGCTGCAACAATTACACTTTTAACTGCACCGCTGGCACCTAAGCCACGGCCTGCAACAAAATTTGCCGCAATTAACACCAGACCCAGCAATACTCCTCCCAGATATGGGTTCAGGTATTGTCTCGACCGGTCCTTTTTTACTGTTTCCATTTGGTTTTCTTATTATCCCCGGATTGTAAACCGGGGCTATTGATAAATATTTAGCATTAATAGAGCCACCGGCTCATTTGTCCTGCGTAGGCGATGATAAAACGAAGCATGATACCTCCGAACAGAACAAGGATTGCCGGGATATAAACAGGGATTTTAAATTTAATCAATTCCAGAGCCTCAAGAATTGCAGGCAGGATTAGTCCCATTCCAACAACCAGCATCCAGAAAGGTGCGGTATAAGGGCCACCCAGGAAAAGGTTGGCTGCGTCGATCTGCACCTGCGTACTGGCGAGGAATCCCATAAACATGTGGACGATGAGGAAAAGCTCAATCGCAATCAACAGCAGATCAATCCTGGCGAAAGTTTTGCGCTCCTCGTGATTTTTTGAAAAAAGGATTGCGGTGGCCGCGCCTGTTGAAAGTCCGGACACCAGGAACAAAGGCCCTAATATCGAGGTATTCCACAGTGGGCGCGCATTGAAAGCTGAAAACAATATTCCGGTATAAACACCAAGAATGACTGAGTAGATAGCAATCAACCAGGCTATTACCTTTTTATACTTTTGGAAAAACATTTCCAGATCCTTAAGCCACTGATATTTCCAGTCCCACTTCGGGAACACTTCTTTTATATGGAGCGCTGCCCAGATAAAAGCCAGCGGGGTAATGATCATTAAGGTCCATGCGCCCCAACCCATGGGAGATTGCAAGCGAATGACCGTATAGAGCTGCCAGAAATAGGCCTTATGCTTTAGATCAAGAAACAGTGCAAACAAACCCAGAACGAGTAAAACAGGAACAATCATCGGAGCAATTTTCACGGCTGCCCGATACTCATTTTCCTTGCCTCTGAGATAAAACAGGGCCGCAAAAAACAGGATTCCGGCAGCGAGACCTCCGAGAAAAAGGTATAAAGGGATTTGCCAGTGCCAAATATGCAGGAATGGATCGATATTTGGATTCATCCTTCCACTGACTATAATTTCTTCTCTCATTTATATCAGTATTAGATTAAGAAATAGAGTTGCGGTTTGGTTCCGGCTTCCGGAATCAGTGTCTTATGCTTGCGGTTTTTCAGTACCACGGATACAGGGCTTTTCGGATCATCGAGATCTCCGAAATACATGCACTTTGTGGGACACGTTGAAACACAGGCAGGAAGTAATCCTTTTTCCAGCCGATGCAGGCAGAACGTGCATTTGTCAACATACCCATCAGGATGAGTATATCTGGCATCATATGGACAGGAGGATATACAGGCACCGCAGCCTATGCACTTATTATGTGTGACAATCACAACACCCCCTTTTTCATAATGGCTTGCTCCGGTTGGGCAGCAGCGAACGCAAGGTGAATTGTCGCAATGGTTACAGCGCTCTGAGCGAAGTTCAAGTTCCAGTGCAGGATAAGTACCGTCAGTTACCTCAACAACCCAATCCCGGCAATACCCGATAGGAACATTATTCTCGGTTTGGCAGGCTACCACACAGTCACTGCAGCCAACACATTTTCTGGTATCAATCGCCATGGCGTATCTCATGATTTAGCCTCCCCTTTTTCGGTTACAAAAGTCACAAAGTTGCCTCTCATACCCGTGCCTCCCATGGAGGGATCGACAAGAACATTTGTAATCATTTGAGTATCACTGGCCCCTTTACCAAAGCAGCGTTCAAGTTTCTTCTGGGTATGACCAAAACCATGCACCATATAAACTGAGTCCCATCGTATTCGTTCTGTCACCCTTACTTTTATCTGAAAATCAGAAATTATGCTATCCTGATTTTTTAGCCAGATATATTGATCATTTGTCAGGGCCCATTCTTTAGCGACTTTTGGATGTATCCAAACACTATTTTCGTCCATCAGATCTGCCAGGTTTGGATTATTTGATGTCCTTGTGAAGGTATGCATCGGAGCCCTGCCGTATATCAGCCGGTAGAACCCTTCAGGCGGTTCTGCATGTGGTGTGTATACAGGAAGTGCCTGAAAACCTGCACCTTCCAGATCGCTTGAGTACAATTCAATTTTCGTACTGGTTGTGCTAAATTCAACATCCTCACCTTCAGTAAAGTATAGATCATCGGAGGTTCGCTCATTTGTTTTAACACCAATGCGCTGCATCTCTTCCATACTGGAGCCCATTTGCTTCAGCTGCCAGCTGAGCATTTCCTCAATATCCTTCCATGGGAAAAAGCCTCCGAGGCCCATCTTCTCCGCCAATTGTTTTGCCATCCACCAGGCAGGTTTTGAGTTGTATTTCGGCTTGATGGCTGGCATCCGAAGTGCCATCTGGGGTTTACGGTGCTGACTAACTCTAATGTCATCATATCTTTCCAGATAAGTGCATTCGGGTAATACAACATCGGCATAGCCCGTTATTTCCATTGGCATGGTATCGATAACAACCAGTAATTCGAGGGCTTTAATAGCCTCAAGTGTATTAGCCTGATTAGGCATTGTTTCCACCAGGTTTGTTCCGTTAACAATCCAGGCTTTATATTTGGCTCCGCCCTCAGTATCCGGGCGGCTAAGATCGACGATTGCATTCGCAACAGGCTGATCAGCCAATGGATACTTATCGCCAAGAATATCTCTCCAGCCTATTTTAACTTCAGGATAATGGGGATGAGGAAATTCAGGAACCGTAAGGCTTTCCGGACGATAAAAACCTCCCCTCCTCCCCCATGAGCCCAGAATGGCATTCAGAATGGCAACAGCACGCAACCGCTGCATATCATCGCCATACCAGGTAACGTGCCGGCCTGGATGAACAATGACTGCAGGAGCAGCATGCGCCATTTCCCGGGCAGTTTCACGTATCATCTGAGGAGCTATTGTAGTGATCCCATACGCCCATTCAGGAGTAAAGGGCTTAACATGTGCCTGTAGCTTGTCAAAACCTGTAGTGTACTTTTCAACGTAAGCCTTATCATACAATCCCTCTCCTATTATCACATTCATCCAGGCCAATAATAAGGCAAGATCTGTTGATGGCTTAATAGGTAACCAGTATTTGGATTTGCTGGCGACCGTAGAAAATCGCGGATCGACTGTAATAATGCTGGCTCCTTTATCTATAGCGTCGGACATTTCCTGAACCTGGCCATTGTGCATATTTTCACCTAGATGCGATCCGATTAAAACGAGGCAACGGGTATCGCGGATATCTGTTCTTTCCGGAGATTCAACTACTTCACCGAAGGTAGCCAGGAAAGCAGCTTCACGGGGACCTTTGCATTGCGCATAGGAAGGAGCGGCATTGCTGTTTGAACCGAATGATTTCAGCAAACTTCCGAAATACTTACCTCCGGATCCATGTGAAAACAATGCTACAGATTCTGGTCCGCTTGCGGCAATCACCCCTTTAAGCTTAGCTGCAATGTAATCGAGAGCTTCATCCCAGCTTGCTTCACGATAAGTTTGCTTACCTCCGACAGTTACTCTAAGCAAAGGTGTCTTCAAACGATTCTCATCCGTATACATTCCAACACCACCAGTACCTCTTGGACAAAGCCTGCCGTTGGAATGAAGATCATCATCATTCCCGGTAATTTTCCAGATGTCACCTTCATCATTCTTATAAACCCAGCCAGCGCATTTCCAAAAGCAAATCTCACAATAGGTGGGTGTCCTTCGCATTCCTTCATATACCATGCGCTCAGGGTCGATCAGACCACCTGCCCAGGACTGTAAAGCCGGTATTCCAACAGCCAAGCCCCCGGCGCCCAGTGCAGAAATCCTGATAAAATCCCTTCTGTTTGCCATATATATGCTTATCTAGATATTTAAATTATTCGATGTGTAAAATTAAACAATTTTTGATTGTTGATAATAAATTAACAGAAAAATTTTCATGTTTTATAGCGTATTTTGCCACTCCCTCATAATAAACTATGGAAGACCAAAAAAGCAAGCGATTACCCGAGTGGATAAAGCTGAAATCAAGACTTACTGCAGACGAAACACAGGAAAGTGTTCGAAAGCTTGTCAAGGAAAATAATCTTAATACAATTTGTATTTCAGGCAATTGCCCGAATATCGGAGAATGCTGGCAGGCAGGTACTGCAACATTTATGATTCTGGGCAGTATTTGTACCCGGGCATGCAAGTTTTGCGGAGTAGAAACCGGTAAACCTCTCCCACCCGACCCTGATGAACCCAAAAGAGTTGCTGATTCCGTAAAAAAAATGGGGATCAGGCATGCCGTTATTACGTCGGTGGACCGTGATGATCTGCCAGACCGGGGCGCAGGATTCTGGGCACAAACGATAAAAACCATCAAAGAGGTTAATCCATCTGTAACCATGGAAACGCTCATTCCTGATTTTGATGGCAACCGGGAATTGATCAGTTTGGTAACAAATGCCGCGCCGGATGTGATTTCTCATAATCTGGAGACCGTTCGACGTCTCACTCCAGCAATCCGAACAAAAGCCCGATACGATACCAGTCTGGCAGTAATCCAACAGATATCAGAATCAGGAATTGTTTCCAAATCAGGAATCATGCTTGGTCTGGGAGAAAAACCTGAGGAGATTCTGGAAACCATGGATGATCTTTTGAAAGCCGGTTGTCAGGTGATGACTATTGGCCAATACCTTGCACCATCAAGAGAACACCTTCCGGTTAGTGAATGGATTACTCCTGAGGTTTATCAGAATTACGAGAAAATCGGCTTAGAAAAAGGGTTCCGCTTTGTGGAGAGCCGACCGTTGGTGAGATCTTCCTATCATGCGGAAAAACATGTAACTTCACGCAATGATACCAACGATCAGCTTTAAAGATCTGGGTTCGATGGACTACCAGAATTCCTGGGATTATCAGGTTTCGCTTTTCAGTGAACGGGTAAACCAGAAGCTGATCAACCGCAATCTTCCGAATGACCAGCATATTTATCCTGATAATCATTTGCTGTTTGTCGAACATCCTCATGTTTACACACTTGGTAAATCAGGTAACCAAAATAATCTTCTGATTGATGATGGGTTCCTGAAAAAAATCAATGCCACCTATTATCATATCGACCGTGGTGGTGATATAACCTATCATGGTCCCGGCCAGATTGTAGGGTATCCGATTTTTGACCTTGAACAATTTGGAATGCACATCAAGCAATATGTTTTTGCACTGGAACAGGCTATTATCAACACCCTTGAAAACTATGGAATTTCTGGCGAGCGACTGCCTGGTGCAACAGGAGTCTGGCTGGAACCTGACACAAAAAAGGTTAGAAAAATATCTGCAATAGGGGTAAAAGCTTCCCGTCAGGTAACCATGCATGGATTTGCATTCAATGTGAGTACTGATCTCAATTATTTCAATTATATTAATCCCTGTGGATTTCAGGATAAAGGGGTTACCTCCCTGGCCAAAGAGTTGGGTAAAGAACCGGACATGGCAGAAGTTAAAATGCGATTAAAAGAAAATATTGTCAGCCTGTTTTAAAATCATAATCATTAGATGGGCAAGCAAAACAGAAGGGATTTCATCAAAAAAGGCGCTGTAGCCGGAGGAGTGGTTCTCACTTCTCCCATCTGGTTCCCTGATGCCCTGGGATTCAGTCCCGGTCAGGCTGTCGCTCCCGGATTGTCTCAAAACGGCTGGATCAGGGCGGGATGTCCGGCACATAATTGTGGCGGACGTTGCTTATTAAAACTACTTGTGAAGGATGGAATAATCACAAGAATAGAAACAGATGACAGACCAGGAGATACCGTTGCGGACCCCCAGCTCAGGGCTTGTATCCGGGGTAGATCCTACCGCAGGCGTCAATATCACACCGACCGTCTAAAGACCCCATTAGTCAGGAATGGCAAAAGAGGCGAAGGGAAATTCCGTGAAGCAACCTGGGATGAGGCGCTGAGTATCATGGCGGCAGAGATGGTACGAGTCCGCAGTAAATATGGCAATGAATCTATTTTTGTTCCCTATGGAACTGGCAGTTACAGTCATTTGAACGGACGATGGCCGGCTGCCCGGTTAATGAACCTGATCGGCGGAGCATTAGAATATTATAATTCCTATTCCTGGGCATGCATTTCAAAAGCTACTCCAACTGTCTATGGTACAACGACTACCGGTAACCAACGACAAGATTGGCTGAATTCAAAATATATACTGATGTGGGGATGGAATCCAGCCGAAATGCGTGATGGCACCAATTCAGAATTCTTCATTAAAAAAGCCCGTGAAAATGGTGCCCGCGTAGTTTGCATTGATCCCCGTATGACCTTTTCTGCAGTTTCCCTGGCAGATGAATGGATTTCGATCCGTCCCGGAACTGATACTGCCATGATGAGTGCTATGGCGTATGTCATGTACAAAGAGAAACTTTATGATTCTGATTTCGTCAGGACACATTGCGTAGGATTCGATTCCACCCAAATGCCAAAAGGGGTGGAAGATGAGGAGTCTTATGTTGATTACCTCCTGGGCAAATTCGACGGTCAGGAGAAAAGTCCTCAATGGGCAGCTCCGATCACAGGAGTGCCATCAGAAACCATAACCCGCATAGCCCGGGAGTATGCGACCACCAAACCTGCCATGCTTTACCAGGGTTATGGCATGCAGCGCAGGGCCTATGGAGAGCAGCCAGTAAGGGGAGGTTGTGTTCTGGCTGCAATAACCGGGAATGTGGGAATCCATGGTGGATGGGCATCCGGAATCGCCCATCAGCCGGGGGGTGAACCCTTCTGGAGTATTTTTCCCACCGGAACGAATCCTGTTAAAGCAAAAATACCAACCTTTCTTTGGTCTGAGGCTGTTACGCGAGGCACTACACTCACTGCTAAAGAAGGACTTACCGGAGTTGACAAGCTGAATTCAAACATAAAATTCATCTGGTCAGTGGCTTCAAATATCCTGATGAACCAGCATGGCAATGTAAACAGGTCCGGCAGAATTCTGGAAAATGAGTCGATGGTTGAATTTATCGTGGTTCAGGATCAGTTCATGACTGCTTCAGCCCGATATGCCGACCTGGTTCTTCCTGTTTGCACCCATTTTGAAACCTGGGGTCTTGAGGATGGCTGGAAATATGGAGAAGAAGTTATCCTGATGCCACAGATAGTTCAACCTTTGGGTCTGGCAAAATCGGATTATCGCATTTGCGCTGATCTGGCCGCCCGGCTTGGTGTTTATGAGGCATTTACTGAAGGTCTTGATGAAAGAGGCTGGACGCATAAATTATGGGATGAGTACAGGAGAACCCGATTCCCGAATCTGCCGCCATTTGAACAATTTGTGGAATCCAATCAAGGGGTATACAGCGTTCCTGTTAGTGATCCTAAGATTTCCTTCGAAGAGTTCAGGAAAGATCCAATAAAACATCCATTGCAGACTCCCAGCGGCAAGATTGAAATTTTCTCGAAAACGCTTTTCGATATGGGCATGAAGGAAGAGATTCCGGCGGTACCAAAATATATTCAGGAGTGGGAATCACCTTTCGGGCCAGAAGCGAAGGCTTACCCGCTGCAAGCCATCGGACCTCATTATATGGCTCGTGTCCATTCAACACACGACAATGTCGACTGGCTTCGTGAAGCATTTCCCCAGAGGGTCTTTATCAACCCTATTGATGCCAAAGACCGTAAATTAAATGACGGAGACCGGGTTTTGGTTTTTAACGACAGGGGAAAGATCAGCCTTCCATGCCGCGTGACTCCGAGAATCATGCCAGGAGTTGTGTCCATACCGCAGGGTGCCTGGACAAAACCTGGTCCGGACGGCATTGACAGGAACGGAAATATTAATATACTATCGTCTGAAAGATGGACGCCACTTGCATTTGGCAATGCACAGCATACAATTATGGTTGAAATAAAAAGATCTAAAAATTGAGCACTTTCGGATTTTTTTGCGACACATCTGCCTGTTCCGGTTGTAAAACCTGCCAGGTATCCTGCAAGGACAAAAATGATCTCGATGCAGGGATTCGTTTTCGCAGGGTTTATGAAGTTGTCGGTGCTAATTGGAACAAAACAGATGAAGGAGCCTGGGAGCATGACATTGTCGCCTATAATCTGTCCATTGGCTGTAATCACTGTGAAAATCCAGCATGCGTAAAGGCTTGTCCCACAAAAGCTATGCATGCCGAACTCGATGGGATGATTTTGATAGACCCTAATAAATGCATTGGTTGCCGGTACTGCGAATGGGCTTGTCCGTATGGAGCTCCACAGTACAATAAACTTAAGGGAATCATGCAGAAATGTGATTTTTGCCGGGATTATGTATTGGAGGGAAAACCACCTGCGTGCGTATCATCCTGTCCAATGCGTGTTTTGGAATTTGGGCCCATAAGTCAGTTAATCGAAAAACATGGGGATAATCGCTCCGTTTATCCGTTACCTGACCCTTCTATTACGCGGCCGGCACTGTTCATCAGAAAGCACCCGGGAGCTAAGCTGGCAAAGAAATTAAATGCATCAATTATAAATCGTGAGGAGGTTAAAGAATGAAGAGCAGCGAATGGCCTTTAGTAATATTTTCATTGGCGATTCAATTATCGGCCGGGATAATGGTGATATACGACCTGTTCATCCTGTTTCCGATGTATCGCAGCAGGGTTGCTTTTCCTTCTAAATATCACTGGATACTGCTGATTGCTCTCGGTGCCGCCTTGGTCGGTGTAATTTTTTCATTTTTGCATCTCGGCAATCCGACCAATGCCCCACGGTCTTTATCAAACATCGGGACTTCCTGGCTGAGCCGTGAGATCACCGGTGTATTGATTTATTCCGCCCTATTAATGGGCACAACAATCCTGCATTTTGTCATGCCATCGGCAGGCAGATCGCTAAAATGGCTTGTTGATCTCACTGCTCTTACAGGAGTAATCCTAATTTTTATTATGAGCAAAATATACATGATACCGGCACGGCCAGCCTGGAATTCAGTCTTTACGCCGCTCGGATTCTATATGGCAGCTATCGTAATGGGAGCGAGCCTGTTATTGCTTTTTCAGATAAACCACGGGTCGTGGGCCAGTCAAAAATCACTGGCAATTCTCACCATAAGTATTCCGGTTATTCAGCTTGCCATATTGCCGATTTACATGTCGTGGCTTGGCCATCCGGATTTTGCCGGAGGAAAAGGATTAGCAATTCTTTTGCATAATCACCTTATTGCTTTCTATTTAAGGCTGGTTCTATATTTACTGGCCATAGCATTCGGATTCTGGGCATTCTTTACCATTCGTTCAGACACCACACAGAACCGCCTGCTCTTTGCCCCTGCCTTGCTGGCATGGGCTTCCATACTTGCGGCACAGATTGTCGACCGGTTACTTTTTTATACGCAGAATATTTCTCCCGAAGGATTTTAGGCTGACGCAACTTTTCTGGATTTCTCCCTGTAGCCTCGATAACCGAACAGGAATATAATCATAAAACAGACCATCGGGACCAGAAATCCAATCTGCATGCCATGTTTGTCCGCAATCCAACCCATGAAAACCGGGCATAATGCTCCTCCCACTATTGCCATAACCAGGTAGGATGAGGCTGGTTTTGCCTGCGCCCCCAATCCCCGGATGCCCAGGGCAAAAATAGATGGAAACATAATCGACATACAGAAATAGGTAACAAACAGAGCGATGAGTGAAATCCATCCGAGATTTGCGACAACAAGCAGCATGGTTACAACATTAACCAAAGCATAGGTGGCAATCATCCTGTTTGGCTTGATCCATTTCATGATTACGCTTCCGGAGATTCTTCCAAGCCAGAAGAAGAAAAATCCGAGGGACAAAAGTAAAGCTGCTTTCTCAGAGGAAAACCTTGGCATAGTTTCAGTTACATAATTTATAAAAAAGCTGTTAATACCTGTCTGTGCAGCAACATAGAAGAACTGGGCGATAACAGCATAGCGAAAATGACTGTGTTTCCAAAAAGGTTTTGTTACGGTACCGGCTTCATGATGTTCGAACTCATCCTCATTAATCTCAGGCAATTTTGTAAAGACAAACATCAGTGCTACCAGAAGAACAAATGAGCCCAGAACCATATATGGCAATGCCATAGATGAAAACTTATTTCCTCCAACCTCAGCGGTATTACCCAGTATCAGGAAACCTCCTACAGCAGGTCCGATCATCCATCCAAGACCATTAAACGATTGAGAAAGATTTATTCGCTGTGCTGCGCTGTGCTTAGGCCCCAAAACGGTGGTATACGGGTTTGCCGCAGTCTCGAGAAAGGTAAGTCCGCAGGCAATGATAAAGAGGCAAAGCAAAGTAAATTCAAATGTCTGTATATAGGTAGCAGGAAGAAACAGGAAAGCACCGCAGGCATAAACTACAAGGCCCATTATTATTCCCTTTCGGTAGCCAAAACGTTTCATAAAAAGGCCCGCCGGAATTCCCATAAGGAAATAGCCTCCATAAAGAGCAGCCTGAATCCATCCTGACTTAGCCTTGGTAATACCGAGAATTTCCTGAAAATGTTTATTAAGCACATCAAGGAGACTGTGAGCGAATCCCCATAAAAAGAACAAACTCGTAACAAGGATAAAAGGAATCAGAAAATTCCTTCCATCTACCTTAACAAGGGAAGTTTTAGTTGAACTCATTTCTTCAGATTTATTAGCAGATACTTTAATTAGATCTTTCCAAAGCTACCATTTTTGTCCATTTTTAAATACGCGAGGCTAAAATTGCCGGAACATCTTCAATAGAAAGATCCCCGGCTCCACCGAGCATGTTAACATCATGACTTTTAAGCTGATCGATTACCTGTCCGATTACCTCTGCGCCAATGCCATAATCCGACAGTTTAGTTTTCACGCCCAGACAGCGGAAAAAATCCTCGGTCAGCCTGATGGATTCCATAATTGCCGCCTGATGATCGAAACTGGTAATCCCCCAGATCCTTTCAGCAAACTGCAGCATTTTCTGTTCACGTTTCACGCTAAGGTGTGTCATTACACCCGGCAGAACTATGGCAAGTGACACTGCATGGTCAAATCCGTAGAGTACAGTTAATTCATGTCCGATGGTATGAGTACTCCAGTCGCTGGTCACCCCCATCGAGATAGAGGTATTTAAAGCATTGGTTGCAGCCCACATGAAATTAGCCATGTTATCATAATCAGGTTCTGAATCGGCAAAAACTTTTGACCCCGTGCTTCTCAGGATCATGAGCAGGCTTTCTGCAAACCGGTCCTGCACTTCAGCTTTAGATGGATAGGTCAGATATTGTTCGAGAACATGAATAAAGGCATCAATTATTCCGTTCGCGATTTGATTTTTCGGCAACGAATAGGTGACTTCAGGATCCAGGACAGAGAAAACCGGCATCACTGCAGATGAACCGAAAGCCAGTTTATGTTTTACTGAAAGCCTCGTTACTACTGAGTTTCCGTTCATTTCCGTTCCGGTGGCAGGCAAAGTAAGGACCGTTCCTAAGGGCAAAGCCACTTTGACGGCGGCATGCATGCTGAGTATTTCCCATGGGTCGGTACCGGTGTAACAAGCAGCTGCTGCCAGAAACTTGGCTCCATCGATTACTGATCCCCCACCTACGGCAAGAATAAATCCAATCTTCTTTTCCCTGATAATATCCAATGCCGGCATCAGCTGTTCATAAACAGGATTCGGCTGAACCCCGGGATATTCGTAAAATTCAGTAGACCCCAATGCGCTGATTACTTGATCATAAACTCCATTTTTCCTTATGCTTCCTCCACCATATACTAACAAAACAGGCACTCCCTCAGGTAAATGCATGCTGATTTTCGAAATAGCACCTTTACCAAAAAGGATGCGAACAGGGTTATAGTATTCAAAATTCTTCATGTCAGTTTGTGATTTTTATCAGTTTACAAAGCGAACAAAAGTAAGGGTTTTTACTAATTTTAGACCATTAATTACCACTGACCCATAAATGAAAACCCATGCCTTTCTTGCCGGCCTAAGCACGGTACCAATATTCTTTTCAGCAGGATCCAAGACTGATAATCAACCCGATCGGCCAAATATTGTAATTATTCTCGCCGATGATCTGGGTTACGGTGATCTTTCCTGCCTCAATTCTGAATCCAGAATCAAAACTCCCTTCATGGACCAGATTGCACAGAGCGGAATGGTTTTCACCAATGCTCATTCACCCTCAGCAGTATCCTCCCCCACCCGATACGGAATGCTGACCGGGGAGTATTGTTTTCGGACAACCTTGAAATCTGGTGTTCTGACCGGTTATTCGCCCAGTCTTATTGATGCAAAAAAGACGACCATCGCAGAGATGATCAAGTTGGCCGGTTACCAGACCGCATGCGTCGGGAAATGGCATCTGGGATTGGACTGGGCTCGCAAAGATACTACCCAGCCTCTCATTAAAGGGGACCCATGGAATCATCCAAATACTGAAAACATTGACTATACGGCCACTATGCACGGAGGGCCTGACGACAATGGTTTCGACTACTCCTATATCATTCCGTCATCGCTTGATATAACCCCATATGTCTATATACGCAATGGCAAAGCGATTGCGAAGGTTGCAGATACTATATCGGGAAGGAATACCCCAAGAGGCATTTTCTGGCGCACAGGAGACATACAAGATGGCTTTAAGCTGGAGACTGTACTTGAAACACTGACTTCTGAAGCAGTCGGGTATCTTAATCAGCAGTCGGCTTCAGGTTCTCCTTTTCTTCTGTATTTTCCATTAACAGCTCCGCATGAGCCATGGCTTCCCTCAGACAGCTACAAGGGTAAATCAGGAGCCGGAACCTATGGGGACTTTGTTACGCAGGTAGATGATTGTGTGGGCAGAGTTCTGGCTACTTTAGAAAAGAAGCATCTCGATAAAAACACCATTGTCATTGTTACCAGCGACAATGGTTCCAACTGGACATCTGAAGACATCAAGACCTGGAATCATAAAGGCAACTGGATTTTCAGGGGCCAGAAATCAGATATATGGGAAGGGGGGCACCATATTCCGCTATTGGTAAGGTGGCCCGGTAAAATATCGAAAGGCCGGTCGACAGACCAGTTAGTCTGCCTGACCGATTTTTTTGCAACATTCGCTGAACTCACCAATTATAGAAAAAATCAGGATGAGGGTCCCGACAGTTTCAGCTTCCTATCTTCCTTAACCGGCAAAAAACCGTTATTGCCATTAAGAACAAGCATTATCCACCATTCGATTTCCGGGATGTTTGCCATTACCTCTGGAAGTTGGAAATTCATTGATGGAAAAGGATCAGGCGGATGGTCTGAAAAAGGACGCCCTGAGGATCCTGCCGGTCAGCTTTACAACCTTAAATCAGATCCATCTGAAAAAACAAATTTATTTGATCAAAACCCTGATATAGTGTATAATCTGAAGAATCAGCTAAATGAGATTAAAAACCGGAGCTCCTTCTGAGCAAAGGCTGTCAGGATTTGCTCAACCTTTAGTATTTTTAAGCCAAAATCAAGAATACCGCTATGTTTAAGAAATCTGCACTCATCCTCTCTGTTTTAACATTGACGTTAACCATGGGCCTTACCGGACAGGAGAACTGGTCAAACATCTTTAACGGGAAAAATCTCAAAGGATGGAAACAGATTAATGGTCAGGCAAAATATGAAGCTAAGGATGGAACAATTACGGGTTCCACCGTTCTTTCCTCACCAAACAGTTTCCTTTGTACAACAGTCAATTACTCAGATTTCATTCTTGAATATGAAGCGCTTGGCGACCCCCAGCTTAATTCCGGAGTGCAAATCAGGAGCCATAGTTATCAGGAATATCAGAATGGCAGGGTTCATGGCTACCAGATCGAGATTGATCCCTCAGATCGTGCCTGGAGTGCAGGGGTTTACGACGAATCGCGCCGGGGATGGTTGTATCCCCTGACTAATAATCCTGCTGCACAAAAGGCTTTTAAGCAAAACGAATGGAACAAATATCACATTGAAGCTATCGGGCATACGATAAGAACCTGGATAAACGGTGTTCCCGCTGCGAATCTGACCGACGATATGGATTCAACCGGATTCATCGGCCTCCAGGTGCATAACGTTGGAAATGATCCTAAAAAAGCCGGAATAAAAGTCCAGTGGAGAAATATTCGGATTATGACGAAAGATCTCTCCAAATATGCCTGGAAAATGCCATCCACTGTTCCTGAAATATCTACCATTCCAAATACGCTGACGGAACAGGAGAAAAAGGAAGGCTGGATGCTATTGTGGGACGGTAAAACAACCGAAGGCTGGAGGGGTGCGGATAAGACTGTTTTTCCTGCAAAAGGTTGGGAAATCAAGGACAGGATACTCACCGTGCGTGATGGCAGTGGTGGAGAAAGCCAGAACGGGGGTGACATCGTTACGATCAGGAAGTACGGAAATTTCGAGTTAACCCTTGATTTTATGCTTACCAAGGGGGCAAACAGCGGGATAAAATATTATGTGGTTGAAGGATTGAATAACGGAACCGGTTCAGCTATTGGCCTGGAATTTCAGCTCCTCGACGATGCCAACCACCCTGATGCAAAGCTGGGTGTTGGCGGGAACAGAACAATCGGCTCGCTATATGATCTCATACCTGCGGTTGCCGATAAAACAGTCAATCCGGTGGAAAAGTGGAACTCGGCCCGAATTATAGCAAATAACAATCATATCGAGCATTGGCTGAATGGGAAGAAAGTGGTGGAATATGATCGTGGAACGCAGATCTACCGAGCACTGGTTCAAAAAAGCAAATATGCTGCCTATGCGAATTTCGGGGAAGCAACGGAGGGACATCTGCTCCTTCAGGACCATGGCAATAAGGTTAGCTTCAAGAATATCAAAATCAGAGAAATTAAGTAATCCGACAAAACATATTAGTTATGAACCTGATAAGTGCAAAATTTCTCACCACTTTGTCCATGATAATCATGACAGTAGCCTGTGTTAAGGAAAAAGATCCTGAGGTGTCGATCATTCCCAAGCCATTAACTGTTGTCCAGACATCAGGAATATTCAAGCTATCCACCAGTATAAAGATTGTTGTTAATAAGGATTCAGGGTTAGCGGATCAGGCTGCATTCTTAAAGAACCGGATCAAGTCGGCCACAGGATTCGATCCGGAAGTAGTTTCAGAATCAACTGGTAAAGTGATTCGTCTTCAAACTGATCAGAACCTGTCAGCCAGCCTTGGTTCGGAAGGTTATAATCTCACTGTAACGACAAAGGAGGTAGTGATTGTTGCTTCAACGCCCGCAGGAATTTTCAACGGAATACAAACACTTTTCCAACTTTTGCCTCCGGAAATATTTGGCAATAAGGTAATTGAGGGAATAAAATGGAACATCCCTTTGGTAAAGATTTCAGATAAGCCAAGGTTTCAATGGCGGGGTTATTTGCTTGATGTCTCCCGGCACTTTTTTCCTGTCTCCTATATATATGAGGTCATTGACAATATGGCCATTCATAAACTGAACAGATTGCAATTACACCTGACTGATGATCAGGGTTGGAGAATAGAGATAAAAAAATATCCCAGGCTTACTGAAGTAGGTGCCTGGAGGGTAAATCGTGAAGACAAGCACTGGAATTCGAGGGAAGTTCAAAAGCCGGGTGAAAAAGCAACATATGGAGGATTTTATACTCAGGACGATATCAGGAAATTCGTTGCATATGCCGCACAGCGAAATATTGTAATTGTGCCTGAAATCGAGATGCCTGCACACTCTACAGGTGCACTGGCTTCTTATCCCGAGTATTCATGCACTGGAAATCCACTGACAGTTCTTCCAGGAGGCATCTGGCCCTGCACAAATATCTTTTGTGCCGGTAAAGAAGAAACTTTTGCTTTTCTGCAGGATGTTCTGACCGAGGTTGTTCAGCTCTTTCCATCGGAGTATATCCATATCGGAGGGGATGAAGCCGATAAATCGCAATGGACAAGTTGCCCCGCCTGTAAAAAAAGGATGAAAGCCGAAGGGCTGAAGAGTGAAAAGGAACTTCAGAGTTATTTTATCCGGAGGATTGAAAAATTCCTGAACTCCCAGGGGCGTCAGTTAATTGGGTGGGACGAAATTCTTGAAGGCGGACTGGCTCCAAATGCAGCGGTCATGTCATGGAGAGGTACGGAAGGCGGTATAGCTGCTGCAAAAGCCGGCCATCCTGTTGTAATGACCCCGACAGCCTATTGTTATATCGATTATTACCAGGGAAGTCCCGAAAGTGAACCATTGGCCATCGGAGGATATCTGCCTCTGGAAAAAGTATATTCTTTTGACCCGGTACCGCAGGGGTTAACAGCTGATGAAGCGAAGATGGTACTGGGAGCACAGGCAAACCTGTGGACTGAATATGTTGCAGATTCTTCCCATGCAAATTATATGACTTATCCGAGATTGACCGCGCTGGCTGAAATTTGCTGGACCTCTCCGGGCGAAAAGAATTTTGACGATTTCTCATTGCGCCTTGGAAAACAGCTCAAGCGGTTTGATGCCCGGGGGCTCAATTACTCAAAAAGCTTCAGCGCAGTAAACATTGTTACCGGTTACAATTCTGAAAAGAACCAGGTTGAGGTAACCCTGAAATCCGGCTTTCCGGGAACTGAGATCCGATATACTCTGGATGGTACCGACCCACTCCAATCAAGCCAGGTTTATTCAGCGCCCTTGATTATCAGTAAAACCTCCGTGATAAAAACTGCTGCATTTTCGAATGGCAAACCATTGTCGGCGGTAACCGAAAAAAACGTAATGATTCATCTTGCCACAGGAAGGGATGTTAAGTATACAAACCAATGGTCCGACGCTTACCCCGGAGGTGGCAAATTTGCCTTGGTAAATGGTATTCGGGGAACTATCAATATGTCCGATGGAAGCTGGCAGGGTTTTGAAGGAACCGATCTGATTGCTGAGATTGACCTTGGATCTGTTCAACCCATTAAAAAGTTAACTGTTGGTGCTTTGCAGGCTATTGGAAGCTGGATATTTTTACCCACTCAGGTCGACATTTCACTGGCAACTGATCCCGGAGTTTACCTCCCGGCGGGAACAGCCATAAACAAAATCGATCCAAAAAATGGTGATCGCACGGTGATTGATTTTTCTGTTGAGATCCCATCCACACAAGCTCGTTATGTTCGTGTACACGCCAAAAATCTAGGAAAATGTCCTGATTGGCATGCTGGTAAAGGTGGCCCTGCCTGGCTTTTCGTAGATGAAATTATTGTAGAATAAAAAAATAATGAGAACACCGAGTCTATTATTATCAGCACTGCTGTTCACCTGCTCGCTGCAGGCACAGCACGAAGTCAGCAAGAAATATTATGCTCCAACGGATCCTCTCGTAGCTGCAAAGCTTGAGCAGTGGCAGGATTTAAAATTCGGCCTTCTGATGCATTGGGGGCCCTATAGTCAATGGGGCATTGTTGAATCCTGGTCGATATGTTCCGAGGATGAAGGATGGTGTGAAAGGCCGGAGGAGGATTATATCGGTTATAAGAAGAAATATGAAGGGTTACAAAGCACATTCAATCCAACAGAATTTGATCCTGCGAAATGGGCTAAAGCTGCGGCAGGTGCAGGCATGAAATACGTGGTATTTACTACCAAGCACCACGATGGATTCTGCATGTTTGATACCAAATACACCGATTATAAAATCACGGATCCAAAGACCCCGTTCAGCAAAAATCCAAAAGCCAATGCTGCCAAAGAAATTTTCAATGCTTTTCGGGCTGAGGGAATGTGGGCTGGTGCCTATTTCAGCAAACCCGACTGGCATTCGCCATATTACTGGTGGCCGAATTTTGCCACACCTGACCGGAATGTTAATTATGACGTGAAGAAATATCCCGATCGTTGGGAAAAATTTGTTCAGTATAGCCAAAACCAGATCATGGAATTGATGACCGACTATGGAAAGATCGACATCCTGTGGCTGGACGGGGGCTGGGTTGAAAAACTCTCAACCGAGCAGATAAAAGGCTATATCAATTCACCAGATTACAAGTTCATGCACGTTCAGAATCAGGATATCAGGATGGATGAACTCGCTGCCAGGGCGCGCAAGGCACAGCCCGGACTTATTGTAGTGGATCGTGCTGTGGAGGGTCCTAACCAAAATTACCTGACTCCGGAAAATCAGGTCCCTAAAGAATCCCTGTCCTATCCATGGGAATCGTGCATGATCATGGGAGGTGGATGGTCCTACTCATTCAATGCCAATTATAAATCCAGCCGTGAACTTGTTCACCTTCTTGTTGATATTGTTGCTAAAGGAGGTAACTTGCTGCTGAACATCGCCCCAAGTCCGAAGGGTACCTGGGACAATGCAGCCTACGAACGGCTTCAAGACATAGGTAAATGGATGGATATCAATAAAGAAGCTATTTACGGCACCCGAAAAATTGCACCCTATAATGAAGGATCAATCTATTTTACAAGCAAAAAGGACGACAGTGCCCGCTACATTCTTTACTGCCTGAAGGAAGGTGAAAAAATACCGGAAGAATTCCTGGTTACCGGTCTGGATGCAGGTAAAAGTCCGACTATAGAAGTTCTGGGATATAAGGGAAAAGTAAACTACAGCCGATCTGAAAAGGGATTGGTAATTAAAGTACCGAAAACACTGCAAAAGGAAACCATTATCCCTTACGCGGTTGTATTCAAGTTAAGATAACTCTGCAAGAAATGCGGCAAAATAAGGTTAAGTCGAAGCATAAGGTTGAGGAGCTCGAGTATATTATCAGTAATATACCCGATTTGGTTATGCAGATTGACAGCAACGCCAGAATTTCCTTTATCAATGCCGCATCTGTCCTGTTTTTTAATAAACCCCCTGAGCTTCTGATTGGACGTGATTTAGAATCAGTAATTATTGAAGAAGGTCTTACCCCCTTAGATATTAATATTGTCAGAGGAGTAATCCAAAACCGTCAGGCAGAGATAATTGAAGGACAGATTATTTCAAACCAGGGCATGTTAAAAAATATTGAGATCAGGGTAATTCCAGAGCCTTTCGGATTAAGCAAGGAGTCGCATCTCGTGTTGCTTATCAGAGATAATACGCTGAGAAAGGAAGCTGAAAGAAAGATGCTGCTGGCTATTCAGAAGGCTCAGGAAAGCGATTCATTGAAATCTGCTTTTCTTGCTAACATGTCACATGAGATCCGAACCCCGCTCAACGCCATAGTAGGCTTTTCACAAATCATTGTCGACAAGAATATTGATCAGGAAGAGCAGGAACGATTTTTCCAGTATATTCAGGAAAACAGTAATCAGCTCATTAATCTGGTAAATGACATTATCGATCTATCAAAACTCGAAAGCAATCAACTGGTAATCAGGGAATCCATGACGGAATTAAACCAATTGATGTATGAATTAAAGGTAATGGCAGAGCATGAGAAAAAAACCCGTGAGAAAGACCATATCCTGGTTTTCATGGAAACCGATCTTCTCGACAATAATGGGTTGATATACATTGATCAATACCGGCTAAAGCAAATCCTCACTAACCTTTTAGTGAATGCCATAAAATTTACACCGAAAGGATATATTCATTTCGGTTACCGGCTTAAAGACAATGACACTTTACTGTTTTTCATCAGGGACACCGGCATCGGTATCCCTAAAAACAAGCAAAAAGAGATTTTTCAATATTTTCATCAACTGGAAAATACGCTCAACAGGTCAAACTCCGGCACGGGTTTAGGGCTGGCAATTTGCAAAAAGCTGGTCGAACTGATGAATGGTACCATCTGGCTCCAATCGGACCCCGGCAAAGGCACCAGTTTCTTTATGACTTTACCTTATCATACAGCTTTGCCCAATTCCTGACAGGCCGGTTTTTCCAATCCCCGTTGTGATAAACATAACTGACCATTAACGGCAATACGGTTGTAGCTTCAGCATAGACCATCTGCTCATAAATGGTTTCCACTTTACCCCATGAACTGGCTTCTTTAAGGGTAGATGAGGAACATGCACCATCCCTGACGTCGGCTACGGTAATTTGGACAGCATATTGATGCATAGGAACTTCTTTCCCCAGGATTTCAGCACAAACGACTGTATCCTGTGCAAAATTCTTAGGCACACCTCCACCGATCATGAATAAACCGGAAGTCGGTGCATCCATCTTGATCATGGTCAGTTCGCGAAAATCCCTGACACTGTCAATAGAAACATGATTGTCCGGGCGTTCCCACTGGTGTTTTACCAAACCAAAACCGGCACTGCTGTCTGAAAATGCAGGGCAGAATATCGGAACTCCCATTTCGTAGCAAGTCTGAATGAGCGAATCTTTTTTCACTGAGTGTTCAGTGAGGTATTTTCCCAGTTCCCAAATAAATTCGCGTGAAGAATATGGACGAGGCTCCAGCTGGTCAGCTACCTCTTTTATCGCTGAATCACAATTCTGCAATTCTTCTTCATCAATAAAAGTATCATAAATCCGATCGATGTAGCGGCTTCGCAGTTCACTGTCGAGTATATCCATGCGCCCACGGTAGTGCTTGAATCCAATGGCTTCAAAGAAATCCATATCGATAATGGAGGCACCTGTGGCAACGATTACGTCGACCATTTTATTCCTGACCATATCAACATAAACCTGCATGCAACCTCCGGCGCTGGTGCTTCCGGCAAGGGTTAACATAACTGTGCAATCCTTATTATTAACCATTCTCATCAGGATATCTGTAGCGTTTGCTGTATCGCGCGATGAGAACGACATTTTGCGCATTGCGTCAATAATCTTTGTTGAATCGAATGACTTGATATCGATATGTTCGATAACTTCGTTCAGGAGTTCTTTCTTGTTGCTCATAATTACTTAGATATCAGGCTGATTAATTGATAAACCAATTTTGAAGCTAAAAAATCGGAAGACTTTTCAGTTGAATTCGGACACAACTCCACGGCATCCAGGGCTATGATCTGGTGACGTTTAATTACATAATCAAGGAAACGGTATACTTCATAATAAAGCATTCCACCGGGCTCCGGGGTGCCGGTTGAAGGCAATACCGACGGGTCAAAAACATCCAGATCTATGGTAATGTATATTGGACCGGAAAGGAGTTTATCAGCAGTTTCCCACCAATCGTTCCTTCCACAAATATCGTGTGCATAGAAAATGCGGCCGGGTTGCAGGAAAGGCAATTCATCCGTACACATCGAACGGATACCTACCTGAACAATATCAGCCACTTCAGCTGCCCGGGCCATAATGCTTGCATGACTCAGCGGACTCCCTTCGTATTCGGGCCGAAGATCAGTATGGGCGTCAAACTGAAGAACTGTAATTTTACCATAATGGGCGGCACAGGCGCGTATGGAACCGATACTAACCGAGTGATTTCCTCCGATAATAACCGGAAACTTTCCATCAGCGAGAATACCGGCGACAGCTGACTGAACCTCTTCCACCATAATCTCCGGATCGCTTCCTAATCCAACCGGATCAGCAGTATGAATACCTTCAAGGTATACTTCGCGCTTTGTCTGAATATCATAAAGCTCCATATTCGCTGAGGCTTCCATAATAGCATCAGGACCGCGGTCGGCGCCCCTGATCCAGGTGCTTGTTGCATCATATGGGACTGGGAGAATGACTACAGGTGATGACTCATAGTCAGAATATTGTTCTTCGATTCCGCCGAAATTCATTATTGAAATTTTTCGTTCATAGTTAATGGGCTGCAAAGATATGTCAAAATTGATTTATCATCAGATTTCCCCAACTTTTTTCCCAAATTGCCCTTCAAACCAATGCAAAATCCAAGATGGATATCCTGAACAAAATAAAAAAGATCCAGTCGCTTTCAGAAATCGGCACACATTATTCAAAGAACGACTTCGATTTGCTGCGTTATAAGGAAATTTCCGATTTGTGTTTCTCTGTTCTTGGACAGATGACGGATTTGCCCGAAGAAGAATTAAAGGTTAAGATGATCGAAACCGATGGATACAAAACGCCCAAAGTGGATGTACGGGCAGTTGTTTTTAACGACAAGGATGAGATTCTGATGGTGAGGGAAAAAATTGATGACTGCTGGTCAATGCCCGGTGGATGGGCCGATATTGGCTATACCCCCCTCTGAGGTGGCGGTTAAGGAATCACGGGAAGAGGCAGGAGCAGAGGTTAAACCTGTGAGGCTGCTGGGTATCCTCGACAAGCGCTGTCATGATCATCCTGCAGATATCTACTATATTTATAAAGTATTTATTGAATGTGATTTTATCAGCTGGGTAGGCTCAGATAATATGGAGACCTCGGATTACGGGTTTTTTAGTCTGGGAAATCTCCCACCCTTATCGACCCCACGGAATACCATCGCCCAAATGCGAACCCTGTTTGATTATCATAACGGGGCACTTACTGAACCCATGTTCGACTAAGCACCCCGTATCGACCTATAACCCGAAACGATAAGAGAACTTTATCAATAATATATCGCGAGGTTTGATATCCGTCAGATTTTTAAAATCACGGTTTAAGGAAAAATCGCCATACGGGTCGAAGCCACTCCTCCCCTGCGACCAAACCAGGAATACAACAGAACCCGGTCGATATTCCCAGCGCATTACCAGGTTTGATTTAAATTCCTTGACATTGAAATCCGGATATCCGATGGTATAATCAGTAGTTTTATCCCTATTCTCATCAACATCACAATACCCTTCATCCTTATAGCAAGCAAGCTGATCTGCATCGTAAACGTGGAATCGGTCCTGATAGCTGGCAGCCATAGGGTCAGTAATATATTTCAAATCAGAAAACAGGCCTGATGCTATGAACGGCTGCCCCCAATACTGAATGGTTAGTGTGGGGGTGAGGGTAAGGTTGATGCGTAATGAAACTCCCAGTACTTTTTGATTGATGGATCCAAAAACGTATCTGTTCTCAGTACCATAGGTAGTCTGGGTGATATACTGCATATCTGAATAACTGGAGGTAAAACTTGGTGAAACACTCAACGACAGGGCATTAATAGGTTTATAGGTGATAGAAAGCTCTGTCCCCATCATGTTGCCATAGCCATCATTGTATTTATTGGCATAGCCTTGCAGTGAAAGCTTGAGCTTCTTCCTTTCATCGGTGCCAAGCGAAACCCAGGGCCGAATAGCTCCAGGCACCCTGGATGCAGGTCCGCCACGCAACAGTGAGACATCAATGCTTTGAGAATCCCAGTTAAGTCCAGCGCCAAAATTCCAAAGATTATTAAAGGTTAAATTCCCATTAATATTACCTCCATAACCCTGATATTGAAGACCAAAGTCGAAAGTTGACCAATGATTGGTATTGAGGCTCATCGATCGAATAATCCAGAACGGCTTAGTAAAACGGTAACCTGCCCAGAATATCGGCAGGAGGTTATCGGCTGATCGCATATATCCTACGTCATTAAGCTCAACACCAGGAGTTTTCCAGGAAAGGAACCAACCCCATTGCAGAGGTGCATTACCCAGCTTCCCAAAAAACAATGTTCCTCCATTACCAAACAAGGATGTTCTGGTTGTATCGAGATTAACATGATTATTATCCGGGCGTTGATAATAGCGAGCGGAGGATGTTTGCGTCAGGGCTATTGCATCCTGTGATCCATTAACCTGGCTGATATACGTTTTGGCCATCAGCATATAGGATTTGTCCTTAAAATATTGGGTGAAATCTATTCCGGCCGAGTAGGCACCTGAATGCAATTCATCTATCGAATATTCATCTAATTTCCGGTTTGTCGAAGTTACCATCCCGGATATTACCGTATTTCCTTCATTCATATCCTTTCGGACAGTTCCGATAAGATAATTGGTAAGAGGCTCAACGGTTTCTGTACGATTCTCTCCATTAAAATCAATTTGTGCTTTTTCACCAGCTGTTACACTTTCCAATAAGCCGATGGACCAACCATTTTCAGTACGTCCTGTTATTTTAGCGGCACCAAGAATCCGACTGAATTCGGGCACTTTGGCAAATTCTCCGTCACTGAGTGATGGATACCTTTGTGGGCGCCTGCCAACCCTCCGTGTATAAAACAAGTTCTCGTTTGCCAGGTCACCATCACCCAGCATTAACGGCATTGTGAGAATATTCCGGCCCTCGACAAAGAATGGTCGCTTCTCCGCAAAGAAGGTTTCAAATGCTGTAAGGTTCACCTCAGACGGGTCTGCCTCAACCTGGCCAAAATCAGGATTGACACTTAAGTCGACTGTCAGATTATTTGTAACGCCGATTTTTGCATCCAGACCTCCGGAATATTTAAAGTCCTTGCCTGTGGCGTAAGGATTTCCCTCTACTTTTTCGAACTTCTCACCAGATGCAACAGCATATGGAGTAAGGTCAATCTGACGTCTGGGTTTGATATCACTTATCCCGGTGAGTTCACCATAAAGGTGTACAGATCCGGGAGCATTTCTTGGAATTGGCTGCCATTGCGATAATTCATCCTTCCTGAAAATGCTTCGGTACACTTCAATTCCCCAAATGCGATCTTCTTTATCGCTGAATCGAAGCTGACTCAGTGGAATACGCATTTCTGCGGTCCAGCCCTGGGCAGTAATTGCGGTGGCTACAAACCAGTTAGGATCCCAGGTTTTGTCCTCTGACATCCCATCATTTGAGGTTAGCATATCCAGCTTGACCCCAGCTGCATTAACAATAAATCCAAATGAGGTTCTTTTATCAAAATAGCTGTCGATATCGATCCCGACCATGTCACCATCTATCTCATCACGACGGGTTAACCTGCGTGAAATACTGTCGGGACTGCTATCAAAAGCCCAGAAAGCAACATAAAGGTTATTATCATCATAGGTGATAGCAAATTCGGTTTGCTGTGAAGGCTGACGACCTTCATAAGGCTGAAATTCAGTAAATTGGCCACCCTTATCAATTGATTGCCAGATATTTTCATCAAGATTCCCATCAATGACAGGTGGGACTTGTTTCAATTTAACAGCCTGATACTGACGTTTGGCAGGCGACGCTACCTGACTAACTCCCACAGTGTTAACCAGCAGAATAGCTGCAAATAATGACATAAATAACTTCATCGTTCGGTTTGGGTTGTTTCTGGCAATAAGACGAGTAAACAGGTGGATACGTTACAATCCGACCATTAAATATTCAGAATATTTAATGCTGCATTGATACTGGCTCCGGTAACAACCGGGTATCCGCAATGCTTTAAACCTGATTCTATTGCACTTAGCGTAGTAATAATATCACCCTTATTTACAGAGCCCATATGTCCGATCCGGAAGTATTTGTCTTTAATTTCAGGAAGCAATCCTCCTGCAAGAATAACTCCTTGCGAAGAGACAGAACTCAAAAATTCCGGACCTGAAATGCCATCAGGATACATAGGAGCAGATAGGGTGTTTGCAGCAACCTGATTATTAACAGGAACCTGATCCAGTCCAAGGGCAGCAATTCCGGCCCTGAAAGCATCACCTGTTCTTTTGTGTCTTTCAAACCGTACATCAAGCCCTTCCCGGAGAATTAACTGAAGACTCACTTCGAGAGCTGCCACCAGATTTACGGCAGGTGTTCCAAAATAGGAAGGTTTCCTGTTTGCATAAGCGTTCATGATTGGAAGCCAGTTTGACCAGTCGGAATAATAGCTGCCCACCAGGGTGGTTCTGCTTTTCCATTTATCGATGGCTTCCGGGGACACTACGAGTAATGCGAGTCCGGGAGGCACGCCGACAGCCTTTTGGGAGGCAGTTAAAACCACATCTATCCCCCACTCTTCCTGGCGAATTTCCTCCCCGGCAACGGAACATACTCCATCCAGAATTGTGAGAACGCCATACTTTTTTCCAAGTAATCCGATAGGTACAGGATCTACCAGAACTGCCGTTGAAGTATCGACATGAGTAAATGTTAACACTTTATATTTTGTCCGTCTCAACTCCGACTCAATCGCATCAGGATCGATTACTCCACCCGTCGCAGATTTAAGCATGGTAACATCGGCACCATATCGCTTTAAAATTTCAGCGAACCGATCGCCGAAGTATCCTGTCGATATAACCAGAGCTTTGTCGCCCGGCTCTACAAGGTTTGCAGCTGCAGTATCCATAGCCAGTGTTCCTGATCCGGCAAGTATAAATGGCTGGCCGGAAGGGCATTGCCAAATGCTTTTCATCATTTCCAGAGATTTACCGAATGACTCGATAAAATTTGGTGCCACATGACTGGTTGTTGCACTGCCCATCGCCCTGAGAACAGAAGGTTCAAATTCAATGGGGCCGGGGATCATCAGGAGTTTGCGGGATTTCATCGGGTATCAGGTATCAGGTATCGGGTATCAGGTATCAGGTTTCAGGTTTCAGGTTTCGGGTTTCGGGTTTCCGCTTTCGCGGGAAAGACAAGGAAGGTGCGTGTTTTAATTATTAAGATCGTTCAGAAGGTCAGCAATACTATTTTTAATAGCTTCTGACACTGGGAGAATTGGTTCGCGACAGGGGCCGCCGTAGATACTGAGCATATCCATCGCTGCCTTGAGGGCTGGCACGCCCTGTTCGCGGGTAACCATAGCATTTAATTCGATCAGGCTGTTTTGTAATTTCCGGGCGATTTCCATTTTTCCTTCAAGAAAGAGTTGGTGGATTTCAATACATTGCTGAGGAGCGATATTGGCCAACGCCAGAATACCTCCGACAGCTCCCACAGCCAAAGCAGGGAAAAGGAATCCGGCAGATCCGGCCAAAACCTGAAATCCGGGCCTGGCTTTTCCGACAATCTCTCCCATTTTGGCCAGATTGCCGCCAGAATCTTTCAATCCGATAATATTCTCATGCTGAGCAATTGCCAGGATGGTGTCAGCCGTCATATCAATACCTGTATTAGCCGGCATGTTATAAATAATCACGGGAATATCCGTCTGGTCAGCAACGAGATGATAATGCCTTACCAGTGCATCTTTGGTCATCAGTCCTTTGTAATAAAAGGGATTCAGGACCAGAGCTGCATCGGCACCGGAATCTTCAGCAGCCTTAGTTAATTCAATGGTTTCCCTGGTTGACTGGCCGCCCGTCCCTGCCAGCATCAGCATCCTCGCCGGAATTACCTGACGAGCCGCCTCATAGACTCGAATCTTTTCATTTTGAGATAGCATAACGGTTTCACCATTTGATCCTAAAATAAGGAATCCGGCCAGGCTATATTTACTTAAGTGGATCAGGTTCTCTTGCATCCGTTCGAGAGCCAGTTCGCCGGAATCATCAAAAGAAGTTGGAATCGGAGGGTAAATCCCTTTGAGGTTGATCATTTGAATAAACAATTTTGGTACTGCAAATTAATTGTAAAAATTGATCGTATTCCATGTCATAAAGCTATTTTAGCTTGATCAATCCTATACCTGTTTTACAAAGGCGGAAAAACAAGTCCATCGAAATGGCTGACAACAAATTACTGTGCCCATCCAGCACAGAAACTGCCAACATCAGAAGAATATCGCGAAATATCAATTTCTAAGCATATTGATTGAATCTTCTGACCGATTCTTGATAGATTTTGATTTTTTCAGAACCTTCTGTTATAATCTGTAAGCAAATGACCTATTATTCTTTTTAATCGACACCTATTATGTATTTTTGCCATCAATCTTAATATTATTGTCATGTGTGGTATAGTTGGTGCATTTGAATTGAAGTTCCCGTCGGGAGAATTAAGAACACAGGTTCTGGATATGTCGAAAAAGCTTCGTCATCGCGGACCAGACTGGTCAGGTATCTATTGTGGTGAAAAGGTTATACTGGCACACGAAAGGCTCTCCATCGTGGATCCGGAGTCGGGTCGCCAGCCTTTATACAGTGAAGACCGGAAATTAATTCTTGCAGTTAACGGCGAGATTTATAACCATCAGGAAATCCGGTTGGCGATGAACGGTTCGTACCATTTTACCACGCACTCCGACTGTGAGGTCATACTTGCCCTTTACCGTAAAAAGGGAATAGATTTTCTTGAGGATCTTAACGGCATTTTTGCATTTGCGCTTTATGATGAAGAGAAGGATTGCTACCTGATTGCGCGAGATCCCATCGGAATAAACCCTTTATATATGGGATGGGATAAGAACGGGCAATTTTATGTGGCATCAGAACTCAAGGCACTTGAAGGGGTATGCAATAAGATTCAGGAGTTTTTACCCGGGCATTATTATTACAGTCCGGAGGGTGTTATGAAACCATGGTATAAAAGAGAATGGACAGATTACGAAACTGTAAAAGAAAATCCCACCAGTATAGAAGAGGTACATGATGCACTGGAAAAGGCGGTGCACAGGCAATTAATGTCCGATGTTCCCTATGGAGTATTATTGTCGGGAGGTCTTGATTCTTCGGTTATTTCGGCAATTGCAGCAAAGTATGCCCGCAAGCGCATTGAATCCGGTGATGAGCAGGAAGCCTGGTGGCCACGATTACATTCCTTTGCAGTGGGACTGATTGGTTCACCGGATCTTGCAGCAGCACGGAAGGTGGCAACACATCTGGATACCGTGCATCACGAAATTCATTTTACTATTGAAGAAGGATTGGATGCCATTAGAGATGTCATCTATCACATAGAAACATATGATGTTACCTCAGTACGCGCATCGACACCAATGTACCTGATGGCCAGGGTGATCAAATCCATGGGGATCAAGATGGTCTTATCCGGAGAAGGAGCAGATGAGATTTTCGGTGGGTACCTCTATTTTCACAAGGCACCATCGCCGGAAGCCTTTCATAAGGAAACGGTTCGGAAACTATCAAAGCTTCACCTATATGACTGCCTGAGGGCAAATAAATCATTATCAGCATGGGGTGTGGAAGGCAGGGTTCCGTTTCTTGACAAAGAATTTCTGGATGTTGCCATGCGTATCAATCCCGACGACAAGATGATCGGTAATGGCCGGATTGAAAAATGGGTGGTCCGTAAGGCATTTGAGTCGTATTTGCCGAACGAGATTGTATGGCGTCAGAAAGAACAATTCTCAGACGGAGTAGGTTATAGCTGGATCGATACATTGAAAAAGGTTGCTTCTGAACGCATTACGGATGAGCAAATGGCTTCTGCATCCTTCCGGTTTCATGTAAATCCTCCGATGTCAAAAGAGGAATATCTGTACCGGACGATTTTCGAAGAGCATTTCCCATCGGATCAAGCAGCAGCCTGCGTACCATCAGTTCCTTCCATTGCATGCAGCACTGCAGAAGCTCTGGAGTGGGATGCAAGCTTTAAGAACAATGCAGATCCAAGCGGCAGGGCTGTAAAAACGGTACATAACAACAGTTAAATTGGTACTTTTGAGTTCCAATTTAAGTGTGAATGAAAATCAGTGGTTTCTCTTACATCAGAAATGGGTTCAGGTATGGCTATCCGTTCCTCCAATCCATTCAGTCGATATTACCGGTCTGCGATGAATTTGTAATAGCAGTCGGGAATTCGGAAGATGGAACGAGAGAAGCAATCGTTAACCTTGGTAATCCGAAAATCAGGATTGTCGATACTGTCTGGGATGAACAACTAAGGGAGAATGGAAAAGTATTTGCAGCTCAGGCAAATATTGCACTCAGGGAAACTACCGGTGACTGGGCCTTTCACATTCAGGCCGATGAGGTTATTCACGAATCTGACCTTCAAAGGATTGAAGCTCAGATTCAGTTGGCTGATAATGATCAACAGGTTGAAGGCTTCATTCTGGATTTTCTGAATTTTCACGGGAGCTACAATTACCTTAACGATACGAGATACCAGCATCGGACTGAAGTCAGGATATTCAGGAACCACCTGAATATTTATTCCTACAGGGATTCTCAGGGATTCCGGAGATATCCGTCGTACGAAGAATATCTCAACCAGCATAAAGGATTCAAGATAAATGTTAAGGCGATGAAAGTTCCGGTTTACCATTACAGTTATGTCAGGAACCCGGAGCAAATGAATTTAAAATCAAAATATTTCGAGACCTTCTACCATGAAGACGGGTATGTGGAAAAGAAATACCAGGATATTAAGGCATTTGATTACTACAATATCGAACGTGTAAAACGCTTTACCGGTCAGCATCCGGCCTTAATGAAAGAGATCACCGAGACTCAGAACTGGGATTTTGATGCCAGCAAAATCCATCGCAAGCTGCCTATCAAGGACAGGCTCGCCTACCCCATTGAGGATATTATCAGGCGCAGGATCGGAGAATGGCGGAACTATAACCTGATTTAGTTATCCTTCACACAACGCACCGAATAACCCTCTTCATTATATGGATTACCTCGAAATACTCCTACGTGAGCGTAATATAAGTTGCGGTCCTTCGAGCTAACATCATCTAAATCTGTAGCAGTCCAGAAATAAGCATCTTCTCCGAGCGACCAGAAACGATGATTCGCTTGCCGCACTCCGCCCGGAAGAGCAGTAAAACCACTGGAATTCGTTCCCCTATTTGTTGTATCTGATGAAACAGCCCAGTGAGCGTTTCCCTCTTCCTTCAGCTTGACCCCTACACTACCTGTTCTTCGCAACTCGCGGCGATCGGCATCCTCCTGAGTCATTCCCTGACTCATTTCCAAAATCTTCCATTCACCATCGCTGGGCAGATGCCAGCCGGCAGGACATGCTCCACGAACACCGCTCGGAATCAGCTCACTGCTTTGAGCGCTCTCCATCGCTGCTGACCAGTTGTAAAGTACCCCATAGGTTTTGAAGTTATCCGTTAATTTTGCTTCATCCACACTGGATCCCTGATAGCCATATACATAATAGTATGGAGCATGATTATCGTCTACATTTGAGGGACTGACGGAAGGTAAATAAGCAAGATTTTCCGCCATCCAGGTTTGGCTTCCGATAACCACATATTTATACACATGCCCATCGCGATCATCGGTAAAAACATTAGTGATGTTACCGGAATTATCACTTACACACCTGACCTGCAGACCATCGGTCTTTAGCCAATGGAAATGTCCGACACCTTCCCTGTCGAAATCCAGTTGCCGGCCCCAGGCATAAGAATCATTATAGGTGGTGGCTGACCAGAAGTGCCCGTAATAGGGTAAACTGCTGAAAGTTCCGTTTTCAAAACGTCCGCCTCCGGGAAGACCATTAAAACCGGTAATGTTAGTTCCTTTTACAGTTCCATTCCACCCCGAAGCGGATTTCAGTTTCGTTCCCACCAATCCCGAAAAGCGCATATACCAGGCATCAGCATCCTCCTGAGTCATTCCAAGGTATTTTTCCATGATTTTCCACTCGTCATCACTTGGAAGATGCCAATTTACCGGGCAGATTCCCTTAATGCCACTTGGGACGGAGGTGCTGGTGAGCGAGCCATCCATGGTGGCTGGCCAATTATATAATGCACCATATTGTTTATAGTTATCGGTTGCTTTAGCTTCGCTGATACTTGACCCCTGATATCCGTAAACATAATAGTACTTGTCAGCATATGAACCTGGTTCAGAAGGACTAACTGAAGGAAGGTAAGCCAGATTTTCCTCCATCCAGGTTTGATTGCCAATTTTCACCACTGAATAATTTCTTCCATCGGGGTCAGTGCAGGCTAAAAACTCCACTTCGTAATTCTTTGACGATATAGGTGAATCAGTTACTACAGTTGTATAAATGCCACTTTTACATCGATAATGGACAACATCACCCACAGTAAAATCGAGCCGATAAACAGCCTGACCATTTTTCAACCCTGCCTGAAAAATCCCATCTGCATTATTAAGTCCTGATCCCTTGTATTTAATACTGTTTCCCGACCCTGAACCATTGGTACATAAAACCTTACAGGAGGAGGTTCCGGAATCAGATGACATACTGATCAGATAAATTCCCGCCATACTAACCGAAAGGTTAAATTCCTGATACCCGTGCTGAATAAATTCATCAGTTTTTGCAACAATCTGGCCCATAATATTCCGGGCAGACAGGTGAACGGTCTGCGGATGTTGAACCATGGCAGAAAAAACAGCAGTGCCCGGGAAAGGATTTGGGTATACTCTTATGGAGTTAGTAAAGCCGGGTAAATCATTGACTCCAGCCTGGACCGACAGTACCAGGGTTTCTCGGCCTGGCATAGTCAGGGACTGGTTTGTTCTGAGGTTTGTTGCCTTAACGCTATCGATTACCGATGCAGCGCCAATTCCGGTAAATGTGACATTGATGTCCTGTCCGAAAGAAATCAGTGAACCGAACATCAGACTGATAAAAAGAGTTGATCTGAGCATGGGATTTCGGTTTAGATATTACTCAATGTGATTAACTGTTAAAAAGTTAAGGACATTTATAATAAATACCAAAAAAATATATTTCGTTTCCATAACTTCGGAAAATCAATTTTAACTCAATTATCCTATGAATCGCAAAATGTATCCAAGATATTTCCTCTGGTTCCTACTGGGTTGTATCAATTCAGTAGTACTGACCGGTCAGGTGATCACTTTAAATTCAAATCAGGCTCCCCCATTATCAGCCAATGCCGGAAGTGATATTACTATTAAGCCAGGGCGGTCTATCAGCCTTGGAGGATATCCTTGTGCTACGGATGGATACGGAGGCTATGTTTATCTTTGGAGTCCGGCTGCAGGACTGGATAATCCTACAAATCCCAATCCTTTGGCGACTCCCACAGGAACAACTACCTATTTACTAACAGTCACTGATTCAAAAAACTGTAGTGTTCAGGATGATATTACTGTGACAATCCAGGCAACAGGCATCGATGAAACAACATCATCCGTTGGATTTAATGTTTTTCCAAATCCAAACGGGGGCCTTCTTGCAATTGAGGTGAATGGTGCCGTGGGCCAGACGTTTCTTAAAATCATAAATTCAACCGGTCTGGTTGTTTATCAATTAAAACAGGATGCTGCGCCATTCCTGCGTACCGAGGTGGACACCCGCCCATTACCAAAAGGCGCCTATTTGGTGATTGCCATAGTTAATGGTCAGGTAATCACCAAACCAATTATAGTATTCTAACATCCATATCTTATTCATTATCAAAGTCGAACCAAATGATATCAAAATATTACAGTTCCATTTCCCGTTTAATATTCATTATATCACTGCTAATTTTCTCCGGACAATTATTTAGTCAGGCGCTTCCATTTGGTTCTGAACCGATAAAAGAAAGGCGGATATTACGTGGTGAAGTACAGGATATTCAGGTGGAAAATACCAGGGGAACATTCCAATGGCAGCAATCCTCAGACGGAATTTCATGGCAAAATATCGTTGGAAAAACCGCCAGCAGCATGTCCGTTATTGCTGATGTAATTGTTTACGTCAGATGTGCCATCAAGGAGGGAACCTGTGATCAGGGTTACAGTGATATTTTAAAAATATCACCGTTTGAACCGGCAACTGTAACAACAGCACCGATTTCTGCAATTACCCTCATAAGTGCTGTATCAGGGGGAAATGTGGTCAGTGCCGGAGGTTTAGCCCTGACTGAACGTGGCGTATGCTGGTCGACAAATTTCGAACCTACCATTGATGATCACCGGACGACAGATGGCAATGAGACCGGGGAATTTACGAGCAGGATAACCGGATTAACCGGAGGTACAAACTATTATGTTCGTGCTTATGCTACCAACGCAACAGGAACCAGTTATGGAGCTGAAATAAAGTTTAGCACTGCTACGGCTCTTGCGACTGTTACTACGACTCCAATTACTGCAATTACTCAAACGACGGCACGGGGTGGTGGAAATGTTTTAGCAGATGGTGGATTACCAGTTCTTTCACGGGGTATTTGCTGGTCAACCAGTCCAAATCCGACTACTCAAAATTTCAAAACTATTGATGGGGCCAGTACCGGTGCGTTTACAAGTATTCTTTCTTCGCTGACCTCAAATACAACTTATTACGTAAGGGCTTATGCAATCAATAGTTCGGGCACCAGTTACGGGAATCAGGTCAGCTTTAAGACGGCATTGTGAATCAGGATCGGCAGATTAAAAGCCATTAAGTTGACAGTTTGAGACTTACTGATGCTTTGAAGGCAAGGTTTGATTTGTGTCGTTTGAGTTTCCATGCGGAGGTACTATTTCAACACAAAGATGATTCCCATCAGGGTAGAAAGATCGAAAAAGAACCCTAACTTTAAATGACCAAATCCTTACAACCAAGCCGAGGCATGAATTTTCAAAGCAAAACCAAAGAAGAACTCATTGTTGAATTAAATGAATTACAACAAAAATATGATTCATTGAAAGAGGCCAATGATATTGATATCACCGGGCTCATTCACGCTCAGGATAAATTGGTTAAAAGTGAATTGCTCTATCACAACCTTTTCGATCAGGCAAATGAAGGTCTCTTGTTACTGACAATGGAAGGGAAAATTGCCGATTTAAACCATTCTTTTGCCCGTATGCACGGTTACACCGTGGACGAACTTAAAAACATGGACATTTCGGAATTGGATGTGCTCAGGGAAGATGCATTTAATGCACGTGGAGCCATTATGCAGCGCATATTTACCGGCGAAGTAGTTCATTTTGAAGTTGAGCATTACCACAAAGATGGGCATATCCTCACTTTTAGCAATACTGTTAGCATCATTACCATTGGAGAACAACAATATTTTCTGGCTATCCATCAGGACCTTACTGAACGTAAGCAGATAGAAGAAGCATTGCGCCATTCGCAGGATTTCCTGAATAGCATTATTGAAAAAAGTCCTGCAGCCCTGTGGATTTCTGATGAACGAGGAACCATGTTACGGATGAATCAAGCCTGCCGGGATATTCTAACCCTGAAGGATGAAGAAGTAATAGGAAAGTACAATATTTTCCATGACAACATCATTAAAGAACAAGGCTTCCTGCCACTGGTCATGGACGTATTTGAGAAAGGCGCAACCGTCCGCTTTGTCCTGTCATATGATACTGCCACCCTCGAAGGTTTTCAGCTGGGTAAGAACACAAAAGCCGATCTGGATGTTAATATTTCACCGATCCTGGATCAGAAGGGTAAAGTAACCAATGCCATTATTCAGCATATTGACATCACCGAACGCAAACTTGCGGAGGCTGAGCTTTCAGAAAAAGAAGAACGCTATCGCCGATTAGTGGAAGGCTCACCAGATATCGTTTACACCTTTTCAGATAAGCGAGGTGGCATCTATTACTCTCCACGTGTGGAGCAGATGTTGGGTTATTCAGCGGAGCATCTTTATGAACACCCCTTATTGTGGAACGAATCCATCCATCCTGATGACCGCAACCGTATTGGCGGGATTATTCGTGAATTTAATAATGGCAAATCCTTTGAAATTGAATATCGGATTCTGGATGCGAAAGGCAATTGGCACTGGCTGAGTGACCGCTCAATTGGAAGCAATATTGTTGATGATGAAGTATTGATTGAAGGAGTGGCAACCGATATTACAAGGCACAAGCTGTCAGAAGAAAAGATTCGGGAAAAAGACATCCAGTTCAGAAAGCTATCGGCAAACGTTTCCGACCTGATTTATCAATTTACCCGAAGACCGGACGGTACTTATTGTGTTCCTATTGCTTCAGAAGGGATCAAAAATATTTTTGGATGTTCCCCTGAAGACGTACTTGACGACTTTACGCCGATTGGCCGGGTAATTCACCCCGACGATGCAGTCAGGGTAATCAGCGACATTGAATACTCAGCGGAACATCTGACTTACTTTACCTGTGAGTTTAGAGTACATATACCCGGCAAGGAAATCCAATGGATTTTTTCCAGATCATCCCCCGAAAAATTACCTGATGGCAGTATTACCTGGTATGGCTTTAATGCAGATATCACAGACCGCAAGCGGGCCGAGGAAGAGCTGAGACAATTATCTGCCCGTTTTTCCTTGGCAACACGAGCCGGTGGTGTAGGAGTATGGGACTATGATATTGTAAACAACACCCTGTTGTGGGACGATCAGATGTTTGCGCTTTACGGAATCAACAAAAATGATTTCGGAGGCGTTTATGAGGCTTGGCGGTCAGGGCTTCATCCCGAAGATGTGGTGAGGGAAGATGCTGAAATGCAAATGGCGTTAAGTGGCGAGAAAGAATTTGATACCAGGTTCAGGGTTGTTTGGCCTGATGGTTCAATCCATACTATCAGGGCAATTGGAAATGTCCAGCGCAACGTCGACAGGATTCCTGTTCGCATGATCGGTACCAATTGGGACATAACAGGTCAAATGAAAGCAGAGCTGGAACTGACCCTCGCAAAAGAACATGCCGAGGAAAGCGACCGCCTAAAATCTGCTTTCCTTGCCAATATGAGTCACGAAATCCGCACACCAATGAACGGTATTCTTGGCTTTACTGAACTTCTAAAAGACCCTGATCTTACCGGTCCAGAGCAAGAAAAATACATTCAGATCATCGAAAAAAGTGGTGCCCGCCTGCTCAATATCATCAACGATATCATCAGCATCTCAAAGGTAGAATCAGGACAATTGAAAGTCAGTCTGATTGAGACTAATATAAATGAGCAAATCGAATACCTGTGCACTTTCTTTAAACCAGAGGCTGCACAAAAAGGACTTGACCTCTCTTTCGACCGCTCTATCCCAATGAAAGAAGCCATTTTAACCACAGATCGTGAAAAAGTATTTGCCATACTGACCAACCTTATTAAAAATGCACTTAAGTTTACTCATCAGGGCTCTATCGAAGTTGGAAGTGAACGTGTAGAGACGGATAATTATCCGTCTCTACAAATTTTTGTAAAAGATACCGGATTGGGCATTTCCCCGGATCAAAAAGAATTCATTTTTGAAAGATTCAGGCAAGGTACCGATTCCCTTTCCCGCAAATACGAAGGTGCAGGCTTGGGTTTGTCTATTTCGAAAGCTTACGTGGAAATGCTGGGTGGCAGAATTTGGGTGGATAGCGAAGAAGGGAAAGGTTCAACATTCTATTTTACAATACCCACAAATAAGAATTATTAAAAGTAGGAGGGGAACTATCCGATTGTTATTGCCTTAATCAACAGATAGATGACTAGGCTTTAATGCCGACAATCTCCTCCGGAGTTTTCGTCGGGTCAGTCACCTCTAGGTGAAATACTGACTCTTTTGCGCCATCAGCATCCCTGTGCAGGTAGCCAGAGTAATTACTACCTAAATCCGGAAATTGAGTTAAGCTAAGCTGCAGGTTTACTATTACTCCTTTTTTGTAGCTCGACTGACCCTCCGGTTTTCTTTAGCATATCCATGAAAAGCCTATCTTTATTTTCATTGTCGGACTGTACCTCGTATCAAATTAAAATTGAGAATCAGATGAAATCCCTGACTTTTCTTTTATTGCTAATCTTGATCGGATGCAGCAGAGCGATGCTAATTTCCGGCAATAGCGGCACTTTTGAAGATACCCGCGATAATCACTCATATAAAACCGTGAAGATCGGAAAACAGGGGTTTTTCTGTCCGCTGCATACGAGATTAATTGCTGACAGCCATCTGTGAACTTACAAATCTGAAACTCTTGTCATGCAAGCAAAAAAAGGAGCTAAAATCGGAGCAATTTCAGCATTGATCAGTCAGTTTCCAGTTGCTTTTCTATTAGCATTAATATGGAGGTTCCCTATACCTTTTTCAGGCTATGAAAGCGGAGTTCTTGCTGCAATACGAAGTCTGCCCGGAGTGATTTTTCTTGATATTTTATTTGGTGGATTTGTTGTCGTTCCGGGACTGGGAGCTGCATTGGCGGCACTTATATGCCGGTTTTCGAAAAAAAAAGAAACTGAGTTAAAAAGAATTTGTATAGGACTCGGATTTTTCACTGCCCTGATTGCAGGGATTTTCATGGCAGTACTCGATAAGATTATTGGACCCTGGTGAATAAATGTGGCTAACCCAGCATTTTTAAGGCGAAGAGGAGAAAGATTATTACACCGATTCCAACAAGCAAAAAACCAGATCTGGAGAGGAATTTTTTCGGATTTCTCAACCCAATTTCGATCAGACGGATCATCCCAAAAGATGATTTGGTGGTCTTAAAATTTTTGGTTACTTTTTATCAGGATCAACCGATGAAAAGAGTATGAAAAAAAAACCATATATCCTGGCTCAAAGCACCTGGCTGGAAATAAAGGACCAGCCCTATGATTTGGCAATATTACCATGGGGTGCCACTGAACCTCATAATTACCATTTGCCTTTTTCAACAGATGTTATCCAGGCTGAGTCAATTGCGTTAAAAAGTGCCGGTTTAGCATGGGAGAAAGGTGCAAAAGTGATAGTGCTTCCAACAGTGCCCTGGGGGGTGAATACAGGTCAACTCGATTTGAAGTTTTGCCTTAATATCCTTCCTTCAACGCAATTAATCCTGCTTAACGATCTGGTAGAGAACCTCAAAAGACATGCTATAAAAAAACTCGTAATCATCAATAGCCACGGAGGGAATAATTTTATTCCAATTATCCGGGAGCTTTCGGTAAAACATTCCGACATTTTTATTTGTACCATTGATTGGTGGAAAGTTTGCAATGCTGAAGCTTATTTTACTGAGCCTGGTGACCATGCCGGAGAGATGGAAACCAGCGTGATGATGCATTTTGCCCCTGAATTTGTAATGCCTTTGGATACAGCAGCCGATGGAAAAGCAAAGGTTTTTAAAGCTAAAGGTTTTAAGGAGCGCTGGGCATGGGCACAACGATCCTGGACCGCCATTTCTGAAAGTACCGGAGTAGGAAATCCCCGATTTGCAAATTCTGAAAATGGAGAACGTTTTGTGGAAGATACTTCCTTAAAAATTGCTGAATTTTTATTGGACCTCACATTGTCCGACACAAGTACAATGTATGAGTAAAGAAAGCCTAGCGAAATCGTTTGCAGACTTTGTTCTATCGGTTTACCCTTGGATTTTTATTGATGTCGAGTCTATAACTTTTATCCATCGTTAATAAAAACCACCATCCACATCGTCTTTTATTTCCTCTTCCTGGCATTCATACTCACAAATTGCAGTGGCTTCTATGTTTTAGATATTGATAAAAAGACTGCCCATGGATTCAGATTATCCAGTCTGGCCAAGCAACCAAGTATTTCTCCTGATGGGCAAAAAATCGCATACATGACATCAGGTTTTATTTTATAATCATGTTTATAAACAGGTCAGGATCGGCACACAGACCTGGATGGCAGAGAATCTTGCCTACCTGCCGACAGTAAGTCCTTCTTCGGAAGGCTCTGCCACAACTGCATATAATTATGTTAATGGCTATAATGGAAATTCAGAAGAAGCCAAATTCTGGTCCAGTGCCCCGATCAGAACAAATGCATGGTTTTTGGGAATGTTTTACGGCTGGGAAGGATAATATTTATCGGCAAAGATGTATTGATGGTAACCCTGACCCAGATTATCGCCGACAATGTTGAAATAGCATTCGTTGCCGCCTCCGAAAGGTGAAACGATCAAAGGTTCTGTCAAAAAAACTTTTCGAAGTGTCCAACCTTCAGGTAGCGCAGCTGTCGTGTCGGGTCCGTTGTTTTCAAAAGCATGCATGACATAGAAGTTCCCCCTGTTGTCAGTGAGTTGGTATATACTGTCAGTAAACATCAGTGCCTGTGCTTTTTTGATGGTTTTTATGACCAGATGGCCAATTGCGGGTTTCAGGATATCGGTCCTGTCCGGGATGAAATCAATGCAGACCGGCTCTGCAAGCTCAATCCAGGAATAGCCTTTATACTCCCGCTGGTGAAAACAGCCGGGGCCGTTGCAATTGACGTTGGTGCCCGGTGAACGGTAGAAACAGGTTTTCCGGAACAGCAAGTGCCTGTCGATATTCTTCTTCCAGGGGAATGAAGGCTTAAAACCCTCCCATCTATCGAGGGGGATCGGGTTGTCGCCGCCACTGATAACCACGATTTTTTCTTTTTGATTGAACATTTCTTTAGCTAATCCGATTTCGCGCCAGCTCAGACTTTCCGGGATTGCAGACTTCTCCGTCGAAAACTTCAATCCGATTTCCTGAGAGGTAGGCAATCCGCAGTATTGAAACAGAAAATTAGTTAATGTACTTATTATCAATATTTTTACTATGTTTTTCATAAGAAATTACAATTTTATTCGAGTCCACTCTATTGCATAAGAATCTGATACATATCGTCAAAAACATGTGTCTGGATATCTCTGTCGTGTTGCGTAATATCATCACGCCCCGCCAGTCGGGTCACAACATGGAGGTCTGAATCAATCATTTCGATATCAATATTTGATCCATCGCTGTTTTTTAGTCCTTTGTATATAAGGACGGCACTTACAGCCTCTGCAACAGGGTCATGGATCGATTTATATACTTTCATCCCGGTACCTGAAGGCAGATTAAATCCTTTCTGAAGATCTTTGCGGATTATCTGTGTTAAATCCATCAATTGTTTCATTGTTTCCTGTGGCCGGAAATGATAATAGTGACCCTCTTCCGCTGGCGTATTCGTAGCTTCCAGATAACCCATCATCGGGCCCGTTACTCCGATAATGGTCAGCATTTTATATGAAGGAACGACAATAGGATCAACCAGAAAAATATGCTTCATTCCATTTTCACCTATTTTACCTTTTTTTATCAAGTCCATCACCAAGGGACATGCCGTTGAAGCACCGGCAAAGTTTATGTTGGTATATCCTTTGTCGCAAAGAGCATTGTATTCAGTCATAATGGGTTCCTGCCAGTCTTCCCAGGTTGATTTTTTGAAATCCTCGTATGTACGGCCATGTCCCCCCAAAAGGACTTGTGAAACCAGAATATTGGTTTTTGCATTACAATAGGCCCGAAATTCATCCCATTCAAAAGTTGATGCTGATAAACCATGAACCGCAATAATAACTGGTGTGTTTTTTTGAACTGCACTTGGGTTTTCGATAGCTACTGAAACAAGATATTTTTCCGGATGGTAAAGCGATGGATCAAAGAGCTGGTCCCCGTCGAGCATCGTTGCATTATTAATTTCCGGGCTTTTGGAACAGGCTGACATAACCAGTAAAAAGATTACCGATACTCTGAGAAACCTATTTGTGGCTGCCATGCTATTTCTTGGTTAATAATGTGTGGAAGAGACTCATTTGATAGAACACAGGAAACAATGTTCCCGGTCCGGAGGAACCGTTTCCAGAAATCAGATTATACCCTGCGCTTAAACTGAAAGTAAGTGGAATCCTGAATTCATAGGACAATCCCGCATCAATTGAAAACAGGAAAGCTTGGTCTGGTAGTCCATCAAAAATATCTTCTTCATAATCAGCATGAAAGTACCCGGTATTCAATCTGATAAAAGGCTGAAATTGCTTTTGATGACGAAAGTGGTAACCGGCACTGATAAGAAAGTTGTCCTGCTTAATAGCGTTGGAACCTATAGCGCTTCCAAGCCTGGTCGTTACGTAGCTCACCCCAAGATGAATACGGCTGTCCGCGATCTTTGGACTGGAAAAATCAAAAGACAACCCATTTTCCCAATAAAGCTTCTGGGCTTTTTGAATCCGGATACCTCCCTTAAATTCTCCCAGCCAGCCATCATTTGTGCCAGAGGATTGAGCTTGGACGCATAAAACACAGGAAATGAAAAGAATGGATAAGACGATTTTTTTCTTCATTTCAATATTTGTTTGGACAGGATTAACCTGAGTATTTACAGACAGTAAATGTATCCCTTTAATAATACAGAACCACCTGATTTCACCTCTTTCACAATCCACCACGGTACCGTTTTATCTAGGTTCAGCATATTAGTGCATTGTGCGATGTTATGCTTCCAAAGAACTCAACTTGCAATCGTTAAATTAAGATAATATTAATGTAGTTGCTTGACGAAAAATCGTCGACAGAGTTATTTACCATTTCACCTTTCTCAGGCTTTTAATCCTTGTGGGCTTCCGGTGTCCATGAACGATACCGCTCTTAAGTAATAAGTTTTTGGAGCTTCTTCTTTTGTTTTGCCCATTGTTATTTGGCTCCTGTTAAACTTAAGGTTGGAGAGTTCTCGGCATACTCAACCCATCTTCTGAAATCTTCATTGCGTATGGTAAGCTGCCTGAACATAAATAATCGTTAAATAAAAGTACAATTAATAAACTTGGTTGATAAATAATAGTTGACAGAGATAATAACCAATACGCGTTCAAATTTCATAACCCAATTTCGATCAATTGGTATCATCCATAAAGACAATTTGGTGGTCTAAAAATTCTTCGTTACCTTTTTGGGATGAATGGATTAATAACCTTCAAAAGTTCAATAACAGGCTAGTTGAAATTGTTGGTGAAGATCACCAGTAAGATATCCACTATGGGCAAGTCCTTCATTGAAAAGATTACTGCAATCACTGAGGAAAACATCAGCAATTGCCACTTTGGTGTGGAAGAGTTGGCCCGTGAGATGGGGATAAGCACCGCCAGCCTGTACCGTAAAATTCATGCCCTGACGACGAAATCACCTATCCATTTCATTAAGGAAATTCGGCTTAGGAAGGCCCTCGAACTAATGAAACAGGAAGGAATGACGGCAGCGGAAGTTTCCTATCAAACCGGATTTAACTCCCCAGCCTATTTTACTAATTGTTTCCACGAATATTACGGGTATCCTCCCGGGGAAGTAAAGAAAATGAGGGTCAATATTCCGGAGAAAAACGACAGTAAAGAAAGCTCTGAAATATCAAGTCCTACATCGGAATCAGGTAAGAATGGGGAGAAAAAGCCGGAGTGGAAAAAGCTGAACGGACGGTTTCTCTTCGCTGCCGCATCAGGCTTCCTGGTCGTTTTGTTCTTCCTTATTTTTGTGATTATTCTGGGCAATGCCAACCAGGAAAAATCCATAGCTGTGCTGCCGTTTAAATCGCTAAGCGATGATCCTCAAGAACAATATCTTGCTGATGGAATGCAGGATGAAATCCTGCTGCGCCTTTTTGAGATAAGGGATAGGGATTTCCAGGTATTGTCCAGAACATCGGTGGAACAATACCGGGCAACCAGCAAAACCATGCAAACCATAGGCAAGGAACAGAATGTTAAATATATTCTTGAAGGCACTTTTCAGAAATATGAGGATAGTGCAAAATTAAGGGTCCAATTAATAAATGCCAGAACGGGAGTTCATAAATGGGGTCTTGGATATACAGTTAAATGGAAAGACATTTTTACCGTTCAGAGTGAAGTGGCTCAGACCATAGCAAGCAAGATCCATGTTGCTGTATCACCCGAGGAAAAATTGCTCATGGAAAGCCCATCAACCTCCGATCTGACAGCATATGATTATTATCTGCGTGGGAATGATTACTTCAAGCGCAGCAATGAGAAAAATGATATGGTATTTGCCATCCGGATGTACGAACAAGCGGTTAAGATCGATCCCGATTATACGTTAGCATGGGTGGGATTGGCAAGGTGCTACCGGTATTTATTCTGGAATTTTAATGACGGAAGCGACGAAACTCTGGCACTGGCAGGAAAATACCTTGATAAAGCGTTAGGCTTGTCTCCCGGTTTAAAGGAGGTACGGATTGAAGAAGCCAGTTATTATTATCAGTGCAAACGCAACTATTCAAAATCACTTCAGCTGTTGGAGAAGCTGCAAACCGAATACCCCAATGACGATGCGATTTATTTTTGGATTGGAGCCCTGATTTCGAGGATGGGTGAATACGGAAAAGCATTAAAAAACACTGAGCATGCGATCAGGCTAAACCCTTCAAACTGGCGATATCGGTTGCAAGCAGCAATTATACTCGAAGTTCTTCATGAGTACCTAAAAGCTGATAATTACTATAATAAGGCAATTGATTTAAATCCCTCAGCAAAAAATCTATACGACTACTTATTAGGATTATATATTACTACTGGGCAGTTGCAAAAAGCAAGGGAATTTCTTTCAGGTTGCGAACAAGTAATGGATTCTCAGGATGTAAAGCTAAACAAGACCTGGTTGGCAATTCTGGAAAGAAATTATGGTAAGGCTATTCAAATTACCCAATTACTACCGGAGGGTACCATTGAACACCCACTCGTATCTTATACGAAAAACCTGCATTTGGGATTAATATATCGCACCATTTCCGATAATACCATGGCAATGAGTTATTTTGAGATGGAAAGGGAGTTATTGCTTAAAAAAATCAAAGATTCCGTTTACGATTATCACCTTTATGCTCACCTTGGAATTGCCTATGCCGGTTTGGGCATGAAAGAACCAGCCCTGCGAGCAGGTAGAAAAGCTTTGGAGATCCTTAATTCTTCAAATGATGCGATGTATGGGTACTGGCGTGAGATGGATATGGTCAGAATTTTAATAATGGTTGAAGAATACGACGACGCCCTAATTAAACTTGATCAGGTAATAAAGCATTCTGGTTTTTGGACTGTTGAAATCTTAAAACTGGATCCATTCTGGGACCCGGTAAGAAATAATGAAAAATTCAAGGAGATCATTTCCAATCCGGAGTATCAGGTTGACTTATCGAACAAATAAATAGCAGCATCATTTTAATCCATCCGGATCAGGAATTTCGCTTATCATCGAACGCCTTAAAGGTGAATTGGTTGAATATTGCAAGGAGCTGTACCAAAATCAATACTAAAAGATTGAATACTGCAAGTTTTCGATTGAATAATGCTATGCACCGCCTTGCTTTCCGGACGACCTTTATATAAGGTTAAAACGGTTATTCCCTTATTGTCAAACTTAATTCTATCCTCATGATACGATTTCTACCACTGTTCGTAATGATGTTCTCTGCCCTCTTGTCTTTCGGCCAAAATATCAGTATCACCTTTACCGGCACCGGAGAAGCCACCCGGATCGACAGCGTTAAAGCTACCAACCTGGCAACCAGCCAAAGTGTTACTTTACCCGGCGGTGCCACCTTGATCCTGACCCCCAAAACCGGGATTTCATCGGTTTCTGAATTTTCCGATTTGGGATTGGTTTTTCCAAATCCGTTTTCGGGTCAGGCAACTGTGACCACCATTGTTCAAAAGCCTCAAACGGTACATTGGATGGTTCAGAACCTGGTTGGCCAGGTTGTAGCTGAAACGGATGCTTTTGTCCAAACCGGGGAAAATTCATTTGCTCTATCTATCAACACTGCGGGCATTTATTTGGTCAGCCAGAAAACCGACCAGGGAACCACCGGTTATAAGGTCATTTGTACGGGTGCATCCGGTTCCGGAAACCGGATTCAATACCTGAGCTCGGGATTCAACAATCACAACAACCAGAACAATCTCAACAATCCTTCCCAGCCAAGGCTAAAATCCCTTCAATCGATATACTCACTGGGATATTCGACAGGCGAAATCATTCATTATCAATGCACAAGCGGCACCTATGTCAC